>JBBSHN010000233.1:0-1515 GCA_038252945.1 Propionibacteriales bacterium | reverse complement strand
GACGCCCAACACCTACCGCAAGGCAGGCGTCAGGCGGGGGACCGCCACCTCAAGTTCCACGAGACCCGGGACAACCTCCCTCACGGAACTCCCGGTCGTACTTCTTCCGCTTCTCAGACATAGCTACTCCTTATAGCTGATGCCTCTACGATCCGGGGGGAACCTCAATCCGCCGTCAGACCGAGCTGGTCCGACACCCGTGCGACGACGTCCCGGCTACGCATCGTCTCTCCGGTCGCCAGCACCGTGAGTGCTGGTCCGAAGAACTCGTGAAACCGGGGGAGGTCGTCAGCGGCTGTCGCGGGCGGGTCGTGGCTCAATGTGCCCTCCGGTTTGATTTTTGGCCCACCACAGAAACGCGGCGGTGCTGCTGGCTGACGAAGCCGTCACCGGTCAGCGTGAGCAGGATGTCCGACTGAGAAGCTCAACGTTGGTGGAGTGAAAGTACACCGAGGCCCACCTCGACGCCGTCGAGCCGCGGCCCGGCTACAAACAAGACCCGCGAGGTGCGCTACCGGCCCGACTTCGAGACTGCCGAGGGCCGATCCATTCGGACGTTGTCGACCTGGAGCGCTCTTTGACGAGCCGCTGTATCAGCTGATGCGTCAGCAACTTCTTGCCTATCGACCAGTCTCGCGCCAAGCCCCATCTGTCAACGCAACAGTGCCGTAGTTCGAGCCTCTCACGATCGCTCACCGGCGGTCGCTCTTCTGCCGTTCGACCACGAGTCGAAGAGCCTTGCGCAGCAGCTTGGTCATCCGTCGCGCGTGAGCCCGCTCGTGCTCGCATACCTCGGCTACCTCGTCTGGGTCACCGGTCGAGCGCGCCTCGTCGCGCGCCTCCCGCCAGGAGAGTTCCTGCTCTTCGTTCCACCGGATCTGGTCAAGCAGCAGGTCACGGTCGTAGTCACAGATGTGTGCGGCCGTCGCGGGGTCGATCGAGCCGGGGCTTTCGGCGTCCAGTTGCAGGAGCGTCAGCATCGCGGGATGAACGTCCTCGTCGGTGTTGACCGGGTCTTCCCCATCGGAGGGTTCGAAGTAGCAGCGGCCACCAACGCGGGCCGCAAGGTCAGCGTCGACCTCGTCTGCAAGGGTGCACATCATCGACAACATGGCTCGCAGATGGTCGGCCAGGAATGGCCAGGCGGGCAGCTGGACGGTCATCAGGATCTGGTCGCCGAGCAGCAGGAACTTGGCGAACGGCCGGTCGCGGTTCAGCACCGCCACCTCAAACCTGGCGCTGTCCAGATCGGTCGCCTCAAGCACCAAGGGCGCGAATATCTCCACCATCGGGGAATGCTCAGACACGCGGACGAAGACCAGAGCGCTCCCGCTCACAATCGGTACGTCACCGTCTTCGTCGCGCTCAGGACACTGCCCCAGGAAGTCGGTCAACGCCGCATCCACCAGTCGGACCAGGTGTTCGCGGCCCACGGGACGAACAGGCACTGCTTCGCCAGTCGGCGCCGGACTCGCGACAGTCGGAAGGTCCGCGTCCGGCTTAACGACGACATCG
>JBBSHN010000232.1:0-1522 GCA_038252945.1 Propionibacteriales bacterium | reverse complement strand
GTTCCCATGAATATTGATGACTCTGGCCCGAACTTGAGCGCGCGCGCCTCTCGCTGCCTGGAAGTGCGCGCAGGTTCACGCTTCTCGTGGCGCCTCACCCTCGTGCCGCGTCGGCTCTGTCTATCTGGTTGCGGTCAAGAGGTATTCGGCGAGGAAGTGGTCTTCGCTGTAGACGGCCTCGCGGATCTCGAATCCCGCCGCTTCAATCATTGGCTCCAGAAGCCACGAATAGGTCGAGTGTTCATCCCGCACGTGTTCTTCGGCGTCCTGGCGAGTCCATTCGGTCTCGTCAGCTCCGAGGGCTGCGCACCAGGCCTCGATGCGGGCCTCGGCCTCGTGGATGCCGAAGGAGAACACAACGTCGGACAGGCGCAGGAGGCCGCCGGTGGGCAGTATCCCGCGGATCCGATGCAGAGCGATGGACTTCCAGAAGTCGGGCAGGTGGTGGAGCGCCCAGCGGCTGTACACGACGTCTGCGCCTACACCCTGGTGCTGATATGTCAGGAAGCCAGCCTCGACGATCTCAAGGTTGGAGCCTCGCTGGTGGACGGAGTCGCGCAGTCTGGCAAGCATCACCGGGGACGGATCGACCGCTACGACACGACGGAACGTCTCGGCGGCGGCGAGTGCGAACTGACCTGTTCCGGCTCCGAGGTCGACGACAACCGTTTCGGACCCACATCCCAGCGACTGGAGCAAGGCCACTTCGCGGGTTGCTTCGGCGTCTTCCTTGTCGTCGTAGCGAGCCACGTGGGCCGGGTCGAGGTTCTCTCGCCCGATGGAGGCCACCTCATCGATCTGCCAGCCAGGGTGTGTCGTGGTCATGCCCGGACGATAGCCGCTTCTGTGAGTCTGACGACCCTGTCCGCGCGCGTTGCTCGATTGCTCCTGGGACGCTCAGTCGCGGGAATCGCTGTTGGCGAGTTGTCTGATGTGCCCATCGCTAAGCCCTGCTGCTGCCATCGCCAGTGCGCATTGGTCGACGAGCTCCTGCTCGAAGTCCTCGACCGCCTTCGCCCTCGACAAGGCCAGATTCGCGACGGCCCCACCCGGAAGCGCGACAAGCCCCATCACCCATCACCTTCACCAGGAGCGTCCATGCATCAACAGCGCCCCACTATCGCCAGCCAGAGCGACGGTTCATCAGTTCCAGCCCTCTCGGGCGGCGAAGCGCCGCCATCTGCCCAAACGCCAATCCCGTCCGCGAATGAGGCCAACGAACCTGAGCGAATGGAGATTGGCAGGTCGGACGGCCACGACGATGGGTAAGGCATCGGGCTGTGCTGCGGCCGCGCTGCTGCTCGTGTTCGCGCTGCTCTTCGTCGGCGTCCCGGCGATCGCAGCTGCCAGCCAAACCGCCACCGACGGCGTCTGCGGGCCTGGCGGCACCGCCCAGACCGTCGCCGACCAGAGCCTGGACGCCGAGCAGCTGGCCAACGCCGCCACCGTCGTCCAGGTCGTTCAGGGCCGGGGGCTGCCGGCGTACGCGGCGACCATCGCGCTGGCCACCGCCTACCAGGAG
>JBBSHN010000231.1:0-1535 GCA_038252945.1 Propionibacteriales bacterium | reverse complement strand
CGTCGAGGCGATGAACGACGGAGCGAAGCCGCAGACCGTGAAGGTCCGGACGTCGGGCGGAGCAGAGGGTGCCGCCGAGGTCGAGTTCGATGCGGTGGTCCGCATCGACACGCCGGGGGAGCTTGCCTACTACCGGCACGGGGGGATCATGCCGTACGTGCTGCGCAGCATCCGCAACCGCTGACGCCGCACGATGGCGGCGTGGACGTGGGAGGGACTGACTGCTCGGGCCGGTCCAGTCCCAGGCGCCGCGGTCGCCGTTCGCACGCTGACCCCGCAGGTGAGGCGCATGCTCCGAATGGACCACAGCGTCAGCCAGGAGTTTCGCAGTGTCCTGGAGCCGGACCGCGCTCAGCACGAGTCGGCGCAGTCGCTCAGGGTGAGCGGCCGCGTACAGCACGGCGAGGCTCGATCCCGCCGAATTGCCCAGCAGGTCGAAGGCCTCGACCAGACCACCAGGTCACCGAGGCCATACCTGGGCAGACGAGTCAGCGAACCACCGCTCGCTACGACGCGGAGGCGCGCACGGCAGCGAAGGCCTTCGGCGGCTCGCGCTCGACATGCTCGACGATCTCGGCGGCCAGCGCGTGAGGGTCTGCGCGCGAGGTGTCGACCTCGATGTCATAGATCTGGTGGGCGTGCACCAACCCCAGCTGGAAGGCAGCACGACCAATCTGGCGATCGCCCCGAGCACGTTCACGTCGGTTGAGCTCGTTGGCGGCACAATGCACGCCGACCAGATAGGCCGGATATCCGTCGAAGACGGCAGCGCAGTCCCGAAGCCGCCAGCTTTCGCCCAGGATGTGGTCGACCACGACGTCGTTTCCAGCCGAGGCCAGACCAGCGACGGCGCGGTGGAAGCCCAGCACTGTGCGCTGGAAGATCGGCGCGAAAGCGGCGTCCGACATCGGCTTGCGCGCGCGCCGGCGGTGGAAGTCGTCTACGGCCATCAGGGACCAGGGCTCTGAGAACGCTTCCAACAGGGCTGCGGCAAGCGTGGACTTGCCTGAGCTGGAGGTGCCGTTGAGCAGCAGTATCCGACCACGTTCCCCTTCCACCAGTCCCCGGTGAACATCCGGGAGCAAGTCGTGGTCCGTTGAGAATGAGATGTCTCGACCTCCCTCCAAGCTTGTGCCAAGACTGTCCGGTCCCCGCGCAGTATCCAAGAATCCTGAGCACGACGTCGGTGGGTCCGGGGCGGCGTGCATACGGGATCCCGGCTCCATGACGGTGATGCAGATTCACCGTAGTTCCCTTGTGGACAACGGCTTTGGTGGTTGAGACTGTCGCCGGCGCTTGATAGACTCGAACACATGTTCGAGATGGTGGATCCGTACGGCGACCCGGACGATGCCGAGCCCACCGGGCCGTCGAGCCCGCAGGAGGTGGCCGAGGCCGGTGCTGCGCTGGAAGCAGTGGAGGCCCGCCATGCCGCCGACGTGCTGGCCGAGATGGATGCCGATGCCACGTTGCTGTCGGCGGCGGCGAGCCAGCGGGAGCTGAACCTGACCGGCGCCCGCCAGCTGGCGGTGGCG
>JBBSHN010000230.1:0-1592 GCA_038252945.1 Propionibacteriales bacterium | reverse complement strand
CCCTCAATGATTGCCACGTGATCTACCCGTTCAGGTAAATGCAAACCGGGCGCTCACGCTACGTCGTCGCGCGAGCGGTGCCGAGTGCCGATTCAGCCATGGCCCTCCAAAGCAGCGAGACACGCTGCCACCATCGCAGCCTCGGCGCTTCATGGGCAGCGCCGGCCCGCCGGTGCCCCAGGCCGCGCGTCGCTGGCGCGCTGCCGGTCACGGCTCATCGACCTTACGACGCGGGCCGGCGAGGGACGGTCGCTCGAGCGACGATTTCTGGGCTTCCACGTCGAACAAGCAGCTCAACTTCGTCCAGCACGTGAGGACGCTGGGCGTGTGCGGACACCTGGCGCTACCCCTACTGATCCTGGCGTCGAGCCGTGGCCCCTTGACGCTGCACGCGCGGCGTTACGCTTGGGTTCGTGACTCATCCCCGCATCTTGTTGGATGCCCCTGGGCGGTGATGCGCGTCCTTCCCGGGGCCGGAAGCTCGTCTAGCGATGAAGCCTGACTTACTGCTGTGCTGGCGGCCACGCAGGGGACACGGCGACGTGCCTGGCGGCATCAGAGCGCGACGTCGCGTCCCGCCCTGGGTTGCTCTACAACTCGAGCTCGAGCACCACGGGATGGTGATCAGAGAGCGACCCCGTGGTGCGAGAGGCCAGCTTGGGGTCGTCGTTGAGGACGGAGCACCCGACTACCGAGGACTTGAGAGCGTCGCTGACAAAGAGCCGGTCGAAGTAGTCCCACTGCTCGCCAGCAACTTCGTTCTACCGCCGAGGCCAGGTGGCGATGCACCGCCGAGGTTCCAGGTGGCGATGCGCAGCTTCACTCGGAGCCACTAGCGCGCTCGTACAGATCGCGCCGCGCATCCTCGATGTCGTGGTATGCGGGCCTGATCGTGTAGTCGCGGACAAACAGGGCATCGTCGGCGACCGACGGTGCGCCAGCAGCCTCCGCTGCAGTGGCGTACTCCTCGGTTTCTGTAACGGAGTCATTCAGCTTCGAGTGCGCGAACTCAACCGCTTCCTCGTCCGTCTCGAACGGTCCGAACAGCAGAACGTTTCCGCGGCGGGAACATGTACCGAACCGCCCGGCGAGGCGCGAACGAATACGTCCCGATCGGAGGTGGGGGCTGTCTCTCTGTCCGTTGCGGGCAGTCCCACCCGGACATGCCGCCGCCTCCATCCATTTCTGCGGCACGAAGGGGACGGACGGCCTCGCCGTCCGTCCCCTGTATGTGTCCGTTGCGCTAGCTGGGTCTAACCGACGATGAAGCCAGTGCCCTTGACGGCGTTCAAAATCGCCGTCTTGGAGAACCCGTCCTCGAACGCACCCGGTGCCGGCGTCGTCGGCGACGTGGTGCCGCCGCTGAAGCGGATGTCGCGAATCCACGACGCGTGGCGCGCCTCGACCGGCAGGATCCGGCCTGCACCGACGAGCACGGCCTTCGTCTTGATGTTCGGCACCTGGCCGAGATAGGCATGCACACCCGTGTCCTCGAGCACCTGCGACGTAGCCTGGAACTTCGCCTGATCGTCGGTCGTGCCCTTGAAGTCGAACTTCGGCTTCGCCACGGCCTTGGCGCCGAGCACCTTCTT
>JBBSHN010000229.1:0-1632 GCA_038252945.1 Propionibacteriales bacterium | reverse complement strand
TCCCGCGATCGTCTTGCGGGATCGCATCGCTCGTGGTCCGAGGACGGGTGCCGCCGCTACGACGTCTGCACCTGAGCCTCGTAGTGACACAGCCCGGAGTCGGCTTGGACTTGGTAGAAGCCCGCGTGTTCTAGGGTCCGCTGTGACGCAACATTGTCAAGATCGGTGTCAGCGCGGATCGTCGTCACGCCGAGACCGGCGGCAATCTGCACGAGGGTTCCCAGCGCTTCGGTGGCGTAGCCCTGTCCTCGCGCGGAGGGCACCAGGCCGTAGCCAATCTCAACGACTCCGCCATCGGGGGGTCCCTTGAAGCCAACGCCGCCAATAGCGAGACCGTCGGACTGACGCCTGATCTGGTAGTAGCCGAACGGACGCTGCTCGCCGTTCTGCTCGGTAGCGCGCAGAAAGCTGCCGATGGCAGCCAGGTCCCCTTCGAATGGGTAGTCGGCCGCCCAAGCGTCGCCTGATTGGGGTGCACGATCGTGGATGCGCCGTGCCTCCAGCTCATCGATCGCGTGCAAGCTCAACCGTGCAGTGCGGGAATCCATGTCGAGCACTCAATCAGCATGAAGCATCTGAGCTCAACGGAGTTACGACCCTATCTGCCGCGATCCGCGCCATGCCTCAAGCCGGGCTTTCTCCCAGCCCTCAGGTCCGTCTCACATGGGGATCGGCTTACGGAACGTAGCTCTCAAGGCACGGTCGCCGGCTCGGGAGGTCGGTGTCGTTCAGCTCGTGCTTGCCAAGCCGATGAGATGCCCTTCCGGGTCGGCGAAGTGACCGACGACCAAGTCGGTTCCTGGGACGGTTTCCGGACCCATGCGACGGGTTCCGCCGAGAGCCTCGGCGTGCCGGAGGGCTGCCTCAACGTCGGGCACGCTGACATAGAAGATGACGAAACTGTCGTGACCCGGGCCGCCGCAGACACCGCCGGGAATGCCAGTCCCGTCGGTGGTGGTCAGGCGCTCGACGAAGCCGTACTCCCCGGGCTCCGACACCGCCGGTGATGCGGGGCCCGTGGTGTCGAACTGCCACCCGAACAGCGCACCGTAGTACTGCCGTAGCCCGTGCGGATCTTTGCCGACGACCTCGAAATGCACTACCGGTTGACCCATCGTTACCTCCATACAATCGACGGGCCGACGCCCAGCCTATCCGCGACTCCTGTCCGCCTGCTGCTTAGACGGACACTGGCGGCAGAAGTCATCGGCGCGTCAAAGAATCAGCCAAGTTCGGCCGTCGATCAGCTCTCGCGCGGCGTCGAGGTGGACCGGCGTGGCAGGCGGTCTCGGTGATCACGTGCACGAGGACGGCCTCCAGGTCCTGCAGCCGGAAGTCGCCGAACAGCTCCTCCGGCCAGGCTGCCGGTGCGGCGTCCAACGACGTCGACTCGATGACGCGGTTCGACCGGTGAATCTCCTCTCGGTACAGCGCCAGCACAGACGTAGGCGTGGTGGTCGCGCTGAGCGTCCATGCCGAGTCGTCGCCGAAGCTCTCCCGTGTGGCTTGCTCACCGGCCACGACTACCCGGAACCAGAACCGTTCGACATCCACCGCCAAGTGCTGCACCAGCCCTGCGCAGCTCCAGCCCGTCGGCAGCACCGGCCGCGATAGAGCCTGATCATCCAGTCC
>JBBSHN010000228.1:0-1668 GCA_038252945.1 Propionibacteriales bacterium | reverse complement strand
GCCGCTGACCCACGTCGACGGCCACGGTGAACTCCCGGCGCTGCTGATCCTCTCCGACGAGCCACACCGGGTACCGCGGGACGTAGACGCCGCGGTCGACACCGACGAAGTAGACCAGTGGTGCTCCGCGCTGCATCGCGACCCGCAAGGCTCGGTTGTCCGAGTGCTGCGCGTCCGTGCCGCGCCAGCTGTAGCGAAGAAGCCCGTCGTCGCCGATGTCGTCGGCGTAAAGAGGAAGCTGGCTCGGTGGCGTGTACGTCGTCCGGATCGACAGGGCCGCCTCGAGCGTGGCTGGTTTCCAGATGCCGGTCTGGACGACGAGCGGAACCGCGCGACCGTGGAACTCGAATCGGTTGATGTCAGCAGAGGCGAGCGAACCGTCCGGCGAGCCATCGAGCAGGCGGGTGAGATGGTCGAACGCGGCAGCGCGCAGCTGCTCGTCGTACACCAGGTCACTCGGCACGGCACAGAGCTACCACACCGGGGGCGGTGCTGCCGCTGCCGGACTTCGGCTGTCGGCGAAGGGCGGCGAGTGATGAGTGGCAGGATGCAGCAATGGGGCGGCCGGTTGCTGCACTCCAGCGAGACATCGTGAGCGACTACGCGGCCAGCGTGGGGCTCGATCCAGACGTTCATTACGCCGGTGGCGCAAGACTGCGGCCGTTGCCCCCGTTGGACGCACGCGTCGGCGGCATCATGATCGTCGGGGCGTACCCCTCAGCGCGCTTCGAATCTATGGGCGGTCTTCAAGATGTGCCGGTAGGGGACAACCTGGGCCCGTTCGAGCACGAGCGCTACTTCGACGGACGGCGAGTCCGCACGCAGGCGTCGGCTGACGAGCTTGCGGCTCACTACCTGGCTCCCCTCGGCATCGATCGCCGCCAGTGCTGGATCACAGATCTGGTGAAGGTCTTTCTCTTCAAAGAGGGCCATCGTCGCAAGTACGAGGAACTAGGCATTGCTGCGCCACGCGGCTACGAACGAGAGCAGTTCGAGGAACTCGGCAAGGCATCACTCACGTGGCTCCAGAGGGAGATCGAAGTCGCGCGCCCGCGGCTGCTTGTCACCCTGGGAGCTGAGGTTGCCGGAATCGTGCGCGACGTGCACGGAGCGACGAGGCGTAAGTCGCTACTTGGCGAACCGCTTGCGGATGTGTCCTTCTTGGGCTCGGCCCCGACAAGCACCGTTCACTTAGCACATCCAGGAATCGTGATGCGGGGCGACGGCCTTGGCCGGAACCATTGGCCACTGACGCATCGGGAGCACATCGCCTGGCTTCGTCCTGAGCTCCAGAGGCTCCAGCTCGCGCCGTAACCCCGCTTGCCTATCGCGGTGGCGTCCCGGCAGTCCTTAACGTACGAGGCCACGCCCACGATTGTCGTACACATCGCAGATGATACGAACGACCCCAGCGGCGGACCGTCGGCGGCAAGGAGGTGCGCGTGCTGAACGTTCACCGCTCAGAGCGCGCCGACCGATTGGTGGAGGGGCTGGCCGACTTGTTGCGAGAGCCGCCGGCCGACCCGCTCGCCGTCGAGGTAGTCGCCGTACCGGCCAAGGGCGTCGAACGGTGGGTGACCCAGCGGCTGTCCCACGTCCTCGGTGCTGAGGGCGGTGAAGACGGCGTCTGTGCCAACGTGCGCTTTCCCTCGCCGGCCGCGCTCGTCG
>JBBSHN010000227.1:0-1735 GCA_038252945.1 Propionibacteriales bacterium | reverse complement strand
GAGGCCATGCCCATCTCCCGAACCGCCGGAGAAAGACCGGTATTTACGGGAATCCGCGGCCGCAAGGTGCGTCAACCAACCTCGGTGTTTACAGGCTTTTTCGCCATGTTCGAGACATCCGCGCGACCGACTGAAAATCGTGGTGTCCCCGGTTCGAGTCCGGGTCTCGCCATCTGTAGAGATCGCTGCATTTGGCCTTGTTTCGAGAGGCTCGACGGCTGGGCTGAGGACGCGTTTCAGGGTCGGATTTGCGCGCGGAGTCCTTTCAGGTCCAAAACCTGAGGGTGGTTGAGGGTTCGCGTGGTTGCCGCCCGGGTGTAGCGACCCCGTCACTGGTCTTCATCTCGCGGTTCGGATCCAAGCCATGCGCCCATCGGGAGTTGAGCCGGCTGCGCCTGCTTCCTTGTGGTCGGCTGCGGCCTCGGGCGGGATCAGGACACCGAGGTCCCGCGGGGATCCGCCGCGAAGGGCGGGCGCCCGCGATGCGGCCGGGCCGCGCTCTGCTCCATCATCCGGCGGCTACGGAGGGCGAACCCTCGCCGTGCGCGGCTGCTGTTCTCCGTCCGGACCGGGCGTGAGCAGGGTGTGCCCGATCCGATGGACGCCATCGCGAATGCCGGACTGCCAGCCGCTACCTGGCGGCGCGGTCGCGGTGCTTGCACCCCGGCCAGCAGCAGGGCCGGCGCTGGCCATCCTCCAGCTCCTCCTGTGTCCGGCGAATGCGGCGCTCTCGGGTCGTCTGCTGCTTGGCATCCTCGACCCAGCAGATGAACTCATTGCGCGCCAAGGGGGTGGTGTCCTTCCAGGCTTCGAGTGCGGTGGTGTTGGCCATCAACGCCTCGCGCAGGGCTGCCGGTAGCGGGTGCACCACCCCACCAGGAACTCGCTGGCTGCTCATAGTGCAACGGTAGCGAGCCCGCTTCATCATCGTCGACTGAGACGCCCTGGACTCGGGCTACGCCGTCAAGGTGCCGGCAAGCAGCCCGAGTTCTGAGACCACAGCAGCGGTCGACAGCACGGCCACGCCGATGTTCTGCATTTCGCTTCGGCCCCGGTCATAGAGCCCGGACATCGCGTCGGCGGCGAGGACGACCCGGTAGTCACGCTCGCTCGCCTCATAGATAGAGGTGCGAGGGCAGTTGGGAAAGTTGCAACCAGCAAAGACCACGCTATCGACGCCGGCCGCCCTTAGATGCTCATTGAGGCTCGTCTTAAAGAACGCTCCCCAGCGCGGTTTGTACATGACGACCTCGGTCAGACCGAGCGTCTGGCTGCCACCTGAGAGCAGCAGCTGATCATCGAGATCAGCGGCGTCGTCGGGAGCGATGCCGGTTGCGAGAAGACGCCCGGGGGTGCCGGGTCGCAACATTGGGGTGGGACCGCTCACGAGCGTCCGTCGCAGCGGTTCGGCGTTGCTGCCGTCGCTACGGTACAGACGCACGATGTGCACGATCGGCTGTCTCGCTTCCCTGAAAGCCTGACAGAGGAGTGCAACGTTTGGCACCACCTCGGAGGTTCCAGGTATCTCGAGCGGCTGACCGTCGAGAGTGTCGACTTGGGTGTCGATCGTGACGAGAGCGGCCGCGGCGTAATGGGGCATGAGGAGCGCGTCCATGCCGACATGATGCCATGGGTTTGAGTCAGACCCACCTACAGCGCCCGCTCTTCTTGCTGCGTGTCGGCCGGCGAGAAGCGCCGGCCGCGCGAGTCGGGCCCAACGAGTTGGTTGCCTCTC
>JBBSHN010000226.1:0-1771 GCA_038252945.1 Propionibacteriales bacterium | reverse complement strand
CTGCTTCGCTGAGTTCCCCGCTCAGGCGTGCGATGAGCTGCGTGAGCTCAGTGTCGAAAACGGCGTGTTGCCGTTGGTGGGCGAAGAACTCCTCGTAGAGCCGGACGTCGTCGGGTTCGGTGACCGTCACCTCAGCGGTCAAGGTCTCGACCTGAACCTCGGCCGCGTCATCGGGGTAGCGCAAGATGACGAAGGAGTGCAACGGCTTCGCGCTGGTCTGCGCCTCCCATGGAATGACCCCGATGTGGACGTTGGGCAGCGTCGCCAATGAGGAGATCCGGTCTAGCTGCGCGAGCGTGAGTGTGGCGGTCCCTGGCCGCCATCGCAGGGCTGTTTCAGTAATCACAGCCTCGATGCGCTTCGTCTCGTCGAACAGCACGGTCTGTCGGTCCAAGCGTGACAGCACCGCTGCAGGGATCGCGGCGGAGGGCACCTGGCTATGCACTTCGAGGACCCGCCGGGCGTACTCCGAGGTTTGCAGCAGGCCAGGGATCACCTCGGACTGGTAGATGGCGATACCGCTGGCCTCGGCGTCGCGCTCTCCCCGGGCCTTCTGTCGTGCGCTGAAGCCTCGGCGGTTGACCTCGCGCCATGCGGTCGCCTGGGTTGCAACCTCCGCGGCGAGCTCGACGAGGTCTTTCCTGATCGCATCGTCAGCACCAAAACGCTGCAACCAGCGTTCGACATCAACGAGGGACGGTACCGTCCGCCCGTTCTCGATCTTTGAGACCTTGCTCTGCGACCAGCCGAACTCGTTGCCCAACTCCTGCGCAGACAGCTGGACGTCGAGGCGTAGTTGCTTCAAAGCATCCGCGAGGCGGCGCCGCGCGGCGCTCAGGTCCTCAGTGGTCAACGGTACCTACTTGAGGCCGCGCGAGGTCACGCGCGGGCCGCCTCGGGCCGGGGATCAGATGGTAGGCCTGGAACGGCACAGACAGCGCCGCCGCTCGGCGCGCGATCGCCACGTAGGGCCGCACGTCGTTCGCCTGTTCCACCCCGAGGAATCGACCCTCATCGGAGTAGCGCTGGCGCACGGCAACCTCGTCGTCGAACAACCAGAAGTCTTGACAGCTCCACTCCTCATCCTCCGGGCTGAGCCAATCGCGGTCCAGGATCCGCACCTCTTCACCAGCGCAGATGTTCTCCGGGTAACTCGCGAACTCGAAACGTGTGTAGTCGGTGACCGGGTGGCCGACCAGGCGCACTCGACCGAAGAACTTGCCCTCGGCGCGGGTCGCGGCCACGTTGGCCAGCCACAGGCTGTTGTCTACCGTCCGGGCCGTGACAGGTCTCCCAGCCAAGAAATCGTCGAAGTCCTCGTCATCGCCCGCGCCGGCGTACACGTCGCGCGTCTCCAGTCGCCACGCGCTGTGGCGGAAGGTCGTGTAGAGCCGGCTGAGGTCCTCCGGGGTCACACCGCCACCCCCCTCGCAGCCAGGATCGCCGCCGCGGCCTCCAGGATGATCGCCACCGGCACTTCCACGGCCCCTTCCCCCGGTGGTACCTGGAGCCCAACGACGGCGTCAGAGGTCAGGTCACCCTGCACCAGCACAGTCTCCCTATCGGTCAGAAACGCGGTCGGGCAGTTGCCGTCCCGACACTCAGAGGTCGAGGCGAGCACACGAGCGATCATCTGGACCATCCTAGTCGCGAGGAATATAGTAGGCCACATCAGACTAATCCCGGACTGTCGGGTGGAGCAATGCCGCGGCGCGCCAGAGACGGCCGAGGTCGTGATCGTGGTCGCTACGTAGATGGCGACGGTTGGCTG
>JBBSHN010000225.1:0-1806 GCA_038252945.1 Propionibacteriales bacterium | reverse complement strand
CTGAGCTTCGCCAGCGAAGTCCGCGCCTTCGGGCGCCGCGACGTCGATCCCGTGGCCTTGGCCACCTACCTTCGGATGGGCTGGACGGGAACCAGGTCCATCTCAGCCGGCGTCCGCGAGATGGCACCGGGGACGTTCCTCGTGGTCGACGACGCGGGCAGGCGGAGCACCACCTACTGGCAGCCCACCTGGCGCGACGACGCGCTCGACCTCGACGCCTTGGGCTCTGCGCTGCGGAACAGCGTCAGCCGCCATCTCGAAGCCGACGTACCCGTAGGTATCTTCCTCTCCTCCGGCCTCGACTCTGCCGTTATCGGCTCCCTGGCCGCAGCTACCGATCACGACGTCAGCGCCTACACCGTCGGTTACGACGTCGGAGGCGACGAGATCCCGGAGGCGCGAGCGCGAGCACAGCACCTCGGGCTCAAGCACGAGACCGTCTTGGTGAGCGGCGCCGACGTGGTGGCTCAGGCGCCGTCGATCGTCCGCAACATGGATCAACCGACGGTCGACGGCGTGAACAGCTGGATCATCTCGAAGGCCGTCCGGGACGCAGGGATGACAGTCGCCTTGTCCGGCCTCGGCGGGGACGAGCTGTTCCGCGGCTATTCGACGTTCCGAAAGGCCCCCCGGCTGGCGGCCCTCTCACGCCGTCCGTTCCGGGAGCTGGCACGAGGAGCGAGTGCGGTACTGTCCGAGAGCGCGCGCTTGCGGGACTCCCGCACCAACCGGGCGCTCGAAGGCGTCGCCATGGGCGGTTTGCACAACGCCTACGGGGCCGTCCGCGCCATCTTCCCGATGTCCAGCGTGGCCCGGCTGTGGCCTGCGGGCGCCCATCTGCTTGAGCCGCCGGCGGCCGACCCTGACTTGCTCATGAGTGCTGGTGGGGACCAGACCGTGGGACGTCTCGAGCTGGCCAACTACCTCCGGTACCAGCTCCTGCGCGACACCGATGCCATGTCGATGGCGCACTCCCTCGAGGTGCGTGTCCCTTTGCTCGATGATCAAGTCGTCGAAGCAGCTCTGGCCACAAGGCCAGCGGCGACGGGTCAGATCGGCAAGTCCGCCCTCGCAGTGGCAGCCAGACTTCCGGCCTCGCTGGCGACCCAGCCGAAGATGACCTTCACCCTGCCCTTCGACCGATGGCTGCACTCCGAGCTGCGCCCTTGGGCGATGGAGTCGTTGGACATCCTGGGGCGGTCATCCCTGGGCTTCAACCACGACGCGGTGACGGGGTGCTACGACGAATTCGCAGCCGGCCGCCTTGGCTGGCGTTCGTTGTGGGCGCTCGTCGCGCTCGGAGGTTGGATCGGGGCGCACGAAACTTGACGCTCCGCCCAAGAGATCCTCAGGCAAAGTCGGAGCGGACGCTGGGGACGGCCCTCTGCGTCAGACGGCCTCGTTGGCCTTGCCGCTCCTGCTCGAGCGGCGAGAGCTGGGCTTACGGGACTGACAGGGGACACCCGCGACCGGGCTGCAAATCTTCGATGACTGGCCTGGGCCTCACTCACGCTGCCGACTCTGTCCCTATCCCTTCGGCCCCTCGGACTGCGGCGGCCACGTCCCGCGGGTTCCGACGACGACGGCCGGGTTCCCAGCGATGAGAAGGCGCTCATCTCCTTCAGGCACATAGGACTTCGTGAGGACTGCACCCGCAGCGACGATGGCGCCAGGCGGGATACGACAGTGCACCAGGATGGTGCTCGCGTAGACTTTGGCGCCGTCGCCGATGCTCATCTCAGCGACCTTCCACCGGTTCACGCCATCCAGAGTGACCAGCGAGTGGGTGTAGATCTGAGTGTTCCG
>JBBSHN010000224.1:0-1836 GCA_038252945.1 Propionibacteriales bacterium | reverse complement strand
TGGAAGTGCTCTATGACCGGGTCGCTGGCCTGGACATCGGCAAGGCGTCGCTGACGGTGAGCGTGCGTACCCCTGGGGCACGGCGTGGGCGGCATCAGGAGACGCGGACCTTCAAGACGACCACGGGGTCGCTGGTGGTGATGCGGGACTGGTTGCTGGAGCAGGGGGTGACGATCGCGGCGATGGAGTCGACCTCGACGTACTGGAAGCCGCCGTTCTACTGCCTGGAGGAGGTGATGGAGGTCTGGCTCCTCAACGCCGCGCACATGAAGGCGGTGCCCGGTCGCAAGACCGACGTGCGCGATGCGGAGTGGATCGCGCAGCTGCTCGAGCACCGGCTGTTGAGGCCATCGTTCGTGCCACCGCCGCCGATCCGGCGGTTGCGGATGCTGACCCGGTACCGGATCCAGCTCCACGGTGACAGGACTCGGGAGATCGTGCGGTTGGAGCTGATGCTGGAGGACGCCTCGATCAAGCTGTCGACGGTCGCCTCGTCGCTCAAGACGGTCTCGGCGCGGGCGATCCTCGGCGCGATGATCGATGGTGAGACCGATCCGCGGGTGCTGGCCGAGATGGCCAAGGGCAAGATGCGCCGCAAGATCCCTGACCTGGCCCAGGCACTGGAGGGACACTTCGATGTCCACCACGCCCAGTTGGCCAGGTCGATCCTCGACCGTCTCGACCGGGTCGAGCGCGCCATGGCCGAGCTCGACGTCGCGATCGAGGCAGCGTGTGCGCCGTGGGCGCATCAGATCGAGCTGCTGCAGACGATCCCTGGCGTGGGTCCGAAGGTCGCGCAGGTCATCATTGCCGAGACCGGTGGCGACATGTCGAAGTTCCCGACCGCGGCGCACCTCGCGTCGTGGGCCGGGCTGGCGCCGGCGATCTACGAGTCGGCCGGCAAACGAACCCCGGCTGGTCGTCGTCGGGGGAACAAGTGGTTGTCCGCGATGCTCGTCGAGGCCGCTGGGTCGGTGGGCCGGATGCAGGGCAAGAACTACCTCGCGGTCCAACACGCCCGGCTGACCCGGCGGCGTGGGATGAGCCGGGCTCAGATCGCGGTGGCCCACTCGATCCTGACCACGGCCTACTACGTGCTCAAGCGTGACGAGCCGTACCGCGACCTTGGCCCGGAGTGGTTGGCCAAACGCAACGAGGAAGCCCACACGCGCAGACTTGTCTCCCAGCTGGAGAAGCTCGGCCACACCGTGGTGATCGACCCCGCGGTCTGACGGCCCCGGGAACTGCATCGTCGGGCTCCGCCCGACGGCGCTGACGCGCGCTCGGGTACAGGTGATTCACGGGTCTGTGTGACGGAATCAGTCTGTGACGAAATCAGTCTCGCGGGTGGGTGGCGGGTACTCGGCTGCGTCGGCAGTAAGTTGAGGACACCAACGACGGCGACCCGGGAGAAGCCCATACATGTCTGAGGACCTGCCCTCCGTGTTCAACACGTTCGTTGAGGATGCCCGTAAGACTTTGGCGGTGCCGGGGGCGTCCGCCGAACTGAGCGTCACTGGCAAGCTCGACAACTTCCTCACGGCCGTCCTGCCAATCGTCACACCCCGCGCGCTCCACGTGTCCCAACAGACCGGTACCGACTTCGGAATTCCCGACTTCCGCGTCGACGACGCGGGCGAGCTGCTCGGCTGGCTTGAGTTCAAGGCCGTCACCGGCAAGGACCTGACCGATCTTAAGGGTCACGACAAGACGCAACGCGAACTGTTCGTCGCCGGCCTTCACAACGTCGTCCTCACCGATGGATGGCAGTGGGAGCTGTACCAGGACAGCAAGAAGGTGAAGAAGGCCACGTTCGACCGGGACCTGTTTGTCGTC
>JBBSHN010000223.1:0-1894 GCA_038252945.1 Propionibacteriales bacterium | reverse complement strand
TCAGCTGCGCCCGCGTGGAGTCTCGACGTTCTAGGACCCGGAGAAGCCCGGCGCAAGCACCTTGCGCCGTGTCACCGCGGGCGTCGGACCGATCTACTTGCTCTCGTGCGACGGCGAGGGCGCGGCAGAGGCTGCCGACGGCGTCCTTGCGTTCCGTGGCACGGCAGTGAGCAATCAACTGGCCGACTGACGCCGCTCGCTTCGAGGCCCGCTACAAGCACAAATAGGGGCCCAGAGTCACTCACGATCGTCCGGGGGGCGCCGAGTTCACCGGCGCCTCACCGTTCCGAACACCACGCCGCCTGCTCGCCTTCGCGGGTCACTAACTGTCCTCAGGGCCCATCCCGAGATGTTGCCTTCTGAGTCGATCGCAAAGAACCTGTCCCCCGTGAAACCAATACCGATCACGCCAGCGTCCATCTGACTCAATGGAATGCCGTCTATCTCCTCACTGCTGAGACCGACAACGTGGTCCAACGTTGCCCATCCGAGTCGTCCCCCATCGAGGGAGAAAGCCACTCTGACGAAATCGTGATCGCCTGCAACGGCGGTGGTCAGGTACTGGTCTTCGACACAAATCGTCCAAATATTCTCGGGGTATCGGAGGATGTACTTCTCGTAGCCCGCCAACGCGACGCACCGGCCGTCAGGGGACCATGCTATCGGCCCAGACAGGCGTTCGAACGACGGTTGTCCCAGCCCGCCAGCGGGATAGCCTCCGGTGGCATCAATGAGATCAACGCGAGCGGGCCCACTGCCGGGGCACGCCAGTAGGCGCCCGTCGGGGCTGAGCACAGCCGTGGGCGGGCACGGGAACCGGGACAGCAGGCGAGCGGCTCGCAGGTCGATCAACCGGCCGTCCGGGCCGGGAATGAATGCGAGCAGTCTGTTACCGGTGAGGGACACCGGTGCAGACCACTGGTACTGCGAAATGGAGCCATCGGGCGAAGCCCTCAGGTGAAGCTGTGTGACTGCTGGCGGAATCTCGGACGCTTCAAACGGAAGGTGCAGTACAACTTCACCGGACTTAAGGTTAATGAGGCTGGCGGTACCGGCGCTATTGAGTACGACTACGCGTTCGGCTTGCATGGAGATGTTCAGGGCCACAACGGGGCTCCCGGCGCCCGACGCGAACACTGCCCGCGTACGGTCGCGCCACAAAGCCACGGTCCCGCCAGCGTCACCCACGACAACCGTACCCGTGGTCGGACAGACGGCCGCCGCCGTGTACACATCCATGGACCCGTCCTACCCAACTGCGAGCTCCCCTCTGCGGTCCTTTCGCGAAGCGGACCCGGCTCGGATCTGTGCGAGGCGACTGCATCACACCGAAGGGCACCTTCGGTGACGACCAGAAGGAGTGCGCATCCGTAGTAGAGGCGGCGTTAGTGAGCGTCACTCGCCGGCATCTCGGCGCAAGTTCGCGTCAAGGCAAGTCGAGCAGCGGTCGAGGCGAAAGGAGAGGACTCTGGAACCGAGGTTGAGGCTGGCTCCGACAGCCAAGACGGCACTTCACGCGCAGCCGCCGTCACGAAGAGTCCATCAATGCGGCTCTTCGTCGCTAAGCATGGTTCCGTCGAGGTCGAGGTGGCCGTCTCGGGTAGGGCCGTCGGCCGTCCGCAACGGCGGGCGGCGCTGAACGCCGCGCTGCGGGAAGGGTTGGTCGCCACCAACGTCGCCCGCCTCGTCGAGCTGCCGCCGCCGCCGAAGCCGCGTCCGGTGATCTGGACCGAAGCCCGGGTGGCCGCCTGGCGGCGCACCGGAGTGCGGCCGGCGGTCGCGGTGTGGACCGCGGAGCAGACCGCGGCGTTCCTGTCCGCCGTCGCGGACGATCCGCTGTTCCCGCTGTTCCGGCTGATCGCACTGCGCGGGCTCCGCCGGGGGGAGGCCGCCG
>JBBSHN010000222.1:0-1924 GCA_038252945.1 Propionibacteriales bacterium | reverse complement strand
TCTCCTCTCGATCGGCCTCGGTCAACATCCTGCGCTGAGAGTCCACTCGGTGCTCCTCATCGACGGTGACGCCGACGATCTACACCAAGATCAATTGCTTCGACCAGTTGGGATCAAGGATTGACGATCAAGCACCGACGATCGAGTCCGACACGCCGTCACCAATCACCAACAACCCACCAAGATCCACAGCTGGCAACGGCCCAGCTCAACCGGACCCCTGAATGGACACCCCTGGGAGGCGTCGGCTGGGTGTGATCTACCGCGCGACGGCAGCACCCGCCGCACGGGACGCATCCATCAGACACCCGTCGTGGGTCGGCGGCCCCAGCTTCCGTGCCAGCGCCGGAAAGTCAATGGGTGGATGAGCCGCGCCGGCGGCCGCCGACGGCTGATGTTGCAAAGGCGACGCGGTCTGCGCGCCAGCGCAGCTGACCAGGGCGGTTGCTGCCGCGCCAGGGCCGGCATTCTGCAGGAACACGCGCCGGTTGATGGGCACAGTCCCGACACCGCCGTACCTGGGGACCTTCCGCAAGGTGCGAGCTGCCGGCCACCGAGCGCTCACCGAGCAGATAGCGCTGCTATGCGAGATCCTCCCCCGACCTGACGCGAAGACTCAGGGGACCTCGCGAGCCACGGCGAGCTTTCGAAGCCTCTAGACGGCTGATCTGCGGGGGAACGCTCTATCTCCGAAGGGATGCAGACACGAGGATTCGCAGTCCCGACGCGTGGGTACTCACTGTCAGTAGGACTGATGCTACGCTTCGTAACAGAGTGGACAGGTGTCGGCGGGAGTGTCAGCACGAGAACTCACGGAAGATGGAGGCAAGTCACATGCATATCCTTAACCGCGTGATCGCCGCAGGCGCCCTGGTCGTGCCGATGGTGCTGTGTGCTGCGGGCGTCGCCATGGCCGACGTCTCGTCGGACAGCTCGATGCTACCGAGCCAGATCAAGGCATCCACAGATGGCAACTCAGGTTCCTGTCGCCACAAAGATGAGGGGTCCGGCGGAAGCAGTGGAGACAAGGGGCTCCTCAATGGTCTTCTAGGCGGTGGAAACAGCCGTGGAAGCGACTCACCCGGCAGTGAATGTCGGCAGGATGACAACGGCGGGCAAGGCAACTACGGCGGGCAAGGCAACAACGGCCCGCTGAGCTGACCTTCCCTAGCTGTCGGCCCCGGACCCCGCACGGGGATCCGGGGCCGAACTGTGTTGAGTACCGGCGACCGCCAACGTTGGTCGGACGAGCGAAAGAGATTCGATGACGTTCAGCGTGCGGTGCGCTCGGATGCGGGGCCGCTGGACAGATTGATGGACAAAGATCCATCCGAACCGTTAGTTTCGATCTTGCCTCGTTGCTTCGCCGCCGGTCAGCGGCAGTGTAGAAGGTGTGCGCCCGGAGAGACTCGAACTCCCAACCTTCTGATCCGTATAGTGTGAAGTTCACCAGATAGGAGTAGCACTACCGGGCATTTCGCTTGCCATGGTTGCGCCGCCGATGCCCCAAAAGTACGCGGAGGACTGGAGTTAATGGACAGTCCAATGGACAAGATCTATCTCCGTCGGCGAGCTTGTGAATCGCGCCGCGCACGTGGGGTAGGCAGCGCTTGGTCGTCGGCGAGGGCCAGTGTGGTGATGCGCCCCAGGCTGACGACGGCGCCGGCGAGCTGGCTGAGCTGCGTGGCGCCCCGGTCGGCGGCTGCCACCGCAGGCTCGTTGCGGCCGAGGTCGCGGCGCGGTTCGCACGATCTCTTTCGCCGTGGAACGGGCTTGGGTGCAGCAGGTCCCGGCAGTTCGATCCCTCCAGCCATGAGGCCACGTCGCTGGTCGGTGTCGCAGACGCCACGTACGGCACCTGCTAGTGCCCCGGTGGCCATCCGCCCTTCGGGTACCGTCCACGCGTCGCTCGCCCATGAGCTCG
>JBBSHN010000221.1:0-1959 GCA_038252945.1 Propionibacteriales bacterium | reverse complement strand
GCGCCGCTGCTCGACATCTCCACCATCTTCCATGGCTCATCCAAGCCCGTGATCAGCCCGGAGAACATGTTCGTCGGCCTGGTTCTGCATTTGAGCCTATCCGCCGCCTTCGGCCTCGGCTTCGCACTGCTCGTGCCGCTCTTACGCGGCGTCCGTAACCTTCTGCTCGGCGGCGTCGGCTATGGCCTGATCCTGTACGTCGTCAACTTTCAGGTCTTGGGCCGGACCGCTTTCCCTTGGTTCACCAACCCGAAGGGACCAAACCAGGGCTTCGAGGTCTTCATCCACGCGGTCTTCGGGCTGGTCCTCGTTGCGTTTTTCCTCGGTGCTCCGCCCGGGAGTCGCAGGCAGGAGTAGCAACTCCGGGTTCCCTCGACCTTGTGGGGCTCAAGAACCGTGTTCGTCCACAGCTGGGCTGATCGGGCGGCGTTTTGGGTTCGGGCAGGATGCTGTTCGTGTGGTTCTCGGTCGCATCCGCGGCGAGGTCGTCGGTCTGGGCTATCGAGTTTCGTCGTCAACGGTATGGAACCTGCTTCGCAGCTCGGGCGTGGAGCCCTCGCCGCGGCGAACGGGTCCGAGCTGGCGCGAGTTCTGCACCGCGCAGGTCAAGACGATGCTGGCATGCGACTTCTTCCACGTCGATACGGTGTTGCTGCGCCGGATCTCTGTGCTCTTCGTCGTCGAGGTCAAGACCCGGCGGGTCCACGTGCTGGGAGTGACCGCTCACCCGACCGGTGAGTGGGTGACGCGGCAGGCACGCAACCTGTTCGTCGTCTCGCCGAGCATGCCGAGCAGTTGGGGTTCCTGGCCGGCGACCGCGACTCGCGGTTCACCGCCAGCTTCGACACGGTGTTCGCCGACGCAGGCATCCGTGCGTTGCGCAGCCCACCACAAGCGCCGCGAGCCAACGCCTACGCCGGGCGCTGGATCGGGACGGTCCGCCGCGAGTGTCTGGACCGACTGTTGATCTTCAACGAACGGCACCTGCGCGCCGTGCTGCTCGAGTACGAGACGCACTACAACACCCACCGACCTTCTCCGCTCACACGAGCAGCGAACGCCGAGTCAGCTCGCGATACCCGATCAGCCCACCGGCAGGGGTGTCCTCGTCCGTGCCTCGGTACTCGGCGGACTGATCAACGAGTACAAGATCGCGGCTTGATCGAGGTTCTTGAGCCCCACAGGGTCCGGTGGTCACCGCTTACTACCGGATCTGCCGTGCTGCGGAAGTCAGCCGCCCGGCCGAGAAGGGTGCCTCGCACACCTCGGCGGACGCGTGTTCCGTAGGGCCCCGGGGCTTGTCCGCGAGTTGAGTGGCCCTCGGACCACGTTGGGAAGTAATCAGGAGGCCGCGCGGTTGATCACGGCGATCGAGCTGTTCGTCTAGACGACTGGGAGGTCGCCATGCCCGAACCCCTCAAAGTGCTTGTCGTGGGCGCCACCGGCCAGCAGGGTGGCGCCACCGCGCGCAGGCTCCTCGCCAAGGGCCAGCAGGTACGTGCGCTCACGCGCAGACCCGACTCGCCCGAGGCCGCCACTCTGAGCAGGGCGGGCGCAGAGGTCGTCGGCGGCGATCTGGAGGACCGCGGCTCGTGCCAGAGCGCGGCCCAGGGTGTGGACGCGATCTTCGCGATGGCGACACCGTTCGAGGCCGGCGTCGAGGCCGAGGTTCGCCAGGGCGAGAACATCCTCGCCGCCGCCAAGGCAGCGGGCGTCCAGCATCTGGTCTACTCCTCCGTCGCGAGCGCCGACCAGTCCACCGGCATCCCACACTTCGACTCCAAATTCGAGATCGAGCAGAAGATCCAAGCCTCTGGGGTCCCCTACACGATCGTCGCGCCGGTCTACTTCATGGACAACCTGTTCGCCCCATGGATGGTTCAGGGCCTGCAGGAGGGGAAGCTGGCCATGGCCGTCCCCTCCTCGCGTGTCCCGCAGCAAGTCGCCGTCGAAGACATC
>JBBSHN010000220.1:0-1986 GCA_038252945.1 Propionibacteriales bacterium | reverse complement strand
TCTCCGCCCAAACGACATCGTCGGGCGATACCGGGTCGCCGTACCTGTCCAGTTGTGGTGAGTACTTCAGCCTGCCGTCTGCCTCGAAGACGTGCCTGAGGCCGGGGGAATAGATGTCAACCTCAGCATGGCCGCCGCCCGGGAAGACGATCCGCACCTGCAGTTCCAGGTCGCTGATGCCCATATTGATGAGCAGGATCCGCGCCAACGTCTCGAGCGGCGTTTGCGCCCGCCTGTCGGCCTGCTGAGCGACGGCCTGAAGCGCCGGCAGGTGCGGCGTAGAACCCGCTGCGGTGACCGCGTGCATCAGCTCCTCCTGTCGCAGTCCAGCACGCAGAGCGCCGTCCGCGGTCACCAAGCCACTGCGGAAGCCGAACTCCCGGCTGATGTCGAGGACTGTCCGCGCCTTCGCTGTTATGCGCATGCCGAGCACTCCGCACACGTCGACAGGACTGACGCCTAGACGGTGATGCTTGATACCAGACTCGATCCGACTGTGCTTGCCCGCGCTCAACCGCGTCACGTGCGTCAGTCCGTCGCCGACGTCGTGCAGCGGCAAAGTCATGGCGCGAGCAGCAGATGAGTGCGACAGCACGGTCTGCCCGTCACACACCAGCAGGGCAGCGCGGTCGCGAAGGAGCAAGCGGTCACAGTCGTCAAGGTCCTGCCACAGTTCGCGACTGGTGTAAGCGCCGTACCGAATGCGCTGAAAAGGTCCGTTACCTCGAATTAGCCGGTCGAACTCTCGGGAGGTATAGCCGCACACGAGGGCCTGGCGACGGAGGAAGACCCCGCCCTGAGACGCCATGACTCCAGGTAGCCCATTGCGCATGGGCGCAGTCTCGTCGGCGGGGAGATGCTGCACACCCGCTGCCGCGAGGGTTGTGAGTCATCCAACTCGAAGGTACCTGGCTGTGGACAGCCAGCGCCCAAGGGACCGCCGGCATGGGAAATGCTCGGTCCGCACCGCAGATTTGGCCCGTCGACGGTGAAGGCGCCACGTCAGCATGGCAAACCGCACCGGGCGGGGGCGGGGGTGGGGCGCGGCTACTTGAGGGCGGTGCCGGTGCACCGCAGGTTTTCGCAAGCTTCGACGACACGCGCGGCCATACCAGCCTCGGCAGCCTTGCCGTATGAACGGGGGTCGTAGGTCTTCTTGTCGCCGACGTCGCCGTCAACCTTCAAGACACCGGAGTAGTTCGTGAACATGTGATGGACGATCGGCCGGGTGTAGGCGTACTGGGTGTCGGTGTCGACGTTCATCTTCACCACGCCGTAGTCGAGCGCTTCGCGGATCTCCTCGAGCAATGACCCCGAGCCGCCGTGGAACACCAGGTCGAACGGCTTGGCGTCGGCCTCGAGCTCGTGCTCCTTCGCTACGGCAGCCTGGGCCTCCTTCAGCACCTCGGGACGCAGCTTGACGTTGCCCGGCTTGTAGACGCCATGCACATTGCCAAATGTCAGCGCGGTGATGTAGCGGCCCCGGTCGCCGAGCCCGAGCACATCCGACGTCCGCACGGCGTCGCCAGGCGTGCTGTACAGCTTCTCGTCCATGGCGCCGACGATGCCGTCCTCCTCGCCACCGACGACGCCGACCTCGATCTCGAGGATGACGTGTGCCTCGGCGCACTGCTGCAGCAACTCCCGGGCGATGGAGAGGTTCTCCTCCAGCGGCACGGCGGAGCCATCCCACATGTGGGACTGAAAGATCGGTAGACCGCCCTGCTTGACCCGCTCTTGTGACGCCGCGAGCAGCGGCCGCACGAAGCCGTCGAGCTTGTCGGCCGGGCAGTGGTCGGTATGCAGCGCGATGTGGACCGGGTACTTCTTAGCCGCCTCCTCGGCGAACGCGGCCAACGCGAGCGAGCCTGCCGTCATGTCCTGAATCGTCGTACCGGAAAGGAACTCCGCACCGCCGGTCGACACCTGCACGATGCCGTCGGACTCCGCTTCAGCGAACCCGCGCAGGGCCGCGTGCAACGTCTG
>JBBSHN010000219.1:0-1987 GCA_038252945.1 Propionibacteriales bacterium | reverse complement strand
GCTCGCGCTCCGCACCGGCTATGCGGACCAGTCCCCACCTAACGCGCGAGTGCGTCCGGCTCACCGGCGACTCGCCACGGGCGTTCCTCGCCGAGACGCAACAGACCTGCACGTGCGCACGATCATTCGGCGTCGTTTGCGCCCGTGCTGCGCGCAGACGGAGACGCGTCCCTCAAGGGGATGGCATGACCCGAAGAAGGAAGCGGAGTGGTCCTCCATCAGTGCACTGTCCGCGGCTTGAGCGGTCGGCTCGGCGCGTACCCTCCGGGTATGAGCGAGCCTCGGACCGTTTGGGAAGACAAGGACGGCGTTGCGTCAGTTGGTGGCGGTTGGGATCCGGGCCGCCGCGTTTCCAATTGGCGACATCGAACGCGGAGCCGTGACCCTCACGGTCCAAGCGCCAGACGGATTCTTCTCGCCGATCGAAGGCGGGGGGTGCGAACGCCACGCTGCTCCTCACTCAAAATGAAGCGAGGGCCTTTGCAGCTTGGCGGGCTCTGTTGCGTCGGGCGATCGGGTGGCACGGTTGAACGATCGCCCGCCGAGGAGTCAGACTGCGAGGGCCAGTTCATCGAACACCGTCGATAGCCGGTGATGAACCGGTGCGTCGGTGGCGATGTCGTAGTGGCCGCGTCTGAGGTTCTGCACGAGGGCGTGGCCGGTGGCAAGGATCCGGGCTGATCGGAACGATTTGAGGCCACGCATCGGTCGAAGCCTCGCTTTTGAGCCGATCATGGTCGGCTTCGACTCTGTTGTTTGCATACTGCTCGGTGTCATGCCGGGCGGGCGGGACGAGCTCGTCGAACTCCGGGGTGAAACGTTGCACCCACCGGTAGATGGTGACGTGATCGACGTCCACTCCCCGCTCGGCCAGTAGCTCCTCGACGTCACGATAGGACAGCCCGTACCGCAGGTACCACCTCACGGGCCACCGAGATCACCTCCCGCGGGAACCGGAAACCAGCGAACGCGGAGAGCGACGAAGATGTCATGACACCAGTCTCGTGCCCCGTAGATGCCTGAACGCAACAGTGCCCCCACAACACACCCCAAGCCGATCAGAGAGTCAAAAACGAGCCGATGCCCCGGCCGCGTGGAAGGGGGAGGCTAATCGCTCAATGCAACAGACATCTCCACTACGATCACCAGCGCACCGATGCCGTCTGGTGCGCCTCGGAGAAATCGTCCAGCGACAGGGGACAACGCGCTAGTGAGAGGAACACGGGTCGGGCTGGTCTGCGGCTACCTGGACCCGACGAGGGACGGGGTGGCCGACTACACGCGCCAGCTCGCCCGCTCCCTGCGGGCGATCGGGCTCGATCCGCTTCTGGTCACGACGTACGAGTGGGCGCGGGCCGCCGGCGGGGGTGCCGTCGGGGTCACTGAGCGCTGGGATGCCCGAGGCGTCGCGGCGTCCGCCCGCGCACTGCGGCGTCTGGACGTCGACGTGGTTCACGTGCAGTTCGCACCGTCGGTGTTCGGCTTCTCCCGTGCGATCGGCCTGCTGCCGCTCGTCCTCTCGAGCAGCGTGCCCCTGGTCGTGACGCTGCACGAGTACGGCGTGTGGCCTGCCCGCCGAAACGGGAAGGCAGATGGTCGCCAACCTCGACGCTCCAGTGCTTGGGCAGTACTCGAGCGGCGCGGGTTGGCCGACCGGGAGACGCTGCTGCTGGCGCCTCGGGCCGCTCGGCTGCTGGTGCCGTCGTCAGAGCACCTGGACGTGCTGCGCGCCCGCTTCCCCCGTCAGGCGCGGGCGGCGCTCCAGGTGCCAATCGGCCTCAACATCGACGTCGCCACCGCTGGACAGGCCCAGGCGCGAAGGCAGGCCCGGGGCGACGTACGGCGCGAGATCGGAGCGGCCCCCGACGCCCCACTGGTCGTGTTCTTCGGCTTCCTGCATCCGGAGAAGGCGTTGGACCGGCTGATCGCCGCGGTGGCCGCCGTACGAGCGCGGCAACCGAACACCGAGCTGCTCATCATCGGCGGC
>JBBSHN010000218.1:0-2044 GCA_038252945.1 Propionibacteriales bacterium | reverse complement strand
TCGAGTTGTTCTTCTCGATCATGCAGCGACGCCTTCTCAGCCGTGGCGAGTTCACCTCGGTCGATGACCTGGCTGACAAGATCCTCGCGTTCATCAACGACTACAACCGGAAGGCCAAGCCGTTCAAGTGGACCTACGCCGGTCGCCCACTGAAGGTCGCGTAAGTCACAATGACTTACGCGCGGAAGCACTAGGTGGGGCCTCATGGAGCGGTTGCCCTGCGAGGTCAACGAGACAGTCGATGCAGTGGTATCGACGGCCGACCCGAAGCGGCCAGCATCTCCGTAGCGCGAGGGCGCACCTCTACGGCCGGGGGCCGAACCCGACCGAGGCCTACCGAGATGCTGTCCGGGCAGTTGAGGCGGCTGGCAAGCCTGTTGTCAGCCCCGACAACCCCAAGACCACCATCGGCACCATCAAGGCCGACATACGACAGGCGCCCGAGGGCAGGTTCCGCTTCGCCATTGCGGCTCGATCCGGGGGGCGACCCGAAGGTGACCATCATCGCCATGCTCGGCCTGCTCTACGGTGGTCAGCACGACCGGCATGGTGACTCGGAGACACCAGTCTCCGTGTCGCCGGAGGAGGCCGAAGCGGCCTTCTTCCTCGCCGTGACGCTCGTGCACTGGTTCCGGTCGGGCGCCATCGTGCGAGATGGCGAGGCTCGCCCCGACCCCGCCGGCTCCCGATACGTATAGATGATCCGCTATCATGCCTGCATGGGCTCGACCTTGGCAGGGGACCTCCTCCGAGAAGCCCGATTGCGGGCCGGGCTCACCCAGGCGGGGCTCGCAGAGCGTGCCGGCCTGCGGCAAAGCGTCATCAGTGTGTACGAGTCCGGACGGCGTCAACCGTCACTGCCGACCCTGGCGGCGATGGTTGACGCAACCGGCTACACCCTCGACTTACGGATCAAGCGCACACCTTCGCCGCTGAACCGCCTGAACGGCCCGCTCGGCCGCCGCCTCCGCCAGCGCCGAGCGGCATTGCTCGCCTTAGCTGCTGAACGCGGGGTGCGCGTCATCGGGGTGTTCGGCAGCGTGGCCCGGGGCGAGGACCGTTCGGACAGCGATATCGACCTGCTCGTCGAGCTGCCGGCAAGGATGGGGCTGCTCGGCCTGGGTCGACTCCAACAGGCCGTCGAAGAGCTCCTTGAGGCCTCCGTCGACATCGTGCCCGAGACCGACCTCAAGCCAGGCGTCTGCCCCAACGTCGAAGCCGACCTGGTCCGCCTGTGAGTCGCCACGATGACCAACGTCTTGCCGACGTCGTCGCCGCAATCCAGGCCATCGACTCCCACCTTGCGCGAGGGGACCTGCACGACGGGCTGGTCTTCGATGCCGTCAGGATCCGCCTCCTCGAGATCGGCGAGGCCGTCAAGGCACTCACTCCCGAGCTGCTGGCCACCGAGCCCGACGTGCCGTGGAAGCAGATCGCCGCGATGCGCGACCGGCTGGCTCACCGCTACTTCGACACCTCGCACGCCATCCTGGCGGCAACAGTGGCGGACGACCTCGACGACCTACGAGCAGCCGCGGCGCGGCTTTGTGAGCGGGCGAAGGATGACAGCGCGTAGCGACACCTTGAGGGTGCCGGACGATCACGCCCTCGGACGAATGCTCTGAACCTCCCCCGGTTTGGTTGTCACTCCCTGGAGCGGGGGAGCATGCTCTCCCGGGAGGGAGGTGGTCGTGGCACAGCGGCGGAGGTCGTTCTCGGTGGAGTTCCGGGAGAAGGCGGTGGGTTATGTGGTTGAGCAGAAGAAGTCGATCGCGGCGGCGGCACGTGAGTTGGGGATCGGGGAGTCGACGTTGGCGAACTGGGTATCCACACATCGCGGTCGCGAGTCCGGTAATGATGATCGGGTGACCAACGATGAGAGCGTGGAGCTCCGCCGTTTATGGGCTGAGAACCGTGAGCTGCAGATGCGAGTTGAGCTGCTAAAAAAAGCGACGGCCTTCTTCGCGAATGACACCCTGACGTGATCTGGGAGTTTATCGCAGCGGAGAAGGCCTCGTTCCCGATCGTGTTCATGTGCGCCGAG
>JBBSHN010000217.1:0-2069 GCA_038252945.1 Propionibacteriales bacterium | reverse complement strand
TTCGACGGCATAGACGACCGGATCTCGATCCCAGACACCGCCGCACTCCGGCTGAACGGCGGCTTCTCGATCGAGTTCTGGGCAAAGCTGAACACGTTCGCGAACACGTGGCCCGGTCTCGTCCGCAAGGGCGCCTCGGGCACCGGCGGAACCGGGTACATCGTCTGGTACGCGTCCGATCTGAGGCCGATGTTGAAGCGCGGCGGAATCGACGGCAGGAAGGTGGGCACCGCGGGCGCTCTCTCCTCCAGCTCATACAAGCACTATGTCGTCACGTATGACCCATCGACCTCGACGCTCCGTTGGTACGTGAACGGCTCGCTCAACGTCACCTACGCGAACACCACGTATCCAGCAAACACCGACACGAGCGCGCTCGAGTTCGGAAGGGGCGACCAGGCAGGCAGCGAGACCATCGACGAAGCGGCGGTCTATGGTGCGGTGCTGAGCCCGACCCGGATTAATGCGCACTATGCTGCGGGCACGCAGCAGAACGGCGGCACCGCTCAGAGCACTTGTGCAGACATC
Source organism: Propionibacteriales bacterium (assembly GCA_038252945.1). Taxonomy (GTDB): domain Bacteria; phylum Actinomycetota; class Actinomycetes; order Propionibacteriales; family Nocardioidaceae; genus JAUJOE01. The sequence continues at coordinate 1,541 of JBBSHN010000217.1, read as the reverse complement.
GCCGGTGCCACGAGTGGCACCTACACGCTCGCGGCGGCCGACGTGGGCTCCACCGTGCTCGTCGCGGTCACCGCGACGAACTCGGCCGGTTCCAGCTCTGCAAGCTCCGCTCCGACAGACGTCGTAGCCCCGAAGCCCGCGGCGTCTCCACCGGCGAACACCGCACCGCCGACGATCTCCGGCAGCGCTCAACAAGGTCAGACGCTCACAGCGTCGACCGGTAGCTGGAGCGGTGCCGGACCGATCAGCTATTCGTACCACTGGCGTCGCTGTGACATCCTCGGTGGCTCTTGCGGCGACATCTCCGGGGCGACCGGCGCCTCCTACAGCTTGGGGAGCGTGGACGTCGGGTGGAGTGTGCGCGTGCTCGTTACGGGCTCGAATGCGGGCGGTTCGAGCAGCGCAACATCGGCCGCAACGGCTGTCGTCACAGCGGCGCCAAACGCGGATCCGATCGTCATGGCAGGCGGCGACATCGCCTGCGACCCCGCGCAATCCGACTTCAACGCCGGACTGGGGACGGCAACCACGTGCCGCATGAAGGCAACCGCGGATGTGATTTCGGCGGCGGGTGTGGCGGCGGTCCTCGCTCTCGGCGACAACCAGTACGAATGCTCGTCCGAAGCAGCTTTGCTGCAGTCGTACGATGTCTCGTGGGGCCGCTTCAAGAGCATCACCCACCCAATTGCCGGCAACCATGAATATGCGACCGACAGCACCGTCACGCCGCCGAACACGCCGTGCGACAACACGGGGTTGGCTAGCGGCTACTTCAACTACTTCGGCGCGGCTGCCGGGGACCCTGCGAAGGGGTACTACAGCTACGACATCGGATCGTGGCACGTCGTCGCGTTGAACGCCGAGTGCAGCAAGGTCGGCGGCTGCGGAGCTGGATCCGCGCAAGAGCAGTGGCTGAAGGCAGACCTTGCGACGCACGGCTCGACCTGCACCCTCGCGTCTTGGCACGAACCTCGCTGGAGCTCAGGGTTCCAGGGAAACCTCCAAACATACGACGCGTTCTGGCAGGATCTCTACGCAGCTCATGCGGAGATCGTGCTCAACGGTCACATGCACTTCTACGAGCGCTTCGCGCAGCAGAACCCTGCGGGCGCCGCCGACATCGCGGGCATCCGCGAGTTCACCGTTGGAACCGGCGGCAAGAATCTCTTCAGCTTCAGCGTCATCCAGCCCAACAGCGAAGTCCGCAACAACGACACATACGGCGTGCTCAAGCTGACCCTGCACGCATCGAGCTACGACTGGCAGTTCATTCCTGAGGCCGGCAAGACGTTCAGCGACGCTGGCTCGACTCAGTGCCAGTAGCCGCCCTTCCGCGCCTTCGGTAGTCGGAGCGTCTCAGGAGGCGTTGCGCAGGTTCTAAAGCGGCCTCCGCCAGACGTCCACCACTCCTTCGACAAGGCCTCGCGCTCCCGCCCAGTCGCGATTGGCGAGCCGGTGCGTAACCAACAGGACGACGAGGAGAGCGAAACCAGCCCACGCACGCGCGTCTGGCGCGAAGTTCTTGCGCAGGAGGTAGACGC
>JBBSHN010000216.1:0-2231 GCA_038252945.1 Propionibacteriales bacterium | reverse complement strand
GCCCACCAGCGCGACGCATACAGCGGCCACCGCGCTCCAGCGAGCGATCATGTCGTGCAGGGCTCCCATGTATCAACAGGAAGGGCAGGAGCGGAACAAGCGCTCCGAGCGCGAACAGCACAAGCGAGGTCCCGGCCGCGATCCACGCGGATTCCGCCGAGTCGCCCAGGGTCGAATCCCAAATTCTCCGCGCGCCATTGTATCGAGGGCGAACCGCAGTCGCCGTGCGCGATTCGCTCGGCGAATTGAGCCTGCCGGGCCGCGATGCCTATCGCCTGCCATGTGTGATTCGCCGCGTCGGTCGTGCTCATCCTCCGGTGCTGTGGAAGCCACTGTGAGCGTCGCGTCAATCTGGAATCAGGCGGCTGACACCCCCTCTGGCACCCGCACTCACCAGCCCGCACGCGCGGTGAGGCTTGTCTACCGGCGTCTACATGCGCCAGAACCCCTAAATTCAATGTCCGCATTGAGTTGTCATGTCCTCTGGATCGGGGTCAACTCCCTTCTGGACGGACATAAACGCTCTCATTGCTCTTTTCCTGGTCGATTGGTTGTTGCCGGGAGTGTAGGACTTGGCGGCACCAAGCTGGGGCGCCGGCCGGTCAGCAGTCGAAACCCAGGTGCTCGCCCCGATCGACCTCCAGCATCTGAAGCGTCGGGGAGCTCTCTCCTGGCCGGCGGCGCACACGACGGCCTGCACCCAGCGTCGCCAGTTATCCCATCCAGCGCTCTGGAGGCGTCCTCGGACGCCGACCAGCGCCTCCGTATGCTCCCACTGCCGCTGCAGCCAGTCCACGGAGTGCCTAGGTGGCTGCCTCGGCTCGCAAGAGCCGGTAGACGTGCGCCGGCATGTCGCCGATAGCCTTTGCTCGTGGCTCTCCCGCGGCGAAGATCGACTGAGACGGCCGAATCGACACCCAGTATCGGTCCGTGAACGACAGCCCCGCCCCGTAGCGGGCCGATCCTAGGTGTCAACCAATGTTGACACGCTGGAGGCGATCATGCGCTTGCACTACCCACGACGAACGGATGATCAGTAAGACTTGAAACCGATCCAGAAGCTGTGCTGGGACTCCGTGCGAGCGGAGAAGGCCCTCGCGGAAGCCGTGCTCACGGCGCACGCATCGAGGCGCAAACCTGGCTGTCGACGGGCAGGCGGGTGTCACGACGATTTAGCGTCATCCGCTTGCTCTGCCGGAACGGGCCTGCGTAGCTCGAGTCGGAGCAACTCTGGTTCGCGACCTTGCCCTGATGCAACGAATCTCGCATTGGCGAGGACTCGAAGGGAGGCGTCGTTGTCGGGGCCCGTCTCAGCGAGAACGCAGTCGACGCCAACCTGGCCAAGCGCCCAGTGCGCAAGTCCGGCGACCATTTTGGTCGCATAGCCCTGATTCTGGAAGTCAGGTAGGACGGCATACCCGATTTCGACCTGCCCGTGCGCCGGCGGCCCCATGAAGCCGATGCTGCCGATGAGAACCTCTGCATCCCCCTCGTTAGCAATCGCGTACCAATTCATCCAACGGGCGATCGCGGTGGTGGACGAGCCCGGCGAGGTCGGCCGACCGGCGACTCCAGATCGCCATCTCGAGGGCGTCGAGGGCGAGCTCGGCGCGCAGGCTGGCCGAAACCCACCAGCCGACGATCCGGCGGCTGAAGGCATCGAGTGGCTTGTGGATAACTCGCTTGCGGTGTGGTCCAAAATGGAGTAGACCGAAGTCCCGGTACGGAGAGCAGCCCAAGGAGGGCCAGTCATGACAACGGAAGCGAACAAGGCCAACGCCCGTCGGTTTGTCGACGAGGTCGTCAATCGGGGTAACCTCGCCCTCATCGACGAGCTGACGGCACCGAACTTCGTCGATCACGCGGCCCCGCCCGGCGTGCCGGCGACCACCGAAGGGGCCAAGGCCTTCTTCGCGATGTTGCGAGAGGCGTTTCCCGACCTGCACACCACGATCGACGATCAGATCGCCGAGGGCGACCGGGTTGTCCAGCGCACCACCGCCCACGGAACGATGAAGGGCGACTTCCAGGGTATGCCAGCGTCGGGCAAAGAGGCGACCTGGGAGGCGATCCACATCCTTCGGTTCGCGGACGGCAAAACTGTCGAGCACTGGGCCGTGACCGATACGCTCAGCATGCTCCAGCAGCTCGGGTTCGCAGAGGCTCCCGGCCAGCCCGCGGGCGACGCGGGGTAGGCCAAGGGTTCGGCGACTCAGACTGAACCCGCCCCG
>JBBSHN010000215.1:0-2266 GCA_038252945.1 Propionibacteriales bacterium | reverse complement strand
TTGGCTGCTGCCCTTGGCGCCGGGGTCATCGGCGTTGACGCGGCGCCGCGGTTGCTTGAGGTCGCCCGGACGCGCGCGCAAACCTTCGGTGTCGATCTCGAAGTTCGTGAGGGCGACCTGCTGGCTCTGCCCGTCGACGACGCCTCGGTCGACGTCGTTCTTTCTGTTTTTGGCGTCATCTTCGCTGCAGACGCGGCGCAGGCGCTGCGGGAGATCGCGCGCGTCCTGCGGCCTGGCGGTCGCGTGCTGGTGAGCGCGTGGGTTCCCGCGGGCCCGATCGACGCCATGCTCGGCGCGATGGGTCGCATCATGAGCCGAGTCACGAACGCCCCGCCAATGGAGGGTTTCGCGTGGTCCGACGCCACCACGGTAGGAAAACTCGCCGCCGAGGCTGGCCTCTCATTGGAAGCCACGACCCCCGGCGAGCTGGCGATAAACGCCACCTCTCCCGAGGCCTACGTCATGGCCGGGCAAGAGCATCCGATGGCTCTAGCAGCGCGGCAGGCCGTGGAGCAGCCCGAAGTTGAAACCGAGGTACAACAAGCAATGACAGCGGTCCTGCGCGCGGCCAACGAAGATACCGCCGCCTTCCTGGTCCACAGCCCCTATGTCGTGCATGAGCTGCGCCATTGTTCCGGAGCAAAATCCGCCCAGCAGTAGCGATCCGGTCGCCCATTCGAGAGCAATCTGACCACCAAGCAGGCGATATCTCGAGCAACCCGGTCTCCCGCTGCTCAGCCCACGAGAGGGACCGCAAGCCCATCCCTGACCTGACCGGAACTTCGGCTGATCCCCATATCACCCAGAAGGACACTCTCGGTGGCAAGGCCTGCTGGCCGAGGAGGTCAGCGGGAGTCACTGGCTCGTAGGTTGTGCAGTCGGTGTGATGTTCTGGTTGGCGCGGAACACGTTCGCCGGGTCATAGACATGCTTGACCGCGGCAAGACGGGCGTAGTTCTCGCCGTACGCGGCACGGACGCGGTCGGGTCCCTCGTCTCCGAGGTTGTTGACGTAGACCTCGGCAAGGTGAGGCTGCATGGCTTCGAACAGGGACCGGGTCCACGCGACGTTGTTGTCGGACTCTGCTGGATCGTTCCACCGGGACAGGATCAACCGTCCTGGCCTACCCACATCGAGGCCGCCGTAGAAAGTTCATCGGGTGCCGCCTTCACCAACTCGTCGTAGAACCGCAGCAATTGAGGTGCGACCGACCACCCGAAGATCAGGGCGCCGGCGAGCACCCGGGTTACCGGATGAAGCTGGTACTCGAAGGCCGTGACGACTCCGAAGTTGCCGCCGCCTCCGCGCAGCGCCCAAAAGAGGGCCGGATGCTCGTCCTCGCTCGCCCGGACCAGGTGCCCGTCAGCGGTCACCACCTCAGCGGCAAGCAGGTTGTCGCACGCGAGACCGTAACGGCCGTTGAGCCAGCCGAGCCCGCCGCCGAGGGTGAGTCCGGCGATGCCGGTCATCGACACCACGCCCATCGGGCTCGCCAGCCCAGCGAGTGGTTCGCCCGGTCGAACTCTCCCAACGTCAAACCCGCTTCAGCCCGTACCGTCCGACGATCGGGGTCGACCCTGATGGCCTTCATCTGTGACAGATCGATCATGACCGCGCCGTCGCGTACGGCTATGCCCGCGACGTTGTGGCCACCGGCGCGCACGCACAACTCCACCCCGTGGGCACGTGCACTCTCGATGCTGCGGGAGACGTCCGAAGCATCGGCGCACTCCACGATGACGAGGGGACGCCGGTCGATCATCGCGTTGAACAACGACCGGGCCGCGTCGTATCCGAGATCCTGCGGCAGCATCAATCGACCACGCAGCCTGCCACGAAGATCACGGAGAACTGCCTGCCTCGAGTCATCGTTCCTGGCCAGGACACACCCCTTCGAATACGTCCCCGTATCCGAGCGTCCGTAACACCTAGCATCGCGACAGGGGCAGTGTCATTTCTCCGCGTATGACAGTCAGGCGATGGCCTGGCCGGGCCAGGATTGAGCATGACGACATAGCAGGGCTTCTCTGGAAGCTGTCTCGAGGACCAACAGGGGTGATGTGCACTCCCCCGCTCAACCGCCACCAATGTCCATGGGGTAGGTCTCGCCCGCCAATATCTCTCACGCCACGACAGCACCGTCGTCACCGTCGCGCCGACCAGGTCTGCGATCCGCGTGTTCGCCGCACCATCGGCGGCGAGCAACACGATCCGAGCAAGCTTGGCGGCAGACGCTGGGACCGTCGAGGCATGAGTCCACCGCTCG
>JBBSHN010000214.1:0-2338 GCA_038252945.1 Propionibacteriales bacterium | reverse complement strand
GTCGCGGGTCAGGCCGCGGTAGCCGGCAAGAAACGCTGCGAGCGCGTAGCGCTCTGCATCGGACAGCGTGGGGTCGACGACGGCGACGTCGGTCGATGGAGCTGTGGTGGTCATGTAGTACCTCCAGGGTCATGCCGAGACCCGGAGGCCGGAGCTTGGGCCCCGGCGTTCAGTTGAGAGCACGAACGTACGCCTGATCTGTCGCGGCTTGCCGGGCTCTCTCAGCCGAGCCCCGAACGCACCTACCGCCGATTCGGTGCGGGCGTCTTGAGTTCGGATCGGGAATCAGCCAGCGGTTCCGATCGGCGGTTATGGGGCTTGTTGATGTCAGGTTCGTCGTCCTCGGCGGCGAGCGGAGGGACCAGCGTTGTGTCATGGCGGTTGTAGACACCGGCGAGGCCGTCCGGGGGTAACGGGCCGACACCGGCGACCATCGCACCGATGTCTTCAAGCATGAGCGCAGCGCGACCCGGTGCGCCGACGATGAGAACGCGCCCATCGCCGTCGCCGCAGTTCTTGAAGGTGTGGGGGCTGCCCCGCGGGGCAGTGACAACGCTTCCAGCGGGCGCACGCACACGCCGGTCCCCGACACGAAACTCGAACTCACCCTCTACGACATAGAACACCTCGTCGTAGGAGTGATGAACGTGGTCGAGCGGAGCGGGCTCGCCAGGCTTCGCGACCGTCTCGAGCACGGTCACCCCATCCGTAATCCCCGTCAAAGCCTTCACGAGCAGCACATCGCCACCGATCCGTATGGGCCGACCGTCGCCTGAAGCGAGCAACTCCGGCTGCCTCGTTGGCTCCATCGCGAAGTCCTCTCGTCGATCGTCAGCGCAGACATATTGCCCGATCGTGCGGCTGTCCGCCCTGAGCGGCGGCGACCGGGGAGTCGTGACGATGCATGAGCAGTTCTCGGGTTTCGACCGCATCGACATGCTGGGTGACCACTGACCATCGAGCCCCCATCTTCGCCCGCACATCGGTTCGGAACAGTGGCGCGCTTACGACGATCCGAGCGCCAGGGCAGCACACCGAGCGACGGCTACGAGTGCGCCTCCACTCGTCTTGGTCGCGCCAGAACGGCGACCTTAGCCTAGGTGCTCCGACTCAATGCACCGTCCCCGAATCGTTGTCCGGTCTGGCTGGGCTCCTTGGCCTGCGGTGTGTTACGTCGGCTTGACGGCCGCGGCTACCAGCACCTCGGTAGGGGCCACGAATCCCGTTGGCGCTTCGAAGGTCTTCAGCGTCTCTGCCACCTCAACCCAGGCCGCCGCCTGCACGGCTTGTGGACAGTCACCAATGACCGCTCTATACGCACCGAACGCCTCTTTCATCATCGTCAAGGTCTCCGCCGCCGAGGACATGCGTAGGGTGACCTCCACGGGGCGCTGCTCGACGCCGACGAAACCACTGTCCGCCAGCAACCGCTCGAGGACCCCAGGGGTGCCGAGGGAGAAGATTCCGGGTTGCCCCGCCGACGGCGGCGTCTTGCCCGCGTGATGAAGCAGGATCTGCATCGGCTTCGCCATGAACGGGTTCCTCGCCGGTGTGGTGAAGACCACAACCGCGACCTTGGATTGGGGTCGCAGGGCACGCCGCACCGCCGCAAGGGCTCGCGCCGGCTCGACGAAGAGCATCAGGCCGAGCCGACAGATGACCGCGTCCAAACTGTCCGCTGCGATGTCCAGGTCCTCGGCGGCACCGGCCACGGTCGCGACATTGGCAAGGCCAGCGACACGGGCGTTGTCGCGCACGTGTTGGAGCATCGTGTCGGAGATGTCGCTCGCGACCACAGAGCCCTGTGGTCCAACCCGACGGGCAGCGTCTAACGTCTGGCTGCCAGCGCCGCAGGCGAGGTCGAGCACCCGCGCGCCCGCGTCAACGGCGGCCATGGCGAGCATCGCCTTGGTCGCCGGGTCCATCCACGCGGCGATCGTCGGCTCCCACCGTGCCCAACCGGGAGCTGCCCCCTCCCACTGCTGTCGGATATCCCTCTGCTGCATGGCGCCTGCCTCACGCTCGAACCGGTGCCGTGACCGACCGTGTACCGAGCCCACGCAGCCAACCGGCAGCCTCGCGGACCGCCAAAAGCATCGCGAACCCGGCGTGGTGACGCAACCGATCGACGGCTCTGGTGCGATCGGACCACACAGAACGCGTCGGCCGATAATCCATGCTGGTCATCGCGGGGACCCGTACAGATCGGCGCTTCGCGGTGGGTCCGGGCAGTCAGACGTTGCCGCGTACGATCGCGGGGTGGCCCGCACCGACCGAGCAGCCCGCGTGATCGGAGCCTCACCGGCGCCGGCGTGCGACGGTCCGGTCGCAAGCACCG
>JBBSHN010000213.1:0-2341 GCA_038252945.1 Propionibacteriales bacterium | reverse complement strand
TGACCGCCGCGTCCCATCCCCACCACCCAGGACCATCGGAGACCGCGAACCCGGCGCCACCGGGAACACGACCCTGTCCGGAGACCGACAACACCCCCCAGACACCCAACCCGCGGATCAACCACCAGCACCACGCGCTACGTGCGGATCCGGGTCTGACTGAGGGTGACGGCAGCGTGGTGCCCGTCGTTTGGCGCGCGCTTCTCGACGAGCAGGATCGCTGCCGCTCTACCCCAGCGCGGCCGTCGCTTGGGCCCAGGACCTTGCGCACGGGCATGGTGAGTGAAACCTAATGCGCAGCTGTGGCTACGCGCCCGCTCACCGCAGGCAGATCCCCGCACGGGATAGACGTCAGTCGTAGGGCGACGCTTGGGCTCCATCGAGGCTAAGGTGAAGGCGCCGAGAGAGGGCACTATGACCGGTTCTGAACACCCTCATGGATTGCAGCTTGATACCGGGTACCACAGCGTCAACTCCTACTTCGTGGTTGAGGGCGTCTCGGAGTTCATCGAATTCCTGACCGACGTCTTCGACGGTCGGGAAGACACCAGGCACAAGGAGGTACTCTCCGACGGCAGGATCGATCATGCTGATGTCTTCATCGGTGACTCGATTGTCATGATGAGCGAGGGCGCCGAACCTCGTCCGAGTGTCGCGTTTGTCTTCGTGCCTGACGTCGACGAGTCATACCGCAGAGCCCTCGATCGCGGTGGCAGATCGTGCCGGGAGCCGGGCCCGGTGCCGTGGGGTGACCGAGTTGCCGGGTTCACCGACCCTTGGGATAACCGGTGGTGGGTTGCCACGCCCGGTGCTGGCTAGGAGCGCTCAGTCAATAGGCGACCCGGAACTTGTGCGTAAGCGGCCGGGTCTCGCTCAGGGCGACGCACAACGTCTGCTGAAGCCCCCGGGACTGACTCAATGTGTCCTGGTCGTCGATCACACGCCGAGGGTCTCGCAAGCCGATCCCCGTACGGAGCGCCCGGATCCTATGTGCGCGCAGTCCCTGGGCGGCGAAGTGCGCCTAGTTCACGGGCTGCCAGTCGGCTACGGGGCGACTGATCGACTGCAGCGCGGCAGTGACGGTGCCGTCGTCGACGACGATCTTGCATCCGTCGGAAAGCACCTTGGCCGTACCCTGATCGAGCGGTAGCGCAGCCCATTCCGGCGTGGTGAGTCCGAACTCAACAACCAGTCCGCTGGCCAGGCGGACCCGCCGCTCGTGCATCGGCCCCCACTGCTCGCGCCGGATGACCCGTCCTCCGGGCGTGATCCTCTGGATGAAGGCAAGGTCCGCCAGGTGCTCTGGCGCTCGTTTGGAAAGTACGACGAGATCGACGTCGCTTCCCATGCGCGGGTGGCCGTAGGCATACGAGCCGACGACGACAACCGTGGGCATATCTGGCTGGCCGTTCGCCCATTGCGCGGCGCGGGCCACAACTGCATTCACCGCACGTCTGCGAGCACGGAACCTGGCGCTCATGCGCATCAGACTAGGCGGACCGTCCTGAGCCGCGATGTGCGCGGCCGCGTGTCGTAACACGGTCGGTCACCGGCACGCTCCGCGTGCCATCCGCTTGCGGGATCAAGTCCCCGGCTGCCGGAAGGCTTGCGAGGCCTTGGCCAGCTCCGCAAGCGGTTCCTCATGGGGTGTCTGCAGCGCCGCTGATGGGTGACGACGCTGGACGGCTGGGACGAACGAGTGACGCAGCGGCGGCAGAGTCCCTCCGCATCAGGACTCGCCGTGGGCGTTCTGGTTCGCGACGACGCTGAACCATCGTCGTTTTCCAGCCTGCAGGACGTCGCCCGTCTTTCGGCTGGTTCTGCTTGGGCATCCAGCTGCTGCTCTCCATTGATGCGTATGCCGCCCTCGGCGATGAGCCGTCGCACTGCTGACCGAGTGAGCTCCGGACGTGCAACGCTCAAGAGGTCGAAGACCGATGGCCCGGGATCGGTGACGACGAGTTCAGGCATCGCATCGGGGAGCTTGCGTTCCGAGAAGACAGCAAGCCATGCCTGTCGCGCTCGCTTCCCTTCGCGCGCACCGTGGTACCTCGCAACGACCTCCTCGGCAAGGTCGAGCTTGGCATCTCGCGCGATCGCGCCGCCACTGGCCGCGTGGTGTGCGAGCTGCTGAACGGCTTTGAGCGGGAGTTCTGTGTAGACCGTTGCCCAGGTACCGATCAGGTCGTCGTTGAGCGTCATCAGACCCGGATCCGCAGGTAGTTCTGCGTTGATCGGCGTGTGAAACGACGAGGGTGCCTTGCCTGCTTGGAGAATCGAGGTTGTCGAAGTTTCGATTCTGTGAGCGGGGAAGGACACCCTGTCGGTGAAAAGAGTACGT
>JBBSHN010000212.1:0-2351 GCA_038252945.1 Propionibacteriales bacterium | reverse complement strand
CGCCGGGCTCTGAGATCCGAAGCGCAGGTAGGGCCCGAGCCCGTGCTTCACGGCTATGGCGAGGATCCGCGCGTACCGTCGCGACCGTCCCGACCGTCGGCGCACCGAATGTCGCCACTCCATGGGGCTGGGCCAACTCCCAGTAGGCACCAGGATTTCGGCCACCACCAGGAATGTTAGCGCCGCGACGAGTGAGATCCCGACTTGCAGACTGCCCTCAGCCACGCCCGAGCCCACCGCCACCAGGGGGTCCGAGACCGCGAGGCCGACGCCCACCGCGAGCAATGCAGACAATGCTGCGCAAACTGCGCCGAGGGGAACATCGAGAACCCGTCGAGCGACCGCAGCAAAGACAACCACGGTTGCGACCCACAAGAAGACGAGCAGCACGGGACTCAACGACACTCCTGCGCTCATCGGCGCGGACGGTACACCAGCGTAGAAGGCGCGCGCGGGTCTGACAAGCGGCAGTGCCTACCCTCAGGCCGGCTCAGGAGGTGAGGGCAGGGGTCACCCGACCGGGCGCAAAATTGCCTGAATCATTTGCTTCACCTGCAGTTCGGGTCTGTGGACTACCTTGGTTTGGGTGAGGCACCTCGGGATGGCATGACGATGACCGAAGGGATGGCATGACGATGACCGAACCGCGCTGGCAGCGCTACGCCCCGCTTGGCGCCGTAGGATTCCTGTTGTCTCTCGGGTTGGGCGCCGCGGTTATCGGCGCTTCGTCGCCTGCTGGTGACGCCCCCGCAACAGAGATCGCAACCTATTCCGCTGACCATCAGGGTGGCCTGCTTGCCAACACTCTGCTGAGCGCCTTCGGTGGGTTTGTGTTGTTCCCCTGGTTCCTTGCCAGTCTGTATCAACGGATACGCCGCGTCGAGGGTGCCGACGGCTTGTGTGCACCCGCAGCGCTTGTCGGAGGCATCGCCCTTCTCGGTACGCTGTTGATTCAGCTCACAGGATGGGGTGCTGCAGCGTTACAAGTCGGGGAACAACGCGATCCCGCGGTTGCGGCGGCGCTCTTCGACCTTGGCAGTACGGGATTTCTGATCTTCCCTCTCCCCGCCGCAGTTGTCGTCGTCGCCACAACGCTGGCCAGCCGTTCAGGTTCCCTTCTTCCCGTCTGGCTGGCGCGAGCTGGCTTCCCTGTCGCCGTCGTCATGGTTCTCGGAGCGTTCCCTCTCGGTCAGTTCATGTTCGCGCTGTTTGCCCTGTGGCTGCTTCTCGTAACCGTCGTCCTGATCCGCACCCATCCGCCGCAGCAAGGCTGAACCTTCAATCCACCGCTTACGTTGATGACCCTTGGACTCGGAGAGCCGTGCGACGGGGGCCGAACCATTCGACGGCCGGGGCAGTCTCCGTTCTCATGTGGCAAACCAGGAGGACTCGCGACGATGGACACCAGGCGACACATCCGGCTTCCAAGGGCGCTCGAGGACCCGCCGAATGGCGCCCACTGGCCGCTGTCGATGGCGGCGATGGACCCAGTGTCGCCGGTGGGACGGAGCAACGCCATGGATGCCTCTGAGATGAGAGGTAGCGGCGGTCGCGGGACCGCCACTCGTCGCGCACGTCGGCCTGGACGGCAGCGACGAGCCGGGCGACGGCTGCTTCGTCAGGGGGCCCAGGGGGTGATGGCAACGCCTGCCGACCGGCGCCCGCGGACGAGAAGGGCCAGGCTGATACGACGTCTTTGATGGGTCGGTCAACATCCGCAAGTTCGTGCTTCGCGTATGGCACCATGCCGACACTGCCGGGCGAGGATGAAGGCCGTGCCCATCGCCTGCCCACAAGCAGTCAGCCGGGGCACCGCTCCGGCTGCTGCCGATGCCAGCCGACGACCTCCACGAGCTCCTCGACAGCGACGCGCTGATCGTGAAGCTGATGGCGGTCGACGACGATCCGCGGAGCGCCACTGGCCGGACGCTGGCGGCGTTCCACGAGCTGCTCGACCGGATGCGACCGCACGTCCCGACCCCACCCGATGCGGAGGGCGACGGCCCGGGCGGCACGTACGTGCTCGAGGACTGGCTGGACCACGCGAACCGCAAGGCTGGGCTATGGCTCGACGTCGGCTTCCTGGTCGGCGCGGCGGTCGCCACCGCCGAGCTGCAGGGACGCCGGCAGCTACAAAGCCACGACCTGGCGCACCTCGTGCATGTGGCGCAGCAGCGGACGGCTCCACCCGATCCGGCCGACGACGCCACTGAGCCTGGATCCACCGCTGTGATTGTTGATCGCGGCTGAGGTCGTGTGTTCGGGTCGTTTCGGGGAGTGGGCATGGGCGTCTGCCCGGTGGGGCCCCGGGTCTTCCACTTCTGCTCGGTCGGGCCTGGCTGGCGGACGGT
>JBBSHN010000211.1:0-2375 GCA_038252945.1 Propionibacteriales bacterium | reverse complement strand
CTGCGGAGCGAGCCACCGGACGTGCCATCAGGTGGCTCGGGCATCAGCATGCCGGCGGCCTCGAGCACTTTGATGGCCACTAGCGCCGAGTTGTCGCGGTAGGTCTTAATGCTGGCCACACGTCGCCTGCACTGCGACTTCCTGAACCCCGAAAACGCGGATCGGTCCACTTCCGACTCGCTGCTCGGCACACCATGCCTTGATTCGCGTGGCGTGAGAGCCGGTACGGTCGCTGGCGAAGCGACCGACGTAGAGAGACGAAGTTCGACATGCTCAACTGGGTAGCCGTAACGCTCGCATGCCTTGACGACAACGCCCTCGCGAACGATTGGGTTGTTCAGGAGCGCGTAAAGCCGGTTAAACTGCGGTTTTGGTGCGAGGCCCATGACATGGTCCGCCGCGACGCCGCGAGAGCCGAAGGAGGACTTTACCGTGGCAAGGACCAGCCTGTCGGCTCGTGCCCCGACGGGGTCAACTTCGAATCCATGGGTCTGCTTTCCCTCGCGTGATGGAACCGGCACCGTTACGGGAAACTTGATCGCCTCTGACACGACAAGTCCTTCGGCCTCCATGGTGAGAGCGACGAACGACTCGAACGCCTCCACGGTTAGTTCTCGCCGCGCATGTCAGTGATGGCTTCGGTGAGGTTCGTGACAACGTTTGAGAGCGCGAGGTAGCGCGGGTTCGTGTTGGCTTTGGGCTGGCACGTTCTAATGAGGCTTCGCCTCGGACCGCCAAGCGTTTTGGGCACGCGAAAGGGCCTCTGCGGCTGTGTGAGTGCAGGCTGCCGCAGAGACGCTCGGTCTGGCGGCCGACCGTCGCCATCCGCTGCGCCGGGTCGGGCGACTCTCGTCGCCGTCGTTGTGCCACCCAAACTGGCTGGTCAGGCTTCTGTACGCCTGTGTGGGAGCGGACAAGGCTGACGCTACGCCCCTCTGGAACTCGGCTCAAGTGTCAATGCCCTAGGGACCCAGGGTCCCTAGACGGTATGGATCGCGGAGGTTTGTCAACGGACCCTCATCGGCACGTCCGCTTACCTGTTTTGCGGCATGAGCGCATGATGGGTTCGCGCTGCTCAAGTCCGGGGTTGGGCCCGCTTGTAGCGACCGGGGCGTCGGGACAGGTTGCGGTACTCCAGACCCACCGTCGACGAGGACCATCCGTGCTCGGCGATCGAGCAGGTTCCACGGAGCGTCTGGTGGATGCCCTCGCCCAAGTCGTTGAAATCCTCCACGCCGGCCGAGCAGTGCAGCCGGACGCCACACCGGCTACGCCCCACCAGCACGAAGTCCGTCGGAGAGCCGTGCGCCGTGAGAAGCCCGGTCGCCGGCGAGATCAGCAGGTGTTCGCGGTCGTGCTCTCCCATCCACAGGTAACCCGCGGTCAGCGCTGGTCTCGTGCCCCACAGCCGGCTCCGCATCAGCACAGACTCCACCGCACGGTCGGTCCCGCCGAAGCCACCCGCAGAAACCCAGCGCCACGAGTCCGGAAGCCGACGGCCCCAGTAGTGGGTGAGCGAGCCCTCGACCCCAGCGACGTTGAAGCGTTCGCCGCCCACCGACACGCGTCCGTCGAACACCACACGCGGACGACTGACGAGCTCGAGGTCGAACGGGTGCAGAGGACTGAGCAGCGGCATGGCCGGAGCCACTCGCGCCGAACCCGCCGCAAAGCGCAGATCCCACTCGACGTCGCCGACGCAGCCGGCCGATCCCACTGCGGTGAAGACGTTGTCGCCGATCGCAACCTCGGCGCCGCGCGCACCCCACGACGTTGCCGGGAACCGAACGACACGTCCCGCGCGACGCCACCCACAGGCTGATCCGAACCTCGGCGGCGCCGACACCGACACCTCGCCGGACGATGAAGTCCACCAGGAAGGCGAGCTCACCGGCCTGAAGCTTGACGAACCAGTACTCGAGCGGAGCCCCCCTCGACGTCACATCAGTCGATGCACCGACCATGTCCGCACTGTAGGCCGACAGTGAACGAGCAGCGGGCGGACCCCGCGTTTCCCAAACACCACCGTCCCCGTCCGCGCGATCCGCGGCATAGAAAGACGTTCTGCTTGTCGGTTCGCGGCGTAGGAACGTCCCCCTGATGCGCTTGTCAGGCTTGGAGGCTCATCGCAGAAGGAGGACGCTTGTTGCATAAGCGAGTGCAACGGTGAGTTGCGAGCCGGTGTCGCGGCTGTCCGCCCGGGGATCGACCTTCCGCGTCAGAGCGACGCGTAGAGCGCCTTCTCGAAGTCGTTGTACATGCTCATCGCCTCGGGTGTGACGAAGGGCAGGAAGTTGCTGTAGATCGAGGCGCAGATCCCGGCGGTGCGGTCGATCCAGAAGTGGGTGTTGCACAGGCCCGCCCACGCCCCGGAT
>JBBSHN010000210.1:0-2380 GCA_038252945.1 Propionibacteriales bacterium | reverse complement strand
TGACTTACAGCGTACACCGATGTGTTGTCACAGTCACTGAGACTGCAAGAAGCGACATGGGTGCCAGCCTGGCCGCAGGGACCGTGGGCAGAGTCCCGCCAGAAGGAGGGGGGTTTTCGGGCGAGATCTCCCGGAACCCCGTTCGCAGGTGAGTTCCGTAGCCGGGAGTCTTCGAGGAGAAGTACCTCAACTCGAGTCACCCTCGGGCGTTCCATGGACGCTACGCCAGTTCACCATTGGCGCGCAAGGGGAGACCCACGTACAGTCTTGGCCGTCTCTGCCTCAAATCCTCTCGAGGGCCGAGCCCCGTTCACACACAAGACAGTGCGGGCCTCAACCGCTAGGTCTCCGCTCATGCTCAGGCGGGGCGACCACGAGTGAGGAGCAGCGATGGCGGGGAAGTTCGAGATCTACAAGGACCAGTCCGGCCGGTACCGATTCCGCCTCAAGTCCCGCAACGGCGAGATCGTGGCCTCCGGCGAGTCGTGTCCCACCAAGGCCGATGCGAAGAAGGGCGTCGCAGCGGTGAAGAGGGCAGCAGACGGGCGCCGAGGTTGTCGATCTGACCGAGCCAATGAGCATCATGCGTCACGATCGCCGGCCAGGGACTTAAGGCTGAGACGTATAGGCAAGGGCAGATGCCGCCCTAGGTTCCTCGGTGGGCACTGTTGCGTTGAGCGATCCCGCGAGCGTCTCCGCCGCAAATCTTGCGGCCCGCCGGCACCTAACTCCCCGCAGGGTGTCCCTTTGTGCCGATTGTGAAGGTCTGATGGGGCCCCCTGGGGACGCGTCGCGGGGGAGCCTGCAGGAATATTGCTGTACCAGCCTCCCGCGTTGGCTCAATGCAACAGTGCCGGTCCTCGGCGTATGGCTGTCGCCCAAACGTGAAGCTGACCGCCGCGCGGGCGTTCTTTCACCCGGGCCATGGCCAACGGGGTGGTGCCTGTGGTTGACCACGGACGGGCGCCAGCGTACCCACGGGTCCTCGACGAGTTCGTCCCTCCCCCTGCACACACCGAGCAGGATGCAAATAGCACGATGGAAGCCTCACACGGGAGCACGCGGTCAGGGTGTGCGCTGGCCCCGGTAGTAGTCCCTCCAGATCAGTCGGTGGATCGGTATCCACTTCGGGATCGAACGCAGCCCGGGGATGAAGGGCACCAGGAAGAGGAGGGGCACTGTTGCATTGAGCGATCCCGCGAACCCCTCGCCGCAAATCTTGCGGCCCAGCGGCACTCAACCTCGCACAGGGCGTCCCTTCGTACCGACTCCGACGGCCTGATGGCGCCGTTCGAGACTGGTCGCGAGGCAGCCGGCAGGAAGATTTGCTGTGCCGTCCAGCCGGGATGGCTCAACGCAACAGTGCCGGTACGCCGATCTGGCCGCAGACGTGGGCGTTCCCGCCGATCCGCCCGCCACCTTCCGTGGGATCACGTTGGCGCTGAACTTCGGTGACGAGCAGGCGGTCGATGAGGCGCTGGCGCACGCCGTCGAAGTTGGCGCGCGGTTGGTCAAGCCGGCCAAGCGTGCTGAGTGGGGCGGCTACTCGGGCTATTTCGCCGATCCCGATGGGCATCTGTGGGAAGCCGCGTTTGCCCCGGGCTTCCCGGTCGCCGACGACGGCACCATCGACATCGCGGGCCGAGCCGAGTAGACGAGGACGTCGATGGTTGGGCACGGCGTATCCGTCGTCAGCCTCAGCGGACGCACCGCGTCCGGTCAACGATCGGTCACCGGAACAGGTTCGTTTCGCGGCACTGGTCTTGCCGACTGGACGGAGCAACTCCCCGGTATCGGCGGTCATCAGAATTCACCGCTGGTGGTCGGTATGCGTCTGGCTGGTCGCCGGCCGGCCGGCTCAGACGAACCGTCGGCAGAGATGCCCGTCCGGCGTTCCGACTTCTCGAGAGCTAATACCGGATGTCGGAACCCGGTGGCAGGCTGTGCGCATGACCGAGTTCGTGAAGCAGGACTTCTCCGGCGCGCGATTCGAGCAGGTCGATTTCAGCCGCGCGCGGTTCAGAAACGTGTACTTCACCGGCGCGACGGTGCGCGGAGCGTGGCTCGAGGATGTCGACATCGACGGCGAGATCCGCAACGTCCGGATCAATGGCGTCGACATCGGGCCGCTCGTCGAGGCCGAGCTGAACCGGCGCTACCCGGAACGGACGAAGCTCGACCCGGCCGACGCGGACGGCTTCCGCGAGGCATGGGCGATCATCGAGCAGGCGTGGCCGCCGACCGTAGAGCGCGCCAAACGGTTGCCGCCCGACCTGCTGCACGAGCGGGTCGAGGGCGAGTGGTCGTTCATCGAGACGCTGCGCCACCTCGTTTTCGCCACCGACGCGTGGGTGCGCCGCGCGATCCTCGGCCACCCGGA
>JBBSHN010000209.1:0-2418 GCA_038252945.1 Propionibacteriales bacterium | reverse complement strand
GGAGAGCGACGCAGTTTGTCGCTACTGCCGTTGACATCAATCGGAGCATGGTAGATCCGACCAGGACATCTGTCCCTGATTGGGGATCGCCAATCGGCACGCCGCCGAGCGGCGCCTATGGGTCGTTCAGCGTCATCGTCGGTACTCCTGGTCATCGAGCACATGGTCGCCTCAGCAGTCACCGCCGCGCACGCAGCGACACGGAGGCGTGCCTGGCCTGCCGGCATCCGCGTCGGTGGACGGTGGCGCCCGCTGCCTCCACCTGCAAACGCACCCCCTTGGCCGCGCGTGGTCACAGCGTCGTCGGGAGGCCGCTCACTGCTCGACGATGTCAAGCAGGTCCTGGTAACGGCGCGCAACGCCGTCGCTGGCGCGCAGAGCGCGCTTGACCTCCCGGTCGTCCGCCAGCTTCGCCAGCGGTTCGCGCGCGGCGTCAGGGCCTTCCTCGAGCAGCGACGCCACAAGCGGGGCGGCGCTGTTGCTGTAGAAGACGCGGCGGTTCAGTCCGGCCCCGTACCCACCCGGTTCACCGACGTAGCAGAGCACCAGCCACTTCAGCGTCACCTTGAGCTCGTCGTCAGGGATCGACGCCAGCCCTCCGTACTCCTCGAGAGCACGCAGCAGTGCGCCATGTGATGCGTGGCTCTTCCAGTGGTGACCGACGCGCTGCAGCCGCTCGTTGTACGCCCGGAAGTACGACAGTCGCTGGGCCTTGCGGAGGTAGGGCAGCACCCCCGCCCCGTGCGCGACTCGCACGACGGTATCCGTGAGCGGCTGGCGTCCCAGGCTGTCCTGCAGGTGCTTGGCGAGCAGGACCCGGACGGCGTCGCGCGTCGGCTCGGCAACCGCGCGCAGCACCGCAAGGCGTTCTGCCGCACCAGCTCCGGCTCGCTGTCGTTCAGGCTGGTGCTGACCAGGAACTTGAGGATCTCGAGCTGCCGCGTCTCGGGAGCGTGCTCGTAGTCCTCGACCAGCTGGAGGTCGGCGACGGCGGGTCCAGCAGCCTCGACGACCTCCTTGATCTCCGCGACGCGGATGAGGTTGACCGGGTCCTTCGCCAGGACCGCCTCGATGCACGTCTTGAAGATGTAGATGCAGTCCTCGACACCCGCTTCGTACTCCGAGTCCTCGTGCTCGAGGTCCCGGCGGATGTCGTAGGCGCGTGTCAGCCGGCGCCACTCCGGCCGGGTCAGCAGCCCCATCCGGTAGGACAAGTCGATCAGCTTGGCGGTGGAGTAGTTGTCGACGTCGTCGGCCCGTTCCACCGGCGGGAGCCGGTGCGCTGCTGCGGCCCCCTTGGCGATGTCCAGCCCGGCGATCTTGATTTTGTCCCGCAGGTCGGCCACGGCCGCGTTCAGCAGGCGCTGGCAGGCGCTGCTCGGATCGACCGGCAGCAGTCGCCGGACCCGTTCGATGAGGCCCTTTGCCTGCCACTGCGGCCGGATCAGCCCCATGAGAGCCGGCACGTCGCTGGCGGCTACGACGTCCACCGCCGGGTGGGGGAGCACGACCTCGCCGCTCACGTCACGCTCCTCCCGCCGGTTCCTGACCTCGCGTGCAGTCCAAGGCTAGTGGTCCCGCTTCGAATTTACATCGGTGTAAGTTAAGCGCCGAAGTTGGGCCAGTCTCGGCGTGGGGAAGCGCCGAGCCTCCGTGACCTGTGTGGCGTGGAGGCTTGTTATGTCTCGTCGTTCCTCGTTCGTGATCACGCTGGCCGATGCTGACCGTGCGGTCCTCGAGGAACGGGCCCGGGCCTACACGGGTTCGTTCGCGTCGGTCGTGCGGGCGAAGATCGTCCTGCTCGCCGCGGACGCCATGTCGAACGTGTCGATCGCGGCGCGTCTGGATGTCGACGTGGACGTGGTTAGCGCCGATTCTCGCGCAGTGAGTTCGACCCCATGTTGATCACTCGAATTCGAAGTGGAGTCGGCGGCCACCCCACCAGGGGACCGCGACGTCGGGGAGGTCGGCTTGGCGCAGCACCGGGGAGTAGGTGCGCCGGTTGAGCCGGACGGTGATGGCATCCGGGCGGTTGAGAATGACACCGCACCTGGTGCCATCAGGGGCGTAACGCTCCTCGACCCAGTTCCGCAGCGTGGCCTGATTCAGGTCCAGCAGCGAGCCCACATGCCGTCGCGCGCTCAACTTCGACTCACCCGGCTCGGCCAGCCGGTCGCGATACATCCGTACCGCCCGATCACAGAACTACTGGTCGTACTTCCTCGGTGCTGACATGGATCTGACGCTCCTCTGCTAGATCAACACCCTCCGGGAGATCCAGGGCGGTTCAGTGAAAGAGCAAACCGGACTCCGTCCACTCGTTGGCCGCGTTCGCCCGACGCCTGGAGTTCGAGGCGATGGGCACACCTGGCCCTTAGTCGCTGTTGGGGCCCGCTGCCGAGGGCTGCCGCTGAGCCG
>JBBSHN010000208.1:0-2497 GCA_038252945.1 Propionibacteriales bacterium | reverse complement strand
TGCCTTGATCGTGCTCACGATCTGGTGGCAGGCATCGGCGCGCAAGTGGTTCACGGGGCCGAAGCACACGATCGACCCGGTCGTCGTGGAGACATTCGACACTGAGTGATCTGCTGCGCGCCGGTCCGCATCCGCGGTCAGGTCGTCGACCGCGCGAGCGCCTTGACGTCGGCCACGCTCCCTGCGACCCAAGTGCCGAACAGGTCGACCGAGACATCCGTTCCGGGTACGGCGTCAGCCGTCGGCAGGTACGCGTAGGCGAGCGAGCGGTCCGCCGAGTATCCGTAGCCGCCGGACGTGATCCGGCCGGCGATCCGATCCGAGACGCGCACCGGCTCAGCCCCGAGCACCACCTGGCGGGGATCGTCAAGTGCCAGCAGGCAGAGCCGCCGGGGGTTTCCACGCGCCCGAATCTCCCGAAGAGCTTCGGCGCCCAGGAAGCCACCGGGTTTGTCGAGCTTTACGCAGAAGCCGAGGCCGGCTTCGTACGGATTGGTCGCCGGAGTGATGTCTGATCCCCAGACTCGGTAGCCGCGCTCCAGGCGGAGACTGTCCAGTGCGCGGTAGCCGCAAGCGACCAGCCCAACGTCGCTTCCCGTCTCCATAAGGGCCGTCCACAGGGCCAGACCTTCGTCGCGCCCGGCGTACAGCTCCCAGCCCGGTTCGCCACTGAAGGACACCGCCGATGCGCGGACGGGAAGGCCGGCGACCGCCAGCCGGCGCGATGTCATGAACGGGAAGGCCTCGGCCGACACATCGGTAGGAGTGAGCCTGGAGAGTACGTCGTGCGCGCGCGGACCCCACAGTGCGAAGCACACGAGCTCCTGGCTGATGTCGCGGAGCAAGACGTCAGCGCCGCACGCCATCGCCTGGTGTCGCAGCCAGGTCAGATCATGGGTAGCGCTCGCGGTCCCGGTGACGACGAGAAACTCATCGTCAGCGCACCGCGTAACCGTCAAGTCGGCCTCGATGCCGCCGACGGCGTTGAGCGCTTGGGTGTAGGTCACGACGCCGACGCCTCGCGCGACAGCATTGTCGCAAACCCAGTCCAGAAATGAACCGGCGCGGTCCCCGCGCACCTCGATTTTGGCAAAGGAGCTCTCGTCGAACAGTCCCACGGCGCTGCGTGTCGCGTTGTGCTCGACCCCGATCGCCGCCGACCAGTGCCGCCCGGCCCAACCAAGAGGACGCAGCGACTCGTCTCCTGCCTCAGCGTGCGGACCGTAGTAGTCGACCCGCTCCCAGCCTGCCCGCTCGGCGAAACAGGCGCCGTGCTCGGCATGCCAGTCGTAGATAGGCGAGGTCAGCAGCGGCCGACCCGCCTTGCGCTGCTCATGGGGATAGCCGATGTCGTAGTAGGTCTCGTACGTCTCCACCGTTCGGTCCAGCGTGTAGCCGGGGCTCTCGTAGATGGGCCCGAAGCGCCGGATGTCCATGTGCCACAAGTCGGCGCCGGGCTCGCCACTGGCGATCCACTGCGCCATCACCCTTCCGATGCCTCCCGCGCCCGCGATCCCGTGTGCGCAAAAGCCGGCGGCCAAGAAGAAGCCGGCGATCTCGGTCTCGCCGAGGCAGAACTCGTTGTCCGGAGTGAAGCCCTCCGGTCCGTTGATCAGCGTCCTGATCCCTATCTCCTCCATTGCCGGCACCCGAACGGCGGCGTTACCGGCGATTTCCTCGAAGCGTGGCCAGTCCGGTGGCAGCAATCGAGCATTGAAGTCCCGAGGTATCGCGTCGTACGACTCATGCGTGGCGGTCCACGGCGCAGCTGACCGCTCGTACCCACCCATCACCAGGCCGTCGACTTCCTGCCGGAAGTAGACCAGGAGGTCAGGGTCGCGCAGCGACGGGAGCTGGCCTATCCCACGAGGCAGAAACGGCTCAGTGACGACGTATTGGTGCGCCATCGGCACAATCGGCACCCGCACGCCGGCGTGGCGGGCGATCTCAGCTGCGTACATGCCACCGCAGTCCACGACAACTTCGCACTCGATGTCGCCACGGTCGGTCCGCACGCCGCTGACCCGACCAGCCTGCACGTCGATGCCGACGAGCCGGGTGCCGGTGGCGATCCGGACACCTGCCGCACGAGCTGCCGCGGCCAAGGAATAGCACAGCTGAGCCGGATCGACGTGACCGTCGGACTCCAGATAGGCGGCGCCGACGACACCGGTCGGATCGAACAGCGGAAATCTCTCCTGCGCCTCGGAGACGGAAATCTCGTGCAACGGCAGATCAAACGTTCGCGCCCAACTCACCTGCCGGCGAATCTCCTCCAGTCGCTGCGACGACGAGGCAAGCTTGAGGCTTCCGCTTTCGACCCAACCGGGGGGATGCTCACCTTGCTGCTGCAGTTGGCGGTAGAGCTGCACCGAGTACATGTTCATCTCGGTGAGTGTCGGATCAGCACGAAGCTGCCCGACCAGTCCCGCGGAGTGGAACGTCGACCCGCTGGTCAACTCCGCCCGGTCAACCAGGAGAACATCGGTTTCACCGA
>JBBSHN010000207.1:0-2548 GCA_038252945.1 Propionibacteriales bacterium | reverse complement strand
GGTACTCCGAGGGCGCGTCGATATCGATCCTCTACGCGGCCAGCCACCCCGGGCGGGTCAAGGGCTGGTCATCTATTCCAGCTACGCGCGACGGCTCTGGGCGCCCGACTACCCGTGGGGGTCCAGGCCCGAGGACCGAGCACGTTATGCAGCACGGATGGAGCACGACTGGGCGCGGGAGTCCGACATGCGCGAGCCATTCGGTCCGGATCAGAATGTCCCGCCTCACCATCCTGACCGCACGACGCCGACCGGAGTTGCTGTTTGCGGCCGCGCAGACCCGCTCCGACAACAGCGTGGAGGTCACCATCCCCGACGGTTCGGTGGTCGAGGACGACGCAACCCTGTCCGCTTGGCTGGGGCACCCGGTCGCGCTGCGGTCGATCGAGGAGCAGACTGCCCGACGGTACGAGGATCCGACGGACTTCGAACATGAGGACACCGGCCGTTGGGAACCCTTCGCTGGCTCCAGCGGAGCGTTCCATGATTCCCAAGGGGCGGCGGTGTCGGTGGCTTCCAGTGCCACCGTCGGGGACTGGGAGCGGCGGCGGTTCCGCACCAACGCGCGGAGGTTGGGATGCGCAACAAGCTCGCAGCAGTTCAGGTAGGGCTGCGGAAGACGGTGCCCAGTCTCGTTGCCGGTGTAGCCGGGGCCCTGGGGTGGCGGCACCGGTGAGGAGTCAGTGGCGGGTGAGGAGCGTGGCGACGAGGTCGCGTCGGCTGTGCACATCGAACTTGTCGAAGACGGCCTTCAGATGTTCCTGCACGGTGTGCTGGGAGATGTGTAGCTCGCGCACGATTTGCTGTGTGCTGTTGCCCCGAACTACGAGGCTCGCCACCCGTTCTTGTGCCGGGGTGAGACCACGGGTCGCGAAGTAGACCGAGGCGAGCTGCGCAGGGGACGCAGGCTGCAGGACCACTGCTGTCTGGCGTTCATGCGCCGCCTCGAGATGGGATGCCTGGATCACGACCCATTGGCCCGCTGCGGTCCGAAGCGTCGCGGCCGGCAGCGGGTGAGGCCGTTCGCCGGAAGCCGTTTGACGGTTGAGCGCGGAGGCTGTCGCGTAGACCACGAGCGGCAGCTCTGCCGATGCCGGCCAGTCGTCTTCGGCGATCTGGCCGAGCCAGTTCTCGGCGGCAGGGTTGATCGACACCAGCCGAAGGTCGCGGTCAAGGACGATGACTCCCGTGGTGCTGAGACTCTCCGAAGCACCCGCGCCGTCGAGGAGGTGGGCGCGACGCAGACCTTCTGCGAGGTGGGGGGCGAGGCTGCGCAGCAGCGCGACTTCGCTGTCACTGAAGCCGGCAGCGCCGTCTTCGCGGTGAAGGCACATCACGCCCCACGCTCGGCCGCCGGCGCGGAGAACGACTCGCAGTTCGTCGCCGAGGTTCAGCGGGGCCATGATCTCGGTATATCGCCGGCTGCTGCGGCGCTCTCCTCGCGTCGCGCGATCGAGGGAGCCCACCGGGTCGTCGCTTGCAGCGAGGTCGGCGAATCGGTTCACGTCGGCTGGCCCGTACTCGTTGTCCATGAACAGCGCCGCGGCTTCGATGAGAGGTTCTTCACTGACCGCTGAGGTGAACAGCAGCGTCAGCGGGTCGACGGTGGCGAAGAACGCCGCGTCGATGGAGACGAGTGTCCGCAGCCGCCGCAAGGCGTCCACACGCAACTGAGTCGTCTCCCGGCCGGCGTAACAACTATCGACGAGACCGTCGAGACGTCGTCGGGTCGTGACGTCGCCCATGTGCCAACGGTAGGCGCCGCAGCGGCCCCTGGATACCCCACACAGTTGGTATGGGCCCGAGAGGGTGCAGCGGCGAGAGTTGACCCATGACAACCTTCGGCCTGCATCTCACTGACTTCCATGACTCCCGCTTCGCCGGCCCACTCCTGTTCGGCGCAGTCCGTGACATCGCGTGCACCGCGGAAAGTTCGACCGGATTCGATGCTCTGTGGCTCGCCGATCACCTGCAGTACCTCGGCCCACAGGGGCCGACGTCTTCCATGCCCGAGTCCTACGTGTTGCTCGGTGCGCTCGCCGCCGCAACCTCGACGGTGCGACTGGGCGTACTGGCCACCTCCGTGCTCTACCGCTCTCCTGCGCTTTTGGCAAAAATGGTCACCACGCTGGACGCCGTGTCGGCTGGTCGAGCTGTGCTCGGAATCGGCGCCGGCCATCCTCGTACCGAGCAGGAACACGGCACCTACGGCTTCGAGTTCCCATCCGTGTCCGAGCGCATGCGCCACCTGGAGGACGCGCTTGAAGTGATCCGCGCAATGGTCGGCCCCGAGGAATCCCCGGATGCTCCGCCGAACTGGCCGCGACCGCTGCAGCCGCACGGTGTCCCCATCCTCGTCGCCGGCAGCGGAGAACAACGACTTCTGCGCATCGCAGCCAAGCACGCAGACATGATCAACCTGTCTTTCCCGTCCGGCGACTCGCTCGCGCGGATACCTCACAAGCTCAGCGTCCTCGCCGAACATTGCCGCGCCGTTGGCCGCGACCGGCGCACCATCGGAGTCACGTACAAGGCGGTCCTGTCGATC
>JBBSHN010000206.1:0-2608 GCA_038252945.1 Propionibacteriales bacterium | reverse complement strand
CTGGTGAGACCTCTCGCGATGTCACGGGTTCGTAGTAGGTCCACAGCGTGACCAGGAAGCCATCACGCTCATAGACGCGTGGCTCCACTCGAGGCTCAAGAGTAGCCACAGGGCACCCGGATTCCGCGAGCCGCTGCGCAAGCTCGACTTCGAACTGTGCGACCTGATGCGCTACCGGTGCCACCCGGGCCAGAACGTCACAGGGCAGCAGACGCAGAGTGAGCTTGTTCGAGTCATGAAGAACGATCGCGTCGTCGACTGTCAGGTCAAGTGATGAGGCGGTCGACATGGCTGCAGCAACCGCACGCGGAACCTCTGACGCCTGCATCCCACTCCCTTGAGCGCTGCCGTGCTCTCCAAGCGGTACAACCTTGGGCACCATACCGAAGTTGTCGACAGAGAACCGCGGACTTTCGATGTCCACATGGTTATGAAATAGAGCGAAGACTGGCCCACCGAGGGCGCTTGGCCCCGAGCAGGCTGCCTTCCGGCGTGATCACCGGGCACCTCGATCGCCGAACCATCTGCCCGGTCGGCGATCCCGTACGGGACTGCCTTGTGACGCCCGCCGTGACCGTCGACTCGCCCGCATGCCGTTCGGCTAACGGAACGCCGGACTATCCGCTCTCTCGTGAGGTTCTGCCTTGCGGAGGAGCCGTCTCGCTAGGCTTCCAGCATGAGCACGCGCGAGGACTATCCGGCCGGGGTGCCGTGCTGGATCGATACCGACCAGCCCGACCCCGCAGCCGCCGCCCGCTTCTACTCCGGGCTCTTCGGCTGGGAGTGCGAGGACACCATGCCCGCTAATGCGGGCGGCCACTACTTCATGGCCCGCATCGATGGCCGAGACGCAGCCGCGATCTCCTCGCCGCCTCCCGGTGCGCAACCGCAGGCCGCCTGGAACACCTACATCCGCGTCGACTCCGCCGACGAGGCCGCGGCCCGCGTACGCGACGCCGGCGGCCAAGCGCTTTCCGTGCCCTTCGACGTCTTCGAGGCGGGGCGAATGGGCGTCTTCGCTGATCCCGAGGGTGCGGTCTTTCGCGTCTGGCAGTCTGGATCCCACCGCGGTTCGGAGGCAGTCAACGAGCACGGCGCGCTGAACTTCAACAACCTCCACACCGACGATGTTGAAGCAGCGAAAGCCTTCTACGGCGCCGTGTTCGGCTGGACGACGATCAACGCGGACGGGCCTATATGGGCGCTGCCGGGTTACGGCGATCACCTCGAGGAGCTCAACCCCGGCATGCGCGCCGGCATGACGGAGATGGGCGCGCCCGAAGGCTTTGAGGACGTTATCGCGACGATCCTTCCCCGCAACGGCGCTCCAGCGCACTGGAGCGTCACCTTCGCCGCCGACGACGCGGAGGCAACGGCGGCGCAAGCGCGCGAGCTCGGAGGCTCGGTCCTCTCCGAACCGCAGGATGCGCCGTGGGTGCGCTTCGCCGTGCTGGCCGATCCGGCCGGCGCATCCTTCATCGCCAGCCAGTTCGTACCAGAGAGCCGCTAGACGCTCTGCCACGGGAAGGGCGGGTGTCCTTTGAGTAGGCGCGTCTGTACCGTCGTAGCTCAGCTGGTGCGCCGCCCGCGACCTCTCGGCTGCGTCGGGAACGAGGAAGTCACTTGCCGGCGTTAGCGCCGGCGCTCATCGGGATCCCACGTGACCTTCACTTCGCCGATCGCAGCGCTGTTGCTACAGGCCGCCTCGCCGGTGGTCTATCCCCTGCGGGACAACCCGCGAAGATCCCGGCGACCTCCACGACGCGGTCGAGCTCGTTCCGGTAGCGGTTCGGCTACCGGAACGCGCCCCAGCCTGACGGGCGGCGAGCTGAGTCACGGCTGGAGAAGGGCGGCGTTGCTCTCGATCCAGAAGTGACTGGGCCCACACGACCTCGACGCTACTCCAGCCCGAGCCTCAGCCCCAGCCACTTCGAGCCTCGTCCGTAGGGGTCAACCGCTCGCGGGATTTGAGACCTATCGTGAGAATTTCGCCATCGAGAGGAACGCCCGTGTCAGAGGACCGCACCGCAGAATTCACCCAGCGCGCCGTAGACCTGGCACTCGCCAATGTCGAGGATGACGGCAAGCCCTTCGCCTGCCTCGTCGTCGATCAGGAGTCCGGCGAGGTGCTGCACGAGGCCACCAACCAGGTCTCCCAGTCCGGCGACGTCAGCGCTCACGCTGAGGTCACCGCGATCCAGGAGCTGGCCGCGACCGGACGCACCGACCTCAAAGGGTGCGATGTCTACATCACGGCCTATCCGTGTCCCATGTGCCTCGGCGCCCTCTACTACGCAGCGCCGGCAGGTCTACTACGCGGCTAGCCGCGATCAGGAGGGCGAGAGCACTACGAGGACGGCGGTCGCTACATGACGCTGGACACCTTCTACGACGAGTTCGCGAAGCCGCCCTCGGAGCAGAAGCTGCCCTCAGCCCACGTGACAACCGACGACCCGACCGCTGCATTCCGACTCTGGACGAGCCGCAACGCGGACTGATCTCGACGGGATCAGCCTCACGCAGAGACGAAGAACTCCAGGGCGTTGCCGTCGGGGTCAGCAAAGCTGAGCGCACTCCCGTACGTCGCATCCTGCACGCCGCTGTGGCT
>JBBSHN010000205.1:0-2636 GCA_038252945.1 Propionibacteriales bacterium | reverse complement strand
TGGTCGGTACCCACGGCGCTATCAGACCGGTCACCAGCCATCGCAGGTACGCCTCGGGTCGCCGACGGGCCAGGGTCGCCATTCACGCGGTCCTTCCATTGTCGAGTGCATCAGGTTGGGCTGCCACAGATTCGGCTGCATGACCTTCGCCACGGCTGGGCCACGATGGCACTACAGGCCGGCGTCCACCCCAAGGTCGTACAGGAGCGGCTCGGACACGCCGACATCGGCATCACGCTCGACACCTACAGCCACGTCACTGCGGGTCTGCACAGCGACGCAGCGGAGAAAGGTTGCCGGCATCGTATTTGGCGCCCCGTTAGCAATTCGTTAGCAACGGCGCGTGTGGCACCAGCGGTCATGGCATTTGACCTGCGCGTTTGCAGTGCCGGGTGTGGGACTCGAACCCACACGCCCTTTCGGACAATGGCTTTTGAGGCCACAGCGTCTACCATTCCGCCAACCCGGCAGCGCGCACCATCCTAGGCGGGCTCCACCTGCTTCGGATTGCACAGCACAGTGCCTGTCGGGAGAGTTGAGACGTCCTGACCGACGACCTTGCCGCTGGAGTCCAACACCGTGATCTTCCTTCAGCCCTGCCACGCGAGAACCAGCTGGGTGAGCATCGGCGCGACGAGCAATGCTGGCAGCAAATCACCGACCGGCACCCGCTTCACCCGCAGCAGCCGCAGCCCCACGCCCACGAGCAGGAGGCCGCCGGTCGCGGTGAGCGCTAGAACATCCGGGTCAGGAAGTAACCGGCCCATCAGAGCTCCCAGCGCCGTCAGAGTCCCCTGAACGACGGCGACAGTGAGTGCCGACGCCGCGACACCCCATCCGAACGCAGAGGCGAACGCCAGCGCGGCGAACCCGTCCAGCGTGGACTTCAGCAGCAGCTGGTCAGCGCCGTTTCCGAGTCCGTCCGACAGCGAGCCCAAAACGGTCAGCGGCCCGACACAAAACAACAACGACGCTGCGACGAACCCCTCGACGAATCTTTGTCTCTCGGCCGATCCCGAACCGCTGACGAGCCGCTTCTGCAACCACGCCCCTAGGCCGTCGAGCCGCTCCTCCACACGAAGCAGCGATCCCGTGATTCCCCCGATCAGAAGCGATCCGAGCACGATGAGGACAGGTGCCGACGACCCGACGGCCTGCCGCAAACCGGGGTCGGTCACTGCTGACGCGGACAGTGCGGCCACCAGCAGGGTCACCAGGCCAAGTGCGTCCGTCACGACCTCGCGCGTGCGAATTGGCAGTCGGTTGCCGATCAGGACGCCGAGGCCGGAACCCACTAGAACAGTCCCGACATTCACCACCGTGCCCGCGCCCCGAAACATGCAGCAGGTCTCCTTGTAGGTCTTGACCGGGTAGATGGGCGGCAAACCGGCGTCGTATGGTGGCCGAAGCACCTCGGCCGGAGCCTAGCCATTTCCGGACCGAGGGCGTTCACTGCCTGACACGTCGTGCGAAGGGAAGAACGTATGACGCGAGCTGCCGTTGTGGTCCGGGATGCGCTCCCAGATGACGCTGACGCACTTTGCGCGATCTGGGCCGAGTTCACCTCAGAACTCCAGCGGCGCTATCGCGACTGTGCTGAACCCGACGAGGTACGCCGTGCCATACACAGACTCGCTACAGACCCGAGCGAGCGACTCGTGGTCGCGGTCGTCGACGACGTACCAGTGGGGGTGGCACACCTGCGTCGGTCGACCATCTCGCCGATCTCCGATGAGGATGCCGTCCACGTCGGCTATCTGCACGTGCTGTCCGGCTATCGTCGCCGAGGTGTGGGCCGCACCTTGCTCGAAACAGCTGTCGACTGGGCAGACGAAAAAGACTCTCGGCACATCGTCGCTTCGGCGGCCGCGCATGCCCGCGACTCCAACCGGTTCCTCGCGCGCCTCGGCATGGGACAGGTGGCTGTCGTCCGCGCCGCCAGTACGCTCAGCCTGCGAGCCAGGCTTGGTGCCCCGTCGCCGGCCAAGCCGGTTGCGACCAACGTGGTGGCGGCCAGGCGTTTGATGCGACGCACGCGCCGGGCCTGACCCGCTGCTGCTTGCTCAGTCCACTCCGTGTCGGTCGCCATGACTAAAGTTTCCGTCGTGTCGACGAGCACCGAGTGCGCGGCTTCGAAGACGCCGGCTACACGCCCGCGGTTGCTGCTGCTCGACGGCCACTCCCTGGCCTACCGGGCCTTCTTCGCGTTGCCGGTCGAGAACTTCTCGACCACGACCGGGCAGCCGACCAACGCTGTGTACGGGTTCACGTCCATGCTCATCAACGTGCTTCGTGACGAAGCGCCGACGCATGTCGCGGTCGCGTTCGACGTCTCGCGCCGCACGTTTCGGGCGGCGGAGTACTCCGAGTACAAAGCCAACCGCGCGGCTACCCCTTCGGAATTCGGCGGCCAGGTGTCCCTCGTCAAGGAGGTGCTCACGGCACTTCGGGTGCCGATGGTTGACAAAGAGGGATACGAAGCCGACGACGTCCTAGCGACGCTGAGCACGCAAGCAGAGGCCGAAGGTTTCGAGGTGCTCATCTGCACCGGTGACCGAGACGCCTTTCAGCTGGTGTCGAACTCCGTCACTGTGCTGTATCCGCGTAAGGGCGTCTCGGATCTCGCTCGAATGACT
>JBBSHN010000204.1:0-2650 GCA_038252945.1 Propionibacteriales bacterium | reverse complement strand
TTCCATCGCTGTCGGCGCTGGCCGGCGCGCCCGTACCAACCGGCCCGCACTACCAACGACTTCGCATGCTCTGGCATCGGACAGGTGGGAACTTCCATGGATTCCACGCTATCTGATATCCACGCTAAGCGACATAGGACACT
This sequence comes from Propionibacteriales bacterium, assembly GCA_038252945.1. Lineage (GTDB taxonomy): Bacteria > Actinomycetota > Actinomycetes > Propionibacteriales > Nocardioidaceae > JAUJOE01. The sequence goes on along the minus strand of JBBSHN010000204.1, from coordinate 2,507 downwards.
TGTTCGAAGGACGTAGTACGCTGGTGCGGTGACGTACGACCGGCGCCGAGGCGACACGGTTCCGCCGTTGCGGGTGGGGGAGCGGTCGGTTAGCCCGCCCGGATGGCCCCCGTCGGTGCGGCCGCCGGACGCGCCGCGCTGGGAGGACACCGCGATCGGCTGGCTGCTGGACCAGTGCCCTCCGGAGTATCGGTTGTACGACGGTCTCCGCCGGCATCCGGTGGTGCTCGCCAGGTTTACCGCGCTGCACGTCGAGGCCAGCATCCAGGCCGCCCAGCGCGGCATCTCCGAAGCCCGGGTGAGCCTGCGCGAGGTGCTTCCTACCGAGGCAGTCGAGGGGGCGATCAGCATGTGGGAGCGCGAGGGCGCGCGGCTGCTCAAGGTGCGTCGAGCGGTCGACCTGGTCGAGGAGGCGTTCCGCGGCCGCCGGTTCCGAGCCAGACTGTGACACTGGTTGGGACACTAGCTCCCGCGGCGACATGCCGCACCGATGCCAGCGCCGCGCCGACGAGCTGCGTGACCTGACCATGTTTAGCGTGCTCAGCAAGCTGGGTCTCGAGCGTCGAACCCAGGCGGCCGTGCTCGTCCCTCGCTGCCGGATGCGCGGCTTGCTCGATCAGCAGCCGGGCCTGCTCGGGCTGACTTCGTCCCCACAGCTCGGCGGTCCCGTTCTCGGTCACGACGGCTGAAGCCTGGGTAGTAAGTCAGTTTGAGTCCAGGAGAGCGCGGACGGCGCGCTCAGCCGTTGCGAGTCCGTGAGCCGTGTCGGTCATATCGACCACGAGTCGCGGTCCATCTGTCGCGTCGTCCCAAGTCTCGTATCGCATTGAGGTGAGCGAGTCCCATGTCGCCTCGACTCCTGGTCCCGACTTAGCTGCCCGTGCAGCCACCCTGAGCTCGTGTTGCATACGGTCGCTCACGGTTGTCTCAACTGCCATGATGGGTACGTCGGCTTGATGCGCGACGTTCGGCCAGACGCGCCGTCGCTCGTGGGTCGCGTGAACACCGTCAACAACGACCGGAATGCCATTCGCCAGGTTCTCGCGCGCCAGTCTCTCGGCGATCAGGTACGCGACACGCCCGGCTTCCGCCGCTTGGTCCGTCAGACCGGCGACCAGCATCGGTCCAGCGATGGCATCAGTGCGCAGATGCACAGCGCCAAACGCTTGTGCCAACCGCGAAGCCAGCGTTGTCTTACCCGTACCGGGAAGACCAGCCAGTACGACGAGAAGAGGGCGGCGCATCGGTGGCAGTCTAGGCGGTGGTAGCGAGGACAACATGCCTGACCGCTCACGCAAACGACCGACGGACCTGAGCGCGCTGGCGGCGTCCATCGCGGCGGACTCGCCGATGAGGACAAGCCCGACGCGTCCGAGGACACACGTGATCCCGCGGCCGTCGCGCTTGGCGTAAGGGCGGGTTGAAGGGCGGCAAGGCGAGGGCTGCGAACTGACGCGCGAGCGTCGCTCGGAGATCGCTAGAAGAGCGGCTGCGGCTCGCTCCGCGAGGTCCCTCACGAGCCTTCGTTGTGCTCTAGGATGCAGCGAGCTCTCGATCTCGTGGATCAGGATTAGTGCACCTGGATGCATGTCGGTCTGCAATAACTCCGCAACCGTCGTCCGCCGGCCCCCTGATGAAAGCCCGAATACGACGAACCGACATACTCCAAGACCGGCACCGGGCGGTTTCGAGTTTCTTTCCGCGCTCGGGGAAGGCGCGCTCGTCCGGTGGTGGGCACCGCTCACTGACGGCGGTTCGACTTCGAGCGGCTAACCGTTCAGAGCTTGCCGAGCGCCGTGGTGCCGTGTTGGTCGACGAGGCAGTACCAGCCGTGGGGGGTGCGCCAGAGCCAGGCGCCGGGTCTGACCTGTGTGACGGTCCAGCCGGCGTGGGTCTTGATCCGGTGGTGACACATGGGCCTGGTTGACGGGTTGGGTCGCCGGTGCGGTGGGTCTGTGGTGCAGTGGCCTGTCTGTGGTCGTTGACCGTGGTTCTGGATGGTCGTTGTCTTGATGTCGAGACAGACTGGTGGCGTGGGGGTAGTAGTCGGCGGGTTTCTCCAACCCGATGGCTTCGGAGATGCGGTCTGGTACTTCGTAGCGGTCGACGGGGGCGATGCCGGCCGGGTCGATGACGGGTTTGACGGTGACGTTGCAGTGTTGCAGCCATCGGCGGACTTGGTCGGCGATGACCGGGCCGACGTCTTCCATCCGGACCACGCCGGCTCCGGCGGACGGTTGGCCGGTGAGGATGGCGTGCAGGGTGTCTTTGGACAGGTGGTAGTACAGCACCGACGACCCGAGCACGAAGGGCCGCCGATCTGCCGGCGGCATCTCGTCGCTTGTGGCGGCCGCGGCGAGCTGGGTCTGCCGGGTCTGCTCGGCCCGGGCCACCAGGGTCTTGGCCGCATCGGGGTTGGCCAGGATGGCGACGGCTTTGGCGCGGCGCTGGTCGAGGGTGTCGGGGTCGCCGTTGAGCCATACCCCGGCCTCGGCGGCGGCTTGTTC
>JBBSHN010000203.1:0-2682 GCA_038252945.1 Propionibacteriales bacterium | reverse complement strand
CTCCACATCCACTTGTTCCCGAAGCTCGCCTTGTAGTGCTCGAGATAGATCTCAGCGGTCGTGACCGCCGCGGCTACGGCCGTCAGGCCGGAGAGGGACCGCTCGAAGCGGCCGTGCTCGATGTTGCCGAGCGCCCGGTCGATCAGATGTTCGACACCGACAACTCCACCGTGGCTCGTCGAAAGGTGCTGGAACGGACGAGGAACTTCAGGCTTCAACATGTGGAAAGACTCTCATGGACGGACCTTTCAGAGAGGGGCACCGCCTTCAGGCGGCCTTGCCTACAGCCGAGAGGACGCAGGCTGTTCCGCGGCACAAGCCGGGGGACGGTGCCGCGAGTGAGAGTCACGGCGTGACGCGGTGCTTGCCAGCGGCGCCGCTCAGCACGAGCCCGTGCCCCAACCGCTTGCCGTCGGGCCTGACGTAGCCGCCAGTCGGGTCGAGAGTGCCGTCGAACAGCAGTCTCTCGATACGGACATGGTCGTGGAACCACTCGAGATGTCGCAGGTTGGGTGTCGATGCGGCCACCGAGGCGTGCAGGTGCGGCGCACAATGCCCGGAGACCTGCAGGCCGTGCGACGCGGCAATGGCTGCGGAGCGCAGCCACTCGGTGTAGCCGCCACAGCGCGTAGCGTCGATCTGCAGGCAGTCGACTGCGCCGGCGGCGCACATGCGCTGGAAGTAGACGATGTCGCTTCCGTACTCGCCTGCAGCGACATCGGCCGTCACGGCTTGGCGTACCGCAGCGAGTCCAGCGAGGTCGTCGGAGCTGACCGGTTCTTCGAACCAGGTCACGTTGTGCTCCCCCGCCGCCTGCATCACGCGGACGGCTTGCTTGCGCTGGTAGCCGCCGTTCGCGTCAACGTACAGCTCGACTTCCGGGCCGATGACGTCGCGGGCATGGGCAATCCGCGTCAGGTCGCGCTCTTCGTCGCCACCCCAGTCCTGCGCGATCTTGATCTTCACCCGTGGGATCCGCTCGTCGACGACCCATCCGCGAAGCTGCTCGGCCAGCTCGTGGTCGGTGTACGTCGTGAAGCCGCCGCTGCCGTAGACAGGCACCACCGGATGCGCCCTCCCGAAGAGGTCGGCGAGCGGGAGCCCCAGCAGCCGAGCCTTGAGATCCCACAAGGCGACGTCCACAGCGGATATCGCGTAGCCGGCAAGTCCTGCAGTGGTGGCGTTACGAGCCGCATGGCGCATTGCACACCACGATCCCGGCACTGCGAATGCGTCGCGTCCGCGTACGACGTCGGCAAGGAGCTCATCCACGACTAGGGCGCACGCCGCAGGCCCGTAGGTCCAGCCGGTTCCAACAACGTCGTGGCTGGACGCGGTGACGACAACGACAGTCGTCGCGTTCCAGCTGGCGGTGCCATCAGCCTCGGGTAGGTCGGTGACAACGCGGTACACCGCAGTGTTCACCGCGTCAACGGCGAAACCGCCCAGGAGGCCGGCCTCGCTTTGCGTGGAGGTCGTCATGGCCGAGATGGGTTGTCGCCGCCGGGCAGCAGCTCCTGCGCCTTCGTCCTGAGCCCCTGCTTGAGGACGCCCCAGCGGTTGGCATCGCCTTTGGCCAACGCGAGAGCCGCGTCCTTCATCTGCTCGAACGTGGCATGCGGCGGGATCGGCGGGATGTCTGGGTCGCAGTGCACATCCAGGACTGTAGGACGGTCAGCGGCCAGCGCTCGTTCCCAAGCGGCGCCGAGCGCGTCAGGGTCCGTGACCGTCTCTGCTGCGAGGCCGAGGCTCGAGGCCCAGGCGGCGTAGTCCACGTCGGGCAGTCGCTGTGACTCCTCGAACTTGGGAGCGCCCTCCATCGCGCGCATCTCCCATGTCACCTGGTTGAGGTCGTTGTTGTGCAGCACGGCGACAACGAGCCGCGGGTCTGACCAGAGCTCCCAGTAGTGCTTGATCGTGATGAGCTCCGCGAGGCCGTTCATCTGCATCGCCCCGTCACCCACGAAGGCGATGACCGGTCGGCCCGGATTTCCGAACTTGGCGCCGATGGCGTAGGGCACACCGGGTCCCATGGTCGCGAGCGTGCCCGACAGGGAACCGCGCATGTGGCCCCGGAAGCGGAGGTGACGCGCATACCAGTTGGCTGATGACCCTGAGTCGGCTGTCACGATCGCGTCCTCGGGGAGCCTCGACGACAGCTCCCAGAAGATGCGCATGGGGTTGACGGGGGTGGCGGAGACCATGGCTTCGGCTTCCATGGTCTTCCACCACGACGCCACGTTGTGCTCGATCCGATCCCGCCAGGAGCGGTCACTCTTGTGGGCGAGGCGGGGAATGAGGGCACGCAGCGTCGTAGCGGCGTCCCCGACGAGGTTGAGCTCGTAGGGGTAGCGCATGCCGATCCACTTGCCGTCGATATCGATCTGGATGGCTCTGGCCTGGTCGAGGTCGGGCAAGAACTGGGTATACGGGAAGTTCGAGCCGACCGTCAGCAGGGTGTCGCAGTCGCGCATCATCTCGTAGCTCGGGCGGGTGCCCAGCAGTCCGATCGATCCGGTGACGTAGGGGAGCTCGTCAGAGAGCACGTCCTTGCCGAGCAGCGCCTTGGCGACTCCGGCTCCAAGCAGCTGGGCGACCTGCTCCAGCTCGGTTCGCGCCCCGCGTGCGCCCTGACCGACGAGGATTGCGACCTTGCTCCCAGCATTGAGGATGTCGGCGGCG
>JBBSHN010000202.1:0-2721 GCA_038252945.1 Propionibacteriales bacterium | reverse complement strand
GACTCGCCGAGGCCGACCGTCCCAGCGGCGGCAGCACCGAGGCCGACCAGCCCGAGACCGCGCAGAAAGCGGCGCCGGTCGGTGGGGTTCTCCGCGCTGCGCTCCACGATGTTGGTGACGAACTTCCGGTCGAGAAACGTCGCTGGGGTCCGAGACTTGTTCATGGTGCTCCCTAGTGGCCGGTTGGCATGTGACGTGAAATCACATGGTAACGCGTAGTCGTCACACGGGCACCATGAGTAGTTCTCAGCATCACTAGAACACAGGTCGGCACCCGGCGCCATCCGAAACACGGACTCGGCGTCGAATGTTGATGTCGCCCCGTGTGTGTGACACCTCAGCGAGTAGATGCCCCCACCCTGGTGACACCTAGACCGGGTCGTCGCTGTGCGCGTCTTCGTCGTACCGCCGCAACCGGTCTCTGGCCGGCAGCTCACCCACCCTCCGGGCATGGACACGCCGGGCTGCTGCGGGACAAGATCTACCTTCATCGGATGATGGCTCGAAGTCCGAACTCGCGTCGTCGTCCCCGCCACCACCACAGGGCCAGCGGGTAGCACCAGCTCCGCACCTGTCGGCCGACCGGCTGCCCGTTGGCGTCCCAACCGTCGAACCGGACGGGCCTAGCGCCTCAGCCTCTGCTCGAGGTGGCTGCCGCCCGACCTCCGTCGCCGACACCAACCCGAAGTTGGCGGTCCGGGATGGGTAGGGGGGCGGGACGGGGAAAGTTCCAAGGATCGGGTGTCCCCGGAGCGCGCAGGCAGGGGGTGTCCCCCCCCACCCCTTGCCGCGCCCCTGGCCGGCTTCACGCTTCGGCTTCGGCGGCGCGCTCGGCTTCGGCGGCGAGGCGTTCGGCTTCCGCGACGCGCGCGGCTTCCGCGGCGGCGACAACTGCGGTCGCCTCGCCGGCTGTGTTGATCTGCAGCTTGAGGCCGGCGGCGACCATGGCCAGCCAGCGGCCGCCGGTGCGGTGTACTCGGACGCGGCGCTGCGCCGTGTAGCGCCACGTCGGCTGGCCGGGTTTTGACGGTGGCAGGGATCAGACGGCGAGCAGCTCCTCGACGTCGCGATAGGACAGGCCGTACCGCAGGTACCAGCGCACCGCGACCGAGATCACCTCGCGAGGAACCGGAAACCAGCGAACGTGGAGGCCGACGAGAATGTCATATCAGCATTCTCGTGCCCGGCGGGATCGCTCAACGCAACAGTGCCCCACAGACAACCTCCGCCTCGTGACGTCGTCCTCGAGGTCAACCCCCCGGAGGGTTGAGTTCGCATGTGTCGCGACATCAGCGAAGGCCAAGTAAACCCGGCTCATGACTATGGCTGGGGGAGCCCCGGACAACACCCCAAGTCGCCGTTGGGCTCGGGTCAATCGCCCCCAAGAACTGTCGGTGCCGACGCCTATTCTTACTTGTACAGCAGGCGATTGGGAGTGGGGTCGAGACGTTGAGCAAGTCCGCAGGGATTGATCTAGACGACAGCGTGGACAAGGCGTGGAAGGGCTTCCGCAGAGCGTTGGCGGACCGGCTCGTGGGCCTCGAAGTGGGGGAGACCTTCCACGTCGAGGTGGAGACCGCGAACGGCGAAGAGGAGCCCGGATGCGCGCCGTACGTGCAGGTCATTCGCTTCGACGAGGGCGGGCTTCGTGGTGAGGTGTCGGGCAACCGCTACCTCCGGGCCTCGTCTCGGTTGGACAAGGCAACCCGCTGTCGCTTGGTCGACCTCGGCTGGGCAAGACCCGACAAGCAGCGCGACCAGTTCAACTTCGCCCTCGAGGTGGCGGCGTCTCGTGTCGACCAGCTCGCCGCGATGGCCGTCACGGCGCTGCGTGAGGTCTTCGCAGTGGCCCACCCAGCGTTCTTGGCCTGCGATGTCGTCGTTGAGCCGGACGCGGACCTTCCGACTGTCGCGAGTCTGGCGCCGACTGGCGAAGCAGTGGCTGTTTGTCCCGTGGGCCGCGAACACCTGGTCCAGCTCGTGGATGCGGCATTGACCGACTTCCTGGGGCAGTGTCCTGAGCGCGACGAAGACGGTGACGTACCGATTGTGAGCGGGTCTGCCTTGGTCTTCGTTCGCGTGCCTGAGCATCACCCGATGGTGGAGATATTCGCGCCCTTGGTGCTTGAGGTGACCGGTCTGGACAGCGCCAGGTTTGAGGTGGCGGTGCTCAACCGGGACCGGCCGTTCGCCAAGTTCTTCCTGCTCGGCGATCAGATCATGATGACCCTCCAGCTGCCCGCCTGGCCATTCCTGGCGGACCACTTGCGAGCCATGTTGTCTATGATGTGCAGCCTTGCAGACGAGGTCGACGACGACCTTGCGGCCCGCGTTGGTGGCCGGTGCTACTTCGAACCCTCCGATGGGAAAGACCCGGTCAACACCGACGAGAACGTTCATCCCGCGATGCTGACGCTCCTGCAACTGGACGCCGAAAGCCCCGGCTCGATCGACCCCGCGACGGCCGCCCACATCTGTGACTACGACCGTGACCTGCTGCTGGACCAGATCCGGTGGAACGAAGAACAGGAACTCTCCTGGCGGCAGGCACGCGACGAGGCACACTCGACCGGTGACCCCGACGACGTAGCCGACGTATGCGAGCACGAGCGGGCTCACGCGCGACGGATGACCAAGCTGCTGCGCAAGGCTCTACGACTCGTGGTCGAACGGCAGAAGAGCGACCGCCGATAAGCGATCGTGGCAGGCTCGATCTACTTC
>JBBSHN010000201.1:0-2826 GCA_038252945.1 Propionibacteriales bacterium | reverse complement strand
GTCGACGTCCTGGTCAACAACGCGGGCGCGGCGCACCCCGGGACGTTCTCGACACTCACCGACGAGGACTGGCACAGTGACCTCGACGTCAAGCTTTTCTCCCAGATCCGATGCACCCGCGCTGCTCTTCCGCATCTGCGGCAGAGCAGCGCGCCCAGGGTGGTGAACATCAACGCCGTCTACGCCAAGTACCCAGACCCCAAGTTCTTCGCGACAACCGTGAACCGCGCGGCCTGCCTGAATCTCAGCAAGGCGCTCGCGATCGAGCTGGGACCGGAAGGCATCTTGGTCAACAGCGTCAACATCGGGTTCGTGGTGACGCCGCAGTGGGAGAACATCCGCAGCAAGCGCGCGCCGGAGCTCTCGGCCGACGAGTTCTTCCGGCAGTGGGCCGCCGAAGAGGTTCCCCTGCAGCGCTTCGGGGACGTCTCAGAGGTCTCGGGCATCGTGGCCTTCCTTGCCAGTGACCGGGCCAGCTACATCACCGGCGCGTCGATCGACGTGGCCGGGGGGATGGGAAAGTACGTCTGATGCGCTTCGACATCCAACCCAGTGCTGACATGGTCGACGCCGAGGCCCGGGCCGCTCACCTGGCCGACCCCGGGTTCGGACGCGTGTTCACCGACCACATGGTGAGCGTGCGGTGGACCAGCACGGCCGGCTGGCACGAGGCCGGGCTGGTGCCCTACGCACCGCTGGTCCTCGACCCTGGCTCGGCCGTTCTGCACTACTCGCAGTCAGTCATCGAGGGACTGAAGGCGTACCGCCAGCCAGATGGTGGCATCGCGCTGTTCCGGCCGGACCGCAACGCCGAGCGGTTGGCGTCGTCCTGCCAGCGACTGGCCCTGCCCACGCTGCCTGTCGACGACTTCGTGGCGGCGTGCGAGCTACTGGCGCGCACAGATGCTGACTGGGTGCCCGACAGCGAGGGCAGCTCGTTGTACCTGCGACCCTTGATGATCGCCGACGAGGTGGGGCTCGTGGTGCATCCGAGCCACTCCGTGCGCTTCCTGCTCATCGCCTCACCGGCAGGCAGCTACTTCACCGGGCCGTTGAGGGCGATCTCGCTGTGGCTCACCACCGAGTACGTTCGCGCGGCTCCCGGTGGGACCGGTGCGGCCAAGTGCGGTGGCAACTATGCAGCCTCGCTCGTCGCCCAGCAGGACGCCATAGACCATGGCTGTGACCAGGTCGTGTTCGTCGACGCGATCGAGCACAGCTGGATCGACGAGCTCGCGGGCAGCAACATCTTCTTCGTCCTCGACGACGGGACCCTCGTCACCCCGGAGCTGACCGGGGCGATCCTCGATGGCGTGACACGCGACTGCGTCATCGCGCTTGCACGAGACGCGGGCCATCGGGTCGAGGAGCGTCGGGTTGGACTGGAGGAGTGGCGTGCGGGAGCCCGGTCGGGCCGGGTGGCCGAGGTCTTCGCCTGCGGGACGGCGGCGGTGATCACCCCCGTCGGGGTGCTGAAATGGCCGGGAGGCGAGGTCAGCGTCGGTGACGGAGCGCCAGGGGTCACGACGCTCATGCTCCGGAAGGCACTGATCGACCTGCAGCACGGCCGCTCCGCCGACCCGCACGGCTGGCGCCGACGAGTCAACTGAACGTCTCTAACAGGGGGCGAATCGCTGGCTAGGAGGACGTATGGCCGGACCGACGGCGCACAAACAAGGAGCAGACTAACCCTGAACCTGAGGTATGGACTCGACTCAGGACCCCCGGGTTGAAGTGATTCGGGGTCCGGGTCCGTGCGTTCGTCGCGGTTCAGATCCGAGATGTCACTCATGTCGATCCGCTGAGCTCGAAGTCGAACAGGGCGAAGTTCTCCTGAACGCGACTCTGCGTGACCGACTTCGGGAACACGATGTCCCCTCGCTGAATGTGCCAACGTAGGGTCACCTGGGCCGGCGTCCGGTCTTCGCCGCGGCGATCCGCACGATTGTTCGGGTCCTCGACCACTTTGCCTCGGGCGATGGGCGACCTCGGGCAACGGCCAGTGGATGAGGAACAGGTCGACGTAGTCGAACTCGAGATCGTCAAGCGACCGGTCGAATGCGCGGAGCGCGTCGTCGTGAGCGTGGTTGCCGTTGTTGAGCTTGGTGGTCACGAAGACGTCTTCGCCTTCCAGACCGCTTTCGCGAACCGCGTCCCCGACCCGCTTCTCGTTGCCGTACATCTCTGCCATGTCGATGTGTCGGTAGCCCACCTCGAGAGCCGCGAGCGTTGCCTCCTTCGTGTGGTCCGGGGGGCCTGGAACACCACTCAGGACTTGACTCGTGGGACACGAACTTGACTGTGATTGACTTTCGGCCACACTTTGTGTGACTGTTGCGACATCCGCCCGCCGCGGATCTCGCAGCAAAGGGAGTATGAAATGTCTCGTCGCCTCCGTCAGATCACCACTGCAGTAGCCGCCGGGCTCTTCACGCTCGTAGCGGTCGTTCCCGCCGCGTCAATCGCCACGTCGTCCGTCTCACAGACCTCGACACATCAGACCGGCGGTGGCGGCGGCTGGTGCTGCTGACCGACTGCTAGCTCTTAGCACACCGGTCGACGAGTACCCCCCAGCGCTTCTGGGACTTAACTCACGTACTGCAGCGGACTCACCCGTGGCCTGAGCTCCATGCTCGGCTCTTTTGGTGCGGTGGCGCTTCCCAACCCCATCGACTCCAGCGCGCGGTCGTAGGCTATGCACGCTTCTTCATGTTGCCCCTGTCGACTCATCAAGTCGGCCAGATCCCGCCAGATCTTGGCCGCTTGGCGCGAGGCGCCCATCGACTCGAGCATCGAGGCGGAGAGTCGGGCGGTTCGGCCGGCCTC
>JBBSHN010000200.1:0-2835 GCA_038252945.1 Propionibacteriales bacterium | reverse complement strand
GATGGCGAGCGCGGTACGTCGACGACGCCGGCCGCGAGCACACCCGCGCCTTCGAGCGGAAGGTCGATGCCCAGAAGTGGATCGACAAGCAAGTCTCCGCACTGCTGCGCGGCGACCATGTCACGCCCCGCGACGCCAAGCTGACCGTAGGGGAGTGGTGCGACAAGTGGCTGGCCGGCTACGGCACCCGCCGCAGGTCGACCGTCCGTCAGGCCGAGGTCCACCTCAAGATCATCAAGGCTCACTTCGGCTCGGTGCCGCTGTCAGCGGTCAAGCCGTCCGACGTGCGCGCCTGGACGGCCACCCTCAAGGACGAAGGCCGCGCCGACTCCTACATCTACGCGCTGTACTCCCGGCTCTCCCAGCTCTTCACCGACGCGGTCCACGACGGCCTCGTCGCCCGCAACCCCTGCTCGCGGCGCACCTCGCCGGGCATGGGTCGGCAGCGGGCGTACGTCGCGACCACCAAACAGGTCTGGGCACTCTACGACGCGGTGCCGCCCGGCGTACGTCCCGCGATCTTGCTCGGCGCCCATGCCGGGCTGCGTCTCAGCGAGGCGGCCGGGCTGCGGGTCGAGGACGTCGACTTCGCGACCGGGGTGATCTCGCCCAGCGTGCAGTGGGTCGACGAGCCGCTGAAGTCGGAGACCAGCCGCCGGTCCATTCCGATCCCCAAGGATATGGCGCACCTGCTCGCGGAAGCGGTGCGGCTCGGCAACGGCACCCACGTCGTGAGCGATCAGTGGGGCGACCCGGCTGGGCCTTGGACGATCGAGCGCGCTGTCCGGGCAGCACGGACCCAGGTCGGGCTTTCCGGCGAGTTCCGGTTCCACGACCTGCGGCACTATTTCGCCTCGCTGCTCATCGCATCGGGGCTCGACGTTAAGGTCGTGCAGGCGCGGCTGAGGCACGCCTCGGCCAAGACGACGCTCGACACCTACGGCCACCTCTGGCCGGACAGGGATGACACCTCCCGCGCGGCGGTGGCGGCGGTGTATCGCGAGCGGACTCCAGGCGGCGGCTCAGCTGATTGATGGATAGCTACGTATACGAGCAGGGAGAGTAAGCGCCCGAGGCAGCCCCGAGGGCCGTGTCATTGGCGGCCGCCCCATCTCGCCCAGAAATGACTTACTGCAGAGCCCACTGAAGCCTGGCCATAAGGAGAGTTGCGGCCGGACACAGTCGTCTTTCTCCGATGCTGTCCGGGACCGCTCGGCGGCGTGCTACTCCGCTGTCTTCATGGCAGGGCAAGTTCACTCGGCTCGCATGCCGGTTCCAAGGGCGAGTGGGGTCTCGGTCGATCTCGAGCTTGGACACATGACCCTGGTCACTCGAGGTGGTCTAAGTGAATGTTTCGGTGGCCTTCAATAGGGCGGGATGTAGTCGGTGCGAGGACTGAACGGTCTGGCTAGCTCGCCTTCGGCGAAGTAGGGGGCGGAACTCAACACGCTGGACCTCACCGATGCGCAACCTAGGCAGTCCGGCCCGATGGCTACGGTCCCGGCCGTTGACGTAAGACACACACGAGCACCCCTGCCTATCGGAATCTGTCGGCGCCCGTCGCTACTCTGAACGTGCATGACTTGTGGCCGCTGTGCCGGCCGACACGGTATGGAGCCCTAATGAAGTCGACTGACATCCACCGCGGTGCGCACGCCCGTGCTGACGCCCGAGCGGGCGTCGCGGCGCACGGCGCGGCTGTCACCTGCGGTGACGCGTCGGTCGGCGGGCTTCCCGACGATGGGACCTGCCTTCCCCTGGCAGAGACGCCCGAGGCGCTCACCCCTGCGCCTGATGCTGCGTTCCCGGCCGAGGAGCGGCTCCCACGCAGCGGTCGCCTTCGGTTTGTAGCTGGGACGGATGCCAACGGCATGGTTACGAACACGACCTTGCTTGATGGACGCCAGATCGGAGGCGTTCTGACGGACGCGTGTAGTCAGGCGGACGGGTATCGCTTCCACGATTGCCTCCATCTCGCATTTGCGCTCATTCTGGGTTGGTCTCCGGTTACTCGCGCGCTGTTGAGAGCCAAGCGTCGTAGCAGCCCGGTCGTCGACGCGACCGAAGATGGCGGTCGGGCCATTGCGGTCGAGGAAGGTGTGGCAGCGCTTGTCTTCGCCCATCAGGCCGCTGAGTCGCTGTTCCTGTCCGGCGGGTCGCTGTGGTCTGCCGACGCGTTCACTCACCTGAATCCGATAGTGGTGGAGACGGCTGTCATCATGACGAGCCCGTTCGAGGTCGCGAACCGCACACCGCAGCAGTGGGCGGCCGCAATCGTGACGGGTTTGCGCGCGATGGCGGCCGCTGCTACCGCCGGCGGAGACCTAGAATTGGAGTTCGACGTCGCGCTCAATAAGTGGACCGTGCTGCCGGTCGCCGCGGCCGCGAAGACGTAGCCCCTGCCGCACATGGAGATCGCCCCGGAGTTTCTTGCTTCGGGGGCGTCGTGACGGCCAACTTTGCTCGCGGAGCGCGGCCGCGCGCACGCGGGCACGCGTTGAGTGAGAAGGCGGTCCTGCTGCTCGGTGTGCGTTGTCGGACGCTACCAGAGTCTCTCTGGTGGCTCAGCGATGTCAGCGCTGCGTCTGGCGGACGTCGCGGAGTAGCCGTAACGGCACGTGAGAAGCGGCGGTGGGCGGCGTGCGCGTCTTCGAGTCGCGCCTCGTGCAGAGTCTGCACCTTGCTCGCCAGAATTGGTGGATTGTGTCGCGCCGGGCAGTCCTAGAGCGGCGAGGTGAGTCGTTCGATGACCCGCTCGACGGATCCCGTGAGCCGGGTGAGGCTACCGTAGTTCCCCGAGGCGCCCGGTCCGACCCGAGCGCCCACAGCATCGCG
>JBBSHN010000199.1:0-2842 GCA_038252945.1 Propionibacteriales bacterium | reverse complement strand
CCACCAGTAGCCGCCAAGATCTGCGCCTCGTCTGGCGAATGGACGGCAAGGAGGCGAGTCGTGACCAGGCATGCATGAGCTTGCGATCACCCAAAGTGTCATCGACAGCGTTCGCGACCGTACGGCGGACCTTCAGGTGACTTCGGTCAACCTGAGCATCGGCAAGCTGTCCGGGGTTGTGCCGGACGCAGTGCGCTTCTGCTTCGAGCTCGTCGCCGTCGGTACGACGTTGGAGGGCGCGAGCCTCTCCATCGAGGAACCGACCGGACGGGCGTACTGTCGTTCGTGCCAGGAGGAGTTCACGCTCGGCGACCTGATCCTGCTCTGCGAGTGCGGTAGCGCGGACGTGCAGGTGCTGGCCGGAAAGGAGCTCCGCGTGTTATCTGTGGAGGTGGCCTGAACGATGTGCGCTACCTGCGGTTGCAACAGCACTGTGCACGTCCAAGGCGATCACCACCATGACGGCCACGTGCACGACGGCCACGTGCACGACGACCACGTGCAAGCGAGAACCCGGACGCTGACGCTCGAGCAAGACATTCTGGCGAAGAACGACGCCCTAGCCGAGGTGAACCGGGAGTGGCTCAACAGGTCGCGGATTCAGGCGTTCAACCTGATGAGCTCACCCGGGGCAGGCAAGACCACGCTCCTTGAGCGGAGCATCGGCCACTTGCGTCACGACGTATCCGTGTCGGTGGTCGAGGGTGACCAAGAGACCCGGCTCGACGCTGAGCGGATCCAGGCGACCGGCGTACCCGTCGTCCAAATCAATACCGGAGCCGGTTGCCACCTCGACGCCGACATGGTCCAGCGCGGGCTGCGTACGCTCGACCCGACGGAGAACTCGCTGCTGTTCGTAGAGAACGTCGGCAACCTCGTGTGCCCCGCCATGTTCGACCTCGGCCAAGACGCCAACGTCGTCATCATCTCGGTCACCGAAGGCGACGACAAGCCGCTGAAGTATCCGCAGATGTTCGCTGCTGCCGACCTCGTAGTCATCAACAAGACTGACCTGCTTCCCTACGTCGACTTCGACCTCGAGCGATGTACCGGGCACGCGCGCAAGGTGCGTCCCGGCATCCCAGTCATTCCCCTGTCCGCTCGTACCGGAGAGGGCTGCGAGAGCTGGTACCAGTGGCTCAGACACCCTGACGCCTAAGAAGGCTCAGACACCCTTGACACCGAAGTCGCCAGCCATAGGATCAAGAACACATCGCGCAAGTGGGTCGATCGCCGACTCCGGTGATGCAGGGGTCGAGAGATGGCCCCGGAAAGCGGCGCCGTGTCCGTGCAGCAATCCGAGGTCCAAGCCAAGGCTGCCGCTGCTGAACAAGCTCTCATCCATGTCTTGTGGCTCAACTCCGGCCTCAGTTGTGACGGTGACTCCGTTGCGCTCACGGCGGCGACGCAGCCAAGCATCGAAGAGATCGCGCTCGGAGCCCTTCCGGGCCTGCCGCAGATAGCGGTCCACTGGCCGCTCATCGACTTTGAGTGTGGCCCAAACGGCGGCGCTGACGACTTCCTCGAGTGGTTCTTTAAGGCCGACCGCGGCGAGCTAGAGCCGTTCGTCTTGGTCCTCGAAGGCTCGGTCGCCAACGAGAAGATCAAAGACGAGGGCTACTGGACCGGTTTCGGTAACAACCCCGACACCGGCCAGCCCATCACCACCATGGAGTGGCTCGACCGACTCGCCCCCAAGGCCACCGCGATTGTGGCCGTCGGCACGTGTGCGACGTACGGCGGGATCCACGCCATGGCCGGTAACCCCACTGGCGCGATGGGGCTGGCCGACTACCTCGGCTGGGACTGGAAGTCCAAGGCCGGCATCCCGATCGTCAACGTGCCGGGCTGCCCGATCCAGCCCGACAACTTGTCAGAGACCCTCACCTACCTGCTCTACATGGCGACGGATCAGGCGCCGCTGATCCCACTGGACGACCAATTGCGCCCCACCTGGCTGTTCGGCAAGACAGTGCACGAGGGGTGTGACCGGGCCGGCTACTACGAGCAGGGCGATTTCGCCACGGAGTACGGCTCGCCGAAGTGCATTGTCAAGCTCGGCTGCTGGGGGCCGGTCGTCAAGTGCAACGTGCCCAAACGTGGCTGGATGAACGGCATGGGCGGCTGCCCCAACGTAGGCGGCATCTGCATCGGCTGCACGATGCCCGGGTTCCCCGACAAGTTCATGCCGTTCATGGACGAACCGCCGGGCGGCAAGCTGTCCACCACGGCTGTCGGCGCGTACGGCGCGACGATCCGCAAGCTCCGCACCATCACCACGAAGACGGTCGACAAGGAGCCCAAGTGGCGTCAACCGAGCCGCCAACTCACCAGCGGGGCCACCCGCACCTGGTAATCCCCGCCCACGCGGTGTCCCTTTCCGCGCGGCGCGTAGGCCGTCGCGGTGGTGACATCTCAACCACTTCAGCCACGTTCAGGAAGGCGACGCTATGACGTCGACGATCCCCGCTCCCACCACCCGAAGTGACTCCGGTGACCTCGTCGAGATGGCGTGGGACCCCATCACGCGCATAGTCGGCAGCCTCGGCATCTACACCAAGATCGACTTCAAGCAGAAGGAAGTCGTGGAGTGCCACAGCACCTCGTCAATCTTCCGCGGCTACTCCCTGTTCATGAAGGGCAAAGATCCGCGCGACGCGCACTTCATCACCAGCCGCATCTGCGGCATCTGCGGTGACAACCACGCCACCTGCTCGTGTTATGCGCAGAACATGGCGTACGGCGTGCGCCCCCCGCACCTGGCCGAGTGGATCGTCAACCTCGGCGAGGCCGCCGAGTACATGTTCGACCACAACATCTTCCAGGAGAACCTCGTCGGGGT
>JBBSHN010000198.1:0-2914 GCA_038252945.1 Propionibacteriales bacterium | reverse complement strand
GAGAGGGCACGTTCGTCGACCGTGGCACGCTCATCGGCGCCCGCGACAGGCCAGGCCATTGCCTCGGACCGGACTCACCCGTTCCACCCAAGCTCATTCGAGTTCGAGTCGACGCCACCGGTGACGCCTCTGTTCCCTCCATCTGAAAGCAGGACCAGGTCGCCCGCCCTCTCGTGCGCAGAGAGGGTGGGCGAACCTGCCAACTTCAGGCGTCCGATAAGGAACCAGCTACGGGCCGAGCCTGCGATTCCTTGACGCTCGGCTCAAAATGGTCTCGTCGTCCCGTAGCAGGATCCCGTACTGGCACGCTCCGCTAGCCGATGGCTATGCGGGGAAGGCCTTCCAGTGTCCTTCGGAGATGACCTCGACGGTGCCGTCGGTCACCTTGATGGCGGTCTGGTCGTCGATCGCGTACGCCGAACCTGCGATGTCGGCTGCCCATCTCTCCGCATCGGCCATGGTGTTCCCCGGCATCTGCTCGTGGTCCAGGTGCGGGTAGATCGAGAAGTCGACGACCCCGAGCGTGCGGTCGTCCGGGGCAGACGGCCACGAGACGAAGTCGTCACCGATCCGCGGTGTCATCACCATGCTGCCGGCGCTCATCCCTACCCAGACCGTCTCGGGCAGCGACGGCATGACCCGCGTCAGCCCTGACTCCCGCATCCAGTGGCACAGGTACGTCGCGTCGCCGCCATCCACCAGCAGCACGTCGGCCTCCCGGACCCACGGCACCCACCGCTCCTCACCGATGCTGGGCAGCGCGGTGAGCTCCAGCACGCCCAAGGACGCCCAGCCCAGGCTGGTCATCATGTGGAACGGAGGCTCGCCAGCGACGGAGCTTCGTACCGAGGCGGGCCCGAGCATCGGGTGGCCCCACTGCGCCGTAGGGATGCAGAGCGCACGGGACTCGGAGATCGGCTTGCCCAGCAGATCGACCAGAGCATCGCGGATGCTCTCGTTCGTAACGCCTCCGGATGTGAGAAGGAGCTTCACAACGCCTCCCGAGTTGAGTGCGACGGATTCGTGTGACGTAGGCGTCGCGGATGCGTCAACGTCTGACTCCTCGTCTCGCCCCGTGGAGGCCTCGAATGGCCGCCATTCACCTGTTCGACGCACACTACGTTGCGGATCCGACAACCCACTGCCAGGTGATTCGGTAGGCCTCCTCATGCGCGCACTGTCATCGGCATGTCCGGTCGTATTTCGACGCTCGCGGGCCCTCCCGAAAGCGGAACCGCTTGCGACGAGGCCGGAGCTGGCTGAACGGTTGAACCCGCTCGTCCCGCAGGGGATCCGTCACTGGGTCAGCCATGGAGCGAGACGGTCAGACCGGCGTAGCGGTGCCCTCGTAGGTGGCTCCGAATGCCTTCGGCTCGCCCTTGCTGTAGTAGGTGTCGAGGCGGTCGATGCGGAGTCCGCCCGCCTCGATGAGGGCAGGGATGTCGCGGTTGAGGTTGCACCCGCATGCCATCCGTTGCTGCACGGGGTTGAGCCGGTCCTGCCATCGCCGCACCCGCTCGTCCGGGGCCTTGCCGTGTTCGACGAAGTGAAGGGCGCCTCCGGGCCGGAGTACCCGGCTGACCTCACGCACGGCCGCGACGGCGTCCGGAATGCTGCAGAGCGTCCACGTGCAGAGCACGGCGTCCGCCGACTCGTCAGCAAAGGGGAGGGCTTGGCCGTCCAGGCCGGCCAAGTCAACTGTCACCGTGGAGGCGGCGACGCGAGCAGCCGCGATCTTCGCGCCCTGCTCTGAAGGATCCACAGCCCTCAGACGGGTGACGGTGGCCGGCAGGTGGGGAAGGTTGAGCCCGGTGCCGAAGCCGATCTCCACCACATCCCCGGCGAGATCGCCGCAGACACGTGTCCGGATCTCGCGCGTGGTCTCGTTGTCCATCAACTTGTTCATCACGCGGGGGAAGACCGCGTCTCGGTAGAAGCCCATGGTGGATCTTGACACTCACGACGTGGGAGCGGGGGATCGCGGCTTCGCGTTTGAGGCGCGGCCGGACTGACCGCTGCTCCTCTGGCGCGCCCTGTTCGTCATAGCCCAGGACCCCGGCACCCCCTCGCCTCCAGGTGCCGCAGCAGCGCGTCAACGACGTTCGCACACGAGTAACTGGGCCGACGCACAGTCATCCCTACTCTGATCAACCGCGCGGCTCAGCGCCCGGTCAGCGGCTGCTCGGGCACGTCGCTCACGCGGCAATCCTCCCCCATGCCGGTCCGGTAGGCGATCCTGCACTGGCACGCTCCGCGAGCCGATCGTCACGCGGAGCGTGGCGGGAAGGGTGGCTCGGGTCCATGCCGCAGGTCGTTCGGCGTGCGGGACGAGCTGTCCTGCAGCGGCGGGGCCGCAGATGTCTGGACAGCGCCGACGCGGTGCGACATGTTGATTCGATGAGCGAGTTCAAACGGTCGCAGCAACCGGAGGACGCCGACGAGCGAGAGCTCACCCTGGGTTGGCTGGCATTCCATCGCGACGCACTCCAGGCCAAGTGCGAGGGTCTTCCGGCCGAGCAGCTCGCCTCGCGCTCCGCAGAACCGTCGCGCTTGTCCCTGCTGGGCTTGGTGCGACACATGGCGGAGATGGAGCGCGCCTACGGGTCCTGGCCCCTGGGGGACGAGCCTGACCTTCAATGGGTCTGGGGTGCGTACGAGGACGACGCGGAAGACGACATCGATTGCACCGCGACCGACGTAGAAGCCTCTTTCTCAACGTGGGCCGACGAGCGATCGAAGACCGACCTCGCCTTGATGGGATGCTTCGATCTCGGCGCGCCCAGCAAGGTCAATCGGCGCAGCGCTCGCTGGAATCTGGCCAAGCTCGTCGGTGAGTACGCGCGTCACAACGGGCACGCTGACATCCTCAGAGAGAGGATCGACGGACAGACCGGAGAGTGATCTCCTTGATCGG
>JBBSHN010000197.1:0-2939 GCA_038252945.1 Propionibacteriales bacterium | reverse complement strand
GCACGAGCGACACACCACGTGGTGGTGGTTGTCACCGACGCGTCGCTCATATCTGGCCGGGTGTCCGGCGGGCTCTATCCGCCTGAGCAGTCCGGCCGCCGTGCACACACCGAGGACGTCGTAGACGGCCTGTGTGGACACCGTCCCGAGCCTCTCCCGTACGGCCGCACCGATCGCGCCGACGGTGGAATGCGGATGCTCGACCAGCCAGGCCAGTACGGCGCGACGCAGCGCTGTCACGCGCAGGCCCGCTGCACGCAACGCATTCAGCGCGGCGCCGTCCGCGTCGACGACAGCAGTAGGCACACCCCGACCCTTCCGCATATTCTGGAATGAGTCAAGAGAGCGCTTGGACGGCCTCGCCTAGCTCGCGAGGGCTCTGTTGCGTTAGTCGATCACGGACGTTCGGAGCTCGTGGCGTGTGAGCTGATAGCCGCGACCAGAGGCAGAGCGCGAGTTCGTCGAACGCGACGCGTACCCGGCCGTGTACCGGCTGCTCGGTGGTGAGTTCGTAGTGGCCGCGGCGCAGGTTCTGCACGAATGCATGCCCGGCAGCGATTGTTCGCGCTGACGGCAGACGTTTGAGTCCGCGCATGGGTCGCAGCCGTGCCTTGAGCAATCCGTGGTCGGCCTCGATGACGTTGTTCGCGTACTGCTCGGTCACCTGGCGAGCGCGAGGTGCCAGGGCATCGAGCACTCTTGGATAGACCGGTGCGCGGTCGGTCGTAACCTCGACCGGCAGCTTGGCGCCGGCGAGCGCGCGCGTGAAGAAAGCACGTGCAGCTTCGGCGTTGCGTCGGGTCGAGAGCAGCACGTCGATGACCTGACCGTGCTGATCGACGGCGCGGTACAGGTAGGTCCAGCGACCGGCGACCTTGACGTAGGTGTTGGAGTTGCCCTCGGTAGGCAGGGCCACGCACGCTCCTGCCGCGGAGCAGCTCACAGATCTGCCGATGGGCGGTGGTCAGTCTCCGACCGCTCGAAGGACTGCGCCGGGCAAGTCGCTGCCGTGCTCCGCGAGCACCATCAGTCTCATAAGCCCGCGCCGCTCGGTGCCGTCGGCGGCACGACCACAAAGTTCAGCAGCCTCGGTTCGTAGTACCTCCATGTCGGACGAGCCGAACGTCCCCACCCCGCACGGGTCGATACGGCTCAGCATCGGTAGGTCATCAACAGGCAGCAGACTGTCGAAGTCACCGGCGGCATTGAACTCGCCACCGGACGGGTCCGGCAACGACACGTCCTTCCCGTCAACCTCTAGCGTGACGACCACACCCACGACGATCAGTATGCAGTCGAACATCCGCGCATGCCGCTGATCGGCACGGCGGCGTACCGGTCCGGTCATGGCGCAGAGTGCGCGCCGAACGTTCTATCGAGGACCGAGGATCGCTGTAAGGCGGTCTGGCCAATCCTCGTCAGCCAGGTCAGCTCCTACGAGTACGTCCCGCCAGTCCAGAACCACCAGGTCGCGTCGCTGCACGAACTTTTCCCAGTCGCCGTTGGTGCGTACCACCATCGCCGCCTGTACCCGCTCGGCGTCCTGGCCACCGATCTGATCGACTGGGATAGCCCGGAGCGATTCGAGGACTTGTTCGGCGGAACCTGGCGGGAACGTCCGAAGTACCCACCTGGCGAGTCGCGCGGAGACCTCCACAAGACCATTCTTCAGTACTCGCCGACCACCGACGAACGTCCGCACATGCCGCGTAGGGTGCGCCCTGCCGCAGTAACTTCCCTGGGCGTGGCGAAGATCGAATCACGATCGAGGCGCGGACGATGGGGACATGGCATCCAGGAGTTACCCGAGGTCTGAACCCTGCACGCGATGCGGGGAGCCGGTGACAGCCCGGATTCGCGGAGCGGCCAAGGTCGGTCTGACCTACCTGGCTACCGCCGCTGCTGTGACCGCCTGGGACAACCACAAGGCCCAGCAGCAGCAACGGCAAGAAGAGCCGTACCAGCAGTACGAGGAGCTACCCCAGGAGTACCATCCGCAGACGCTTCCCGACAGCGGGAGACATCATGTCCAGCCGGTCCACCACATCCCCGCACCGAGGAAGCGCTGAGCAGCTGCCCTGGGGTCATCTGTTCCTGGCGGGGTTTGCCGGTGCCTGGGCCGCTGCCTTCGGCACAACTGGACAGGCGGGCCTGGCCTGCGCCATCATCGCGTTGATCTTTCTGCTGGTGTTCCTCTTCAAGAAGACGTAAGGAGTGTTGCGTGTCCACCGCCTCGGTCGAGATGATGGCGGCACAGATGGCTTTGGCGTCCCGCCGTTTCGAGCACGCTCTGCATGGCACCGGCATCTGGACGATGGTCTGGAACGGGCCCTCGACACATGCCTAATCGGCGACCTGAAGCCTCAGCCTGGGTAGCGAGCAGCCGCAGCGGATGGCAACCGATGTGCTCTTGAGGCGACGTCGACGTTCTCGCCAACCTGAAGGTCAGAGCCCGAGGGAACCCCCGAAATCGGACCCGACCTGCCCGCCGAGACCAATGGCGTGCGCGTACGTCGAACTTGTAGAGCAACAGTCAATGCCACTGTCGGATAACCTACAAGCAGCTACGCACGCTCAGTATTCACCGTCGCGGTCCACGGCGAGCGTCGCTCCCCTACAAGGGAAGTTGCTCCGACTCCTTCAGGTCGAAGTAGCTAAGCTAAGGGCGTGCGGCGACCTCGCCCCAGCGGCTCCGGCGGCGAGCAAAGCGGCTACGAGAGCCCCGCGCTTTCAGGCCTGATTCCTACTGGGCGGTTTCCTTGATGGCGCTCCAGTCTTGGGCGTTCGCCCACTCCGCATAGCTGTGCCAGTCGACGTCGGGATACTCGCGGCGCTGGGCCTCGATGTTCACGCTGTAGCCGGTCTGGTCGAACCAGTCGAGCATCTTGGCGAAGTCTTCGCCCATCGCGGGGCGCTGCTCGGGTGGGATCTCGACGTAG
>JBBSHN010000196.1:0-3122 GCA_038252945.1 Propionibacteriales bacterium | reverse complement strand
GTGACGAGGCCGTCGACGTCCGCACCGAAGTAGGCGCCGATCGAGAGGGTGCGGCCGTTGATGCACGCCTCGACCTCGCCATCGAAGAACGCCTCGCCGTTGTGCTCCCACCGGCAGTTCACGGCGACCAAGCGGATCGTCTCACGCGCGGCTTTGCTGGCTGGATCCAGGCCTAGGTCGTGCAGCAGCATCAGCGTAGGTAGCGTCGCGGTCCAAGGCTGGCTGTCGGAGAAGTCCGGCTCGATGCCGGCCAGCCAGTCGTCGACGATGCGCCGTGGGAAACATGCCCCGCCGTCCCATTGGCCGTCGGGGTCGCGCGCGGCGAGTAGGCGGGCTCCCCACCCCTCGGTCTCGACGCGGGCGCGCTCGGCCGCGACCTGGTCGGCAGGCGCCTCAGTGAGGTCGCGCAGCACCTGCCACCGGATTGCCGGATCACGGTCGAGCAGCCAGTCCGTGACCTCCATGGTCGTGATGCTACGTCCCGGCTCCGACACAGCGTCGTCTCTCCAGGGACCGCAATTCCGGCGCTCGCCCGGGTGGGGTGTTGAGTGAAAGGCGGCGTGAAACGTCCGCTTCTGAGCGCGACCGCCGAATCTGCGATACCGCCGCGACAAGGCGGAGCGGAGCGGTCACCGACCAGTTCGGCTGCTCTCCCGAAGCGGCGGCGTCCTGACCGATCCACCGGAAACTTTGAATGCACTCGCAGACGATGCCGACGTTCCGCAGCTCACGCGAGCCCGGAATGCTTCGCCGTTGCCTCGGTCAGGACTCGCTAGTGTTCGGGCGCCGGCGGCGTGAGCCGATCGGCACGCCGAAGGCAGTGCGTACCCCAGCCGACCACAGCACGGAGTCGGGTTGTCTGTCGGTGATGCCGGGTAGGCCGGCTGCCGCGACGAGGTCTTCCTGGAGACGCTGCAACGTCGCTCGGTGCAGCGGCCAACGGTGGTGCTCGTTGGGCACGAAGAGTGACTGGCCCGCCCATCGAGTGTGCAGACCCCAGCGGGCGGTGAGGAAGTCGGCTAAGGGCTGACCGGACACGACGGTGCTTTCTGGCCGTACCACGATGCGGGCGGTGCAGCCCCGCCCGCCGGGCCATCGGCGTGTTGTCGTGTACTCGACATCGGGCCCGACGCGTCGCACCCGCATCCTCGCCCAGCAGTAGGGCAACCCGAATGCGACCCGGGCGCCAAGCACGACAGCGAGACGGGACGCGTCAAGCGAGCGGAAGACGACACCTCGACGGCCGTTCTCGTCGACCGCGTACAGGCGCACGTTCGTTTCCGCAAACGTTCCCAACCAGGGCACGGCTGGCCCATGCAACAGGCCCGCATCCACCATGCGGAACGGGATCAGCCCGACCCACGAGCTCCCGTCGAACACATCCGGCGTCGTGCCGGGGGGCAGTAGGGGCGCCACCCTCGTGGGGCTCACCCGCCAATGCAGAAACGCCACGTCCTTCCAGTGCTGGTGCATGATCTGCCAACCGGCGAGCCGCGGAGCATCAGATTGCACCGGCTCAGGCACCCTGTCAGCGAAGTCGCCCGCCATCACGTGTCGGCGGCGCATCCGCACACGAGATCCCTCCGACGCGGTATGCATGTCAGTGACCTCATAAGCCCATAGTGGCCGCCGCAGCCGTCGCTAAGCGACGCGGGCACCCGCACCTGTACCCGCCCGAGAGGGGATCGCCCGGTATCCAACGCTGCTTTTTTGGAGTCGGTCTCTACCGTGATGTCGCCCGTGGGGCACATCTGCAAGCCTGGGGGCGGCTATACGTTGGGGGCGGCCGACAGAAGCATCTTCGGGGCTGAGTCTTCGACCGGCTCGGCGTATGTCGTGCTAGCGACCACCGGGATGAGGCGCGGTGAGGCGCTGGGCTCTCGATGGAGTGACGTCGACTTGTCAGCCGGGTGGGCGTCAATCCGGCAGACCGTGATGACACTCAACCATCAGGCGGTGATCGGCTCACCAAAGACCGCCAAGGGACGGCGCACCATCGTCATTGACGGAGTGACGGTAGCCGCTCTAAGGGAACACCGGAGGCGCCGGGCGGCGGAACGGCTGGGCAACGATGGCGCTGGCAGCAGGAGTCCACCCGAAAGTTGTTCAAGAGCGGTTGGGCTACGCCAACATCGGCATCCCGCTGGACGCTTCAGCCACGTTACAGCTGGGCTGCACTCTGACGCAGCCGAGAAAGTTGCTGGTCTTGTGTCCGGGGGTGCTTGCTGAAGCGGCCTCGGAGTGGCGCCAGCGCCTGAAAAGGTTACCCCCCGGCCATGCCTGTCGCCCTGACCACTACACATAGCAAGCCCCAAGCGGGATACGATCTTGAATCGACAAGCTATCGGAGGAGACATGGCGGCGCATGTTTTGTTGAAGCGAATGCTGTGGGCGATGGTTGCGCTGAGTGCTGCCAACGTGGCAGGGCTGGGAAATGCAGCGCAGGCGGCAGAGGGGATTCCTACTGTCGACTTGGCGATTGTGTCGAAGACAGCAGACGTCACCCGCGCTCATCCCAACCAGCTGGTCACCTACACGATCGTGGCTACGAACTATGGTCCCGACGTCGCTCCTAGCTTGGACGTCACAGACCTGGTGGACTACCAAAATTCTGGCCTGCGCTTCGTGGACGAAACCTGCGATCAGGGTGTCAGCGCCGACACCCCTTCCTGCGAGTACCAGAACATCGCGCCGGGAGAAACGGTCACCACTGTCGTTACGGTTCGGGTGCTGAGGCATTCCCGGCTACGGTCAGCCACCAACCAGGCTTGCGTCAGCGCGGAAGACACCGTCACCGACCTCGACCAGACCAACGACTGCCTCACGGTCACGCTGCCGCTGGTCGGGGGCGGCAGGTAGAGCGGCCCGCCAACAAGGTCCGTCTAGCGGGCTTTCGCTCGAGAATTTCCACCGGCGTTGGCGGTCTGTTGGCAAACGGACGATTGATGCGGACGTTACCGCCCGTGACCTGCCACTATCTGGTGTCCGAGGGGGGACTTGAACCCCCATGCCCTTATACGGGCACTAGCACCTCAAGCTAGCGCGTCTACCTATTCCGCCACCCGGACCTGAGTGCTCGCCGCTTGGCGGGCGTCCGCCACGATACCAAAGCGGCGGCTTCT
>JBBSHN010000195.1:0-3136 GCA_038252945.1 Propionibacteriales bacterium | reverse complement strand
TCTTGATCACCTTCGGTGTCACCGCGCGCTTCACACCACGGACGGGATGCATCGCCCGTCGGACGGAGCGGGGCACGAACAAGCGACTGAAGAAGCCCATGAACGATCGTTCGGCCGCCGCAACGAGGACGTTACAGACCCCGCTCGCGTGAGCGAACCCCATCACGTCCTCGACCGGCATCCCCAGGCTGTCAGCGAGGTGCTAAGGAGCGTCATCGGCATGCGGCCATCGTGACCGCAACCAACCTGCGAGGGAAGACGACGCAACCACTGGTCAGGATGATCGCCTCCACTACTTGGGCAGCAGGGCGACAACGGCGGCGACGGCGCTCACCGCCGTCAAGAACCACATTGAAAGGTCGTAAGCGCCCCGCTTCGTCGAGGCGGCTGGCTCGGCGCCCGCATCTGCACGAGCGGAGCTCGTGCCGACCCTGCGGTTGGACGACGGCACGTCCTGACGTACCCACATGATGCGGAAGTGCATCCCAGGGTTGCGGAGCCCGGCGCTCGCCCACATCGCGTCGCGCTTCTTCTGCCCGTGATTACCTGTCCCGCACGACCCCAGTTTTCCACGGGCAGGCTTTGTGCAGGGGCGTCCGCGCAGGGTCTCGCATCCGCAACTGGTGCTCATGAAGAAGCCTGTCCACGCCAACAAGAGGAAGATCCATGCTGGAATGAGGAAGATCAAGCCAAAGCGATCGTGGAGAAGAGCGTATGTGACGAGGACGAATACGGCGAAGTTGACCAGGAAATTGATGTTGGGATGTCGCTTCTTCTTGGCCACCTACTAACCAGAAACTGGATCAGCGGACCCTGACATATGGCCTGACCTGCACGGACGCAGTTCCGACAGTCCGTTAGTGCGGTTTCCCTTTGGTAGTAGCGCTCCTCTGCTTAACGCGGGGAGCGCACCAGGACTGTAGGCGGATGCCATCTTGATCGGCAGAGTTTCGACGCTTACTGTAGTACGCGATAGTCGCAATTACGTCAGCGTAATTACATCAGCTCGGTGGATGCCGGAGGAACTGACAATACGTGCAAGGTGACCTCTTCGGTGTGAAGCAATGATCGGAGCCGCCCTACCAGCCCGTACACGCAGGTCAGCGCCTCCGCGGCGTCCGGGGACGTCGCCTCACGGGTGTCGCTATCCGGCTCGGTTGTCACGCAGTTGGACACGCAGACGTCCGCTGTCGCATGCGTGTTTGTGCGGGCCCGTCCTCGCTGGTCGCGATGCTGTGCCGGGGGCGGAGTTAGCCCAGGAAGTCGGCGTCGAGGCGCAGTGGCCGGCCGAGGGCGGTGACGATCGGTCGGACCGGCGCCAACTGCTCGAAGTGACCATGAACCCAGACCCGCAGACATGCGAGGTGCCCGGCCTCGGTGGCCGGCCAGACAGGACCGCGCCACCCGCATTCACAGGCCGGCGCGTACGCGGTGAAGGTCGCCTCTGCGCATCTACCGACATCTGTCTAGATGTCGCTGTAGGTGCCATCGCGGTAGCGGCCGGCGACGTAGCCCTCATGTGCGTCCGTCACCTCGTCGTCGCCAGGTCCGATGAACAGCATCTGACAAGCATGCGTCTACGTCATGAACACTGGGAGGCTGCGTTCAGGTGGGCGTGGGTGCTCTGACGGGTTGTTTGCGCTGGTCGCCGTGACGGTCCGTGGTGCCCGTGCGGGCGCGCTGGGTACCCACGGACGCCGTGTGTGGTAGCCCTCGGGACGTTGACGAGGATGCCACACCCACGCAACCCAACCGTGCCTGCTCTCTTCCGTGGCAAGGTGGATGTGGCGGGGTGGCCACCATCAGGTGGTGACGTCGGATGCCGTCTGAGCTGCGAGGGCGTGTCATCTGGTGCCAGACCGTGCGGGCCGCTGCCACACGGTGCGCTCCGGATTCGCTCTGACCACACGGCCGGCCCGAAGCGCCATCTCGTCGACCTGGCACAGCCCGATCACGCCCCGGCCGGCGGGCAACGCGTCGCTCTTCCGGAACTGATCATGCCAGGCTTGCCCGCCGGCCGGGGCGTGATAGCCCTCCGGGAGGTCGACGAGATCGGGTCGCTGCGAGATCGGTCTGCTCTCCGACAGGCCCGATCGGCTAGGTGCGCACCTCGTGGAGCGACTGAGTTGTCACACGTCGTAACATTCTGCCTCGCCGATCAGCTGGAATCTGCCGCTGACCGAGCCGGATCGTGCCAACGCATCGATCGCTGTGATCCACCGCTACCCGGACGGCCGATTGACCTTTCGCTCTGCGTCACAGATGATGCGGACCATGTCCGACGTGAGCCTTCTCGCTCACGGTGCCTGGCAGGGCATCGGGGCGCTTGCGAGTATCGCCGGGGTCGGTGCCACCTTCTGGGTCGCGAGGAGGCGCAAGGTCGAACGGACGGGTGCCGTCAATGTCGTGCCGGTCGGTGACTCTGTACTGACAACACCCGGCGCGCCCGGCGTGGTGCTGACAACGCCCGGGGTGCTGCCCAGGATGGCTGGCGCCGCACTCGTGTGGCTCGTCGGATGGGCGATCTACGCTAGCGTCTGGGCGGTGTTGGCCTTCGCGTTGGGCGACGACGCCAGGATGGTGCTGAGCCTGCTGTTCGTCGTACTGGGGTCGCTTCCGAGTGGGTTGGCGCTGCTCATTCGGCCGCCTTCGCTGGGTGGCTTCGTCGGCGGTAGTTTTCCCCTAGGGCTGCTCGCGCTGTACTTTTCGTCGATGAACGCCGACATGCTGCGGACGGCGCCGGCGTTCGCGTACTTCGTGGTGTTCTTCCTCATCGGGGGCCTGCTCGGGACCGCCACCGCGGCGGTGGCCGTCGGAGCCGCCCGGCGGGTGCGCGTGCCGCTGCCGAGGGCTTGATGCCGGTGCGACCGGGCGTCCAGTCCGAGTTCTTCGGGCGCGGAGGTCCGTGCGCAGGAACAGCCCACTCCGCACCGAACGGCGCCTCCACCTGGGCGGATGCTCCTCCGGAGGGACACGCAGACCACCAAGGCCCTTGCTGCCGATGGACCGTCACATGATAGTCATCGAGGACGCCTGCCCGTGCGTTTATCGGATCGTGATCGCCGGGGCGGGGGCAGCGCTCGTGCTTGTGCCGTCCGCTGCGGTGGCGACACCGGCTGGCCGCCTCGGGCAGCCC
>JBBSHN010000194.1:0-3276 GCA_038252945.1 Propionibacteriales bacterium | reverse complement strand
TCGGCATCCCCAAGCCCGACAACGCCAACTATCTCTGGATCCAGCAGTTCTATGCCGCGCTGGGCAAGAACGGACGAGCCGGCTTCGTGATGGCGAACTCCGCGGCAGACGCCGGGCACTCGGAGGCCGCGATCCGCCGTCAGCTGGTTCAGTCGAAGTCGGTCGACGTGATGATCGCGATCGGCACCAACTTCTTCTACACGGTCACGCTGCCGGTCACCTTGTGGTTCCTCGACAAGGGCAAGCGAGGCACCGATCGCGAGGACACCGTGCTGTTCCTCGACGCCCGACACCTGTTCCGGCAGATCGACCGGGCGCACCGCGACTTCCTACCCGAGCAGATCGAGCTGCTCGCCAACGTCGTCCGGCTCTACCGGGGGCAGGAGGTCGAGACGGGCGCCGGCAGCGACCTGCTCATGAAGGAGCGCTTCCCCGACGGCAGGTACGTCGATGTCCCCGGCCTCTGCAAGGTCGCGACGCTGGCCGAGATCGAGGCGCAGGGCTGGAGCCTCAACCCCGGCCGCTACACCGGCACTGCCGCCGTCGAGGACGACGGCGAGGACTTCACCGAGAAGCTGTCCGGCCTGTACGACGAGTTCACCCGCCTCAGTGACGAAGCCGACATCCTCCGGTCGAAGGTCGATGCCGCCATCCAAGAAATTTTTAACGCATGACCGACTGGCGCGAAATTTCCCTCGGCGAGATTGTCAACATCTATGACTACAAGCGGGTGCCACTCTCGTCTGCAGAGCGCGCCGGTCGCACGGGCCCGTATCCGTACTATGGCGCTCAAAGCGTGATTGACCACATCGATGACTTCATCTTTGATGGTCGGTTCATCTTGGTGCCAGAGGACGGTGAGAACCTGCGGAGTCGCAAGTTGCCCATCGCCAACTTCGCAGAGGGCAAATTTTGGGTCAATAACCACGCACACATCATCCAAGCGAAGCCCGGCTTGGCCAATGACCGCTTTATCCAGAGCGCCTTAGAGGCACTTGATATTGCGCCCTTTGTGACCGGTGCAGCGCAGCCAAAACTGTCTCAAGCAAATCTTCGAAGGATTCGTATTGCGGTGCCGCCAATCCACTACCAGGAGGCGATAGGCAGGTTTCTCGATGACCTGGACGACCTGATTGAGAACAATCGGCGGCGCGTTGGGTTATTGGAGCAGATGGCGCAGGCCATCTATCGCGAGTGGTTCGTCCACTTCCGCTATCCCGGCCACGAGAATGTCCCCCTCGTCGACTCCCCCCTCGGCCCCATCCCCGAAGGATGGGATGCTCGTCGCCTCCACGATGTAGCGACGGTTGTGCGGGGACGTGCCTATCGAAAGGCGGAGCTCGTGGTAATCGGTGGGCAGCCCTTCGTGAACCTGAAGTGTATGCTGCGTGGGGGTGGGTTCCGCACAGGCGGCCTCAAACGTTATGCTGGCCCCTTCAGTCTTGAGCAGAAGGTTGTCTCGGGCGACATTGTGTTGGCAGTAACGGATCTTACCCAGCAGCGGGAGATACTGGCCAGGGCAACGCTTGTGCCTGATTTGGGGAGTGATTTCGGTGTTATCTCGCTTGATGTCGTTCGCATCGTACCCGGAGACTCATTAGACCGCCTGGCGATCTTTTCCTTGCTTCGATGGTCAGATTTCTCGGAGCGGGTGAAGGAGTATGCCAATGGCTCGACTGTCCTCCACCTGTCGCCAACGCACGTATCAAATGGCCTGATGCTCTGGCCCTCAGCGGATGTGCGGCTGCAGTTCACTCGGATCATCGAGCCAACCGTCGGCCATATCGACAGTCTGGGCGCAGCCAATGACTCCTTGTCATCGCTGCAGGACCTACTGTTGCCGAAGTTGGTGACGGCGGAGATCGATGTGTCCGGCCTGGACCTTGACGCGCTTGCGGAGTCGGTGGCGTGAGCCGCGCGCAGTTCGGTGAGTTGGCGTTGGTGGAGCGGCCGGCGCTCGAGCTGCTCGCCGAGCTGGGCTGGGAGGTGGTCGACGCCTATGCCGAGAAGTTCGGCTCCGACGGCACGCTGGGCCGGGACTCGATGCACGATGCCGTACTTGTCCACCGCCTTCGTGACGCGGTCCGTTGGCTGAACCCACAGGTGCCTGACCACATCCGGGAGGAGGCCATGACGGCGGTCGTCAAGGACCGGTCGGCGATGGACCCGTCCCGCGCCAACCGCGAGGTGCACACGCTGCTGAGAGACGGATACTCGGCCGAGTGGCGCGACGGCCGAGGCGACGAGGAGTTCGCCACGATCCGGTTCGTCGACCTGCACGACTCCACCAAGAACGACTGGCTCGCCGCCTCCCAGGTATGGGTCGCCGGTGACCTGCACCGCCGTCGTACGGACGTCGTGCTTTACGTCAACGGCATCCCGCTGGTACTGGCCGAGTTCAAGGAGCCCAACCGGCCGGTGCGGGCGGCGTACGACGAGAACCTGCGCGACTACCGCGACACGATTCCGCAGCTCTTCGTTCCCAACGCATTCGTGATCCTGTCCAACGGCTCGCAGGCCAAGGTGGGGGCGACGTACGCAGGATGGGACTTCTTCGGGGACTGGAAGGCGATCGACGCCGAGGGCACCCGTGGTGTCGTCGCCCTGGAGACCGCGCTCCGTGGGACGTGCCGACCGGACCGGCTCCTCGATCTGGTCGAGAACTTCGTCGCCTACACCGAGCAACCGCAGGGCCTGGTCAAGAGCGTCGCCCGATACCACCAGATGCACGGCGTGAACGCCGCGATGGAGCGCCTGCTCACTATTCGCTCCTCGGGCGACAAGCACCTCGGGGTCTTCTGGCACACCCAGGGGTCGGGCAAGAGCCTCTCGATGCTGTGGTTCACCCAGAAGGTGCTCCGCCGGCTGGTCGGCACCTGGACCTTCGTGATGGTGACCGACCGGACCGAGCTCGACCAGCAGCTGCACGAGCAGTTCGCCGACGCCGGCGTCGTGTCCAAGGAGGCCCGGGTGCACGCGAGGTCGGCGAACCACCTGCGGGAGCTGCTCGGCGCCGACCATCGCTACGTGTTCACCCTCATCCACAAGTTCCGCCTGCAAGGTGCCGAGCAGGTCATGCCGGTGCTGTCGGAGCG
This sequence comes from Propionibacteriales bacterium, assembly GCA_038252945.1. Taxonomy (GTDB): domain Bacteria; phylum Actinomycetota; class Actinomycetes; order Propionibacteriales; family Nocardioidaceae; genus JAUJOE01. The sequence goes on along the minus strand of JBBSHN010000194.1, from coordinate 181 downwards.
GGACGACGTCATCGTCATCACCGACGAAGCCCATCGCAGCCAGTACGACACCTTGGCGCTGAACATGCGGCGGGCGCTGCCGAACGCGTCGTTCATGGGTTTCACCGGCACGCCTCTGGTCGCCGGGGAGGAGCTGACCCGTCGCGAGTTCGGCGACTACGTCAGCGTCTACAACTTCCGC
>JBBSHN010000193.1:0-3294 GCA_038252945.1 Propionibacteriales bacterium | reverse complement strand
TGCGCTTGACGTGTCGGCAGGGCTCCGGCGCTGGGCATGGGGGCTACGCCGCGCCCTGGGTGCCGCCACGATGGAGTGGCCGTTCGACGACGCGGTCGAGACGTTGCGGTGAGTGCTGCCCGGTCCGTAAAGCGTCAAAGCCGCCGACATCGCTTGAACAGTGTGTAATTATGATTACATGACTACTTCCACAGACATCGAACAGATCCGCGCTTGGTTCACCGGAAGGCTGCCGGCTGATTGGCGGCAACCTATGCCGGACATCTCCGTCGACCGCGAAGAGGTCACGGTTCTCGTCGAACTTGACCCGGTCGAGCTCGAGGGCGACGCGTCAGAAGATGCCATCGCGGAAGCCGCTGCCGGCCAGATCGCCGCCTGGCGCGAGGACACCCGCGAGGCCCGCATGCAGATCGCGCGTGAGGCAGAGAGGCGGTTCGAGCGGAAGGTGTCCTGGGGCGCCAAGTCCGGTTTCCGGACCGCGCTGTTCACGCATCTGGCGGTGCCCGCGATGACACGACTCCGTCAGCCGCAACGCCAGGTGCTTGACACGCTTGTGGAAGCCGGAGTTGCCCGCTCGCGCGCAGATGCGCTGGCTTGGTGTGTGAAGTTGGTCGAGCAGCACAATGAAGAGTGGTTGGGTGAGCTGAGTGAGGCGATGGAGCACATCCACAGTGTTCGGGCGCAAGGCCCCGCCTGATTCCGAACGCGCCGCCGTGTCTCAATCGCAGGCATCCCGGCACCGGGTACTCGTTCGACCGACGCGCGAGGGGCACGGGGTCACCACTCTCGAGCTCCTCTTCGATCTCGTCTTCGTCTTCGCGCTCACCCAGGTAACCGCCGTCATGGCTCACGGCCTGAGTTGGGGAACCATGCTGCGCGGCCTCGTCCTTCTCGCTCTGCTGTGGTGGGCCTGGTGCAGCTATGCCTGGCTCGGCAATCAGGCACGCGCGGACGAGGGCATTCTGCGGGCGGGCTTCATTGCCGCTATGGCAGCGATGTTCGTCGTCGCCCTTGCCATCCCAGCAGCGTGGCACAACTCCTCCGGGGGACTGCCCGCGGCGATGACCCTCGCGGTCGCGCTCGGGCTGGTCCGGCTTGGCCACTTGGCGGTGTATGTCGTTGCCGCCGCGGGCGATCGGGGGCTACGGCGACAGCTGGCGCGCACTGCCGTGCCTGTCGTCACTGCTGCGGCATTGTTAGTGGCGGGCGCGACCGTGGGAGAACCGGGTCAGACTGTGCTGTGGGCGGCGGCACTGGTCATCGACTACACCGGCGTCTACCTAGCCGGCAGCGATGACTGGCGGTTGCCGGCGCCTGAGCACTTCGCAGAGCGGCACGGCCTCATCGTGCTCATCGCCTTGGGCGAGTCGGTCGTGTCCATCGGTGTCGGAGTGGAGGGATTGCCGTTGACCTGGCCACTCGTGGCGGCCGTCCTGCTCGGTCTCGCCTGCACAGTGGCGCTGTGGTGGAGTTACTTCGACGTGGTGGCGCCCGTCGCGGCGCGAGTTCTCGCCTCTCGTACCGGTCCGCAGCGCACCCGTCTCGCCCGGGACTCCTACACGTACCTGCACTTTCCCATGGTTGCTGGCATCATCTGCCTCGCCGTCGGTTTGAAGAAGGTCATGCTCTATGTCGCTGACACCAGCCAGTACACGCTGTCCTCCCCACTCGACGCAGGTCCGCTATGGGCGTTGTACGGCGGGACTGCGACGTACCTGCTTGCTCACTTGGCGTTCCGCAAGCGCAACATCGGCTCCATCAACCGGCCTCGGCTCCTGGTGTGCTCGCTGCTTGTCGTCGCTCCGCTGGCGGTCGCGAAGCTTCCAGCTCTGGTCACGCTCATGGTGCTCACGGCATTTCTGGTCGGCCTGATCGCATTCGAGGTGACCCGCTACGCCGGAGCGCGCGACGCCATCCGGCACGGCGAAGCCCCAGCCTGACCGAATCGGAAGGGCTTTGACCCGCCTGCAGGTGGGCGGTACGCTAGGTACTTGTGCCTGGAGTGATCCGGGCTCTCTTGTGTGCCGGAGCCACGATCGACTGAGATGCCGTCGGATCGCGGTGTGCGCCACGGGAGTTTCACCAGACCGTCAAGACGGTGGCGGCTCGCTTCTCTGCAAGAAGGAAGACAAGTACTCGGTGCCCACCATCCAGCAACTGGTCCGCAAGGGTCGCCAGAACAAGGTGTCCAAAACTAAGACGCCTGCCCTGAAGGGTTCGCCTCAGCGTCGGGGCGTCTGCACGCGTGTCTACACCACGACCCCGAAGAAACCCAACTCCGCATTGCGCAAGGTCGCACGCGTTCGACTGACCAGTGGCATCGAGGTGACCGCCTACATCCCAGGAGTTGGGCACAACCTTCAAGAGCACTCGATCGTTCTGGTTCGCGGAGGCAGGGTCAAGGACCTCCCAGGAGTTCGCTACAAGATCATCCGAGGGTCGCTCGACACCCAAGGTGTGAAGAACCGCAAGCAGGCACGCAGCCGCTACGGCGCGAAGAAGGAGAGGCGCTGATGCCACGCAAGGGTCCGGCGCCGCAACGACCGATCGAAAACGACCCGGTCTACGGCAGCCAGCTCGTGACGCAGCTCATCAACAAAGTCTTGGTGAGCGGCAAGAAGCAGGTCGCTGAGCGAATTGTGCACACCGCTCTCGAGGGGTGCAGAACGAAGACCGGCACAGATCCCGTCGTCACGCTCAAGCGAGCGCTCGACAACGTCAAGCCAGCGCTCGAGGTCCGCAGCCGTCGCGTCGGAGGTGCCACATACCAGGTGCCCGTCGAGGTCCGCGGTCCCCGGTCGACGACCCTTGCGCTGCGATGGCTGGTGCAGTTCTCGCAGGCTCGCCGTGAGAAGACCATGTCAGAGCGCCTAATGAACGAGTTGCTCGACGCCTCCAACGGTCTCGGCGCGGCCGTCAAACGGCGTGAGGACACTCACAAGATGGCTGAGTCCAACAAGGCCTTCGCGCACTACCGCTGGTGAGGTCACCGGCGCTGGTGAACCGTACGCACGGTGCCGGCGCGTCGTACTGCACATCACCGACTTTTCGAACGATTCGATAGGGAAACGCCAACCGTGGCAACCGAGATCACGACTGACCTCAGCAAAGTCCGCAACATCGGCATCATGGCGCACATCGATGCCGGCAAGACCACAACCACAGAGCGGATCCTCTTCTACACCGGCATCAACTACAAGATCGGCGAAGTCCACGAGGGCGCGGCGACGATGGACTGGATGGAGCAGGAGCAGGAGCGCGGCATCACGATCACCTCTGCCGCCACCACCTGCA
>JBBSHN010000192.1:0-3340 GCA_038252945.1 Propionibacteriales bacterium | reverse complement strand
TTTGGTGTTGCGGGTGGCGCCGATCAACTCGACGATCACCTGGTGGCTGGTGAGCGGCCGGCCGCGCCAGTTGCTGGTGATCGCGCTGAACATGCGGTGCTCGATCTTGTTCCACTTGCTGGTCCCGGGCGGGAAGTGGCAGACGGTGATCGCGAGTCCGGTCTCGGTCGCGAACTTGGCCAGTTCGACCTACCGCTCAAGACCAAGACGGAGTATGAGCCCGACGACATCTCGAAGATCGAGGCTTCGCGAGCCTTGGAGCGGGCAACCCGATGCTTCGCGGTTGCGAGGAGACTGGCTGAGTAGTTCCACTCAGCCGAACTCGCACAATCACAAGCGTGCCCCCGGCAGGATTCGAACCTGCGACACACGGTTTAGGAAGGGGTTGCATCGCGCCGCCCACAGCTTCTACCAGGGACTATGCCGGCGGATAGCGGCACTCCATGCTCTACATCTGCACGGCAGAACCACAGTTCGCTCCACGAACCGCTCCACGCCGCCGGCCGCGCCACCTGCGCCGTGTGATCGAGTGGGGCCGGTGACGACCGGTTATTCAAACCGGTAGTCACTCACTCACTCGGCTAGGCGGTAGCACTGCGACCAGTGTGGGAAGTTCACCCAGCTCGCTCAGTGCAGGCCACAGCCGGCCGGCGACACAGTCAGCTTGGTTGAGGCCTCACCTGTGGGACGCTCTCCTGGGCGGTGTTTCGGTCAGTCGCCGGGTGTTCGACAAGGGCGAGGATCCGGCTCGCCATAAAACGGGCGGTGCGAACAGGCGTGCCGCCGCGCGTCACCTCGGCGACCTCAACGATGCTGCGTCCGGTGCTGACCTCGACCCGGCGGCCATTGCGGGTCGCGACCACCTCGTACGTGCGGACCTCGCTGCCTGCGTCGATGACGATCTCGACTCGGTCACCGCGCATCGCACGACCGTACCTCCGCTCCGCTTCTTCATCACCTCACGCCGACGGGAGAGATGCGAGTGCTCGAGCCGCCCGTGTGCGGCGGCGAAGACGGCTTCGTCGTGTAGGTCGGCCGCACGCCGTAGCACCCCTCGACCTCGTCGGCGTACGGGCGGGCCTCGCCGCCAGCACGCCGGCGTAGGTGCGCAGCCCGACCACCTGGTCGCGCAGCCAGCCCATCGCCGAGCTCGTCGAGGAGCGCTTCGGCAGCGGCGACGAGGGTTCGCGGCTCGACGGGTGGGGCGGCCTTGACCGCCGTCGCCAGCTCCGGCGGTCCGAAGTAGGCGTCGACGGTCCCTTCGACGTGGTGGTCGAGCTGGAAGCCCCAGCTGGAGGTAGCGTTCGGCGACGGACTCAATCACGCGGCGAGTCTACGGCGGTCCTGCCGCCGTGCCTCCGAATTAGAACCCTCGTCATCACCATCGGCCGGGCCTAAGCCGACGCTTCCATCGCCCGCACCGTCGCACGCATCTGCCGCCAAGCGTGCGAATCGCGCGGCGACATCATGGCCCAGCCAGCTGGCCTGGCCTAGGTTGCGCAGCCCGTCAGTCGTTCGACGCGGACGCGTCCGGTTCGTCGACGTTCACGGTGGTTACCCCGATGCCAGCGCGCGCGATGACGGCCGTGGCGAGTTGCTGAGTCGGGTTGGATTCGCGGTGCACGACGTGGGCCGGTATGTGAATGAAGTCACCCAGCCCGGCATAGACCACCGATTGGCCGTGCGGTCCGAACTCCAACCGCATCGCCCCGCGCACCACGTAAAGGCTGGTCTCGTGCTCGCCGTGATGATGCCAGCCGGATGTCGCTCCAGGTTCGGTGTGCACGAGTCCGGACCACAAACCCGGTACCTCGATGGCCCGCTGGCGATGCATCCCGGCAGTAGGATCGGAGTCGACGAGCGCGTTGGGCGAGACGACTACAATCGGATTGGACATACCCCATATCTTGTTGGACGGCAGCCGAGCCGGCAATGACGTATGTCGGCCCGGTATCCGGCCGGCGTCGATGCAGCCAGCTCGTGAAGACCGGTGTACTCGCGACCAACGTCCGCTTCTGCCGCGGACAGAGTGCGTACGACGGGCATCGCGGCAGCGCGTAGCCTCTTGATCTCTGGTCGCCGTGTTGCGACGGTGGCTGGAATCCGCCCCGTTCCGGTGGGGCCAACTCAGAGCGTCCTAACCACGTAACACAGCAGCTGGGTTGCGTCCGCCGTCTCCGAAGACTCCGCCGAAGTCGGTGCCGGATGGAATCCGATTGGGAGCGAGCTGGTACGTGCTGTTCAACGGATTGGCCGCGCGGGAGTCATGACGAGGATGCTCGCCGTGGCAATCGGGTGAAGCGGATAAGCGCGATACCTCGGGTACGACAGGCTCTGGAGGTCGTGCAACTCACCTGGCCACGCTGTGGGCAGTCGGGCGAAGGCGGCTGCGGTCATCCCGATCCAGGCCGGGCGCCCGATGGACGGTACCGGACCGGGGAGGCTGGACCATACGCCCGTGGCGCCTTTCATCGGCGTACCTGCTGGCTGGGTAGCCGACGCGACCCCAGGTCGCCCGGCAACAGTCGGGTTGCCAATCCGCTCCCGCTGGGTCGCCGCGGCCCGGCAAGTCCCCGCTTCAGGCATCCGATAGGCCGGACGGCCAGCAACGCTGGCCGTTCGGCTGGTCCTTCGACGTTTGCGTCAGCTAGGCATCATTTCGCGCCACATTCTCATGAGTCACGGCCCCTTATTGCCGTGGCGTCGGACGACGCTCCAGGAGACAGCATGACGACCGCACCCTCCCGGCCATCGGCCGGCTACACGTTCAATCCGGCGCCAGAATGGCCCCCGGTGCCTGAGGGCTGGAAACCGATCGTTGAGGCGCTGGCCATCCGGGGTTGGACGTCCCCCTGTAGATGCGGGCGTACGCGCCGCTGACCCTGCTGCAAGCGTCGTGAGCGAGCATCAGTCATTAGCCAAATGAAGCTAAGGATTACCATGACACCAGAGGCGTGACGACACTGTCGAGCGGAGCAGCCTCACGGGCGGGGGGGCTGATCCTATTCATACTCTTCCTTCTTGTCCTGGTTATCATTGGAGTGCTCTTCATGGCAGGAATGGAATACCTCGGGGACTTCCTTGACAAGCCAAACATCTGGCCAGCCACGGTTGCGATGTGTATTCTACTAATGGCCTTGGGGTTCGTGTTCCTGAGTTTTCCTTTCTTTATAGTCGGTGGAGGAGCTCTCTTCGGTCTGTCTTGGCTGAAGTACGGATAAGAGCTATTCGCTGCCTTGGACTGGGCGGGGGTTCACTCGTGCACTCGTGCACTCGTGCTCTGCAGCGTCAGTCGCCGGCGTGCACGAGCCCAGACCACTGGTCCAAGCGGGATTCACTA
>JBBSHN010000191.1:0-3350 GCA_038252945.1 Propionibacteriales bacterium | reverse complement strand
TGAGCGCCACGTCGAGGTCGGGGGCCTCGATGATCCAGAAGCCGGCGAGGTGCTCCTTCGACTCCAGGAAGGGCCCGTCGGTGAACATTGACTCCCCACCCCGGTTGTCGATGACGGTGGCCGTGCCGGGCGAATCGAGGCCGCCGGCGAAGACCCAGTAGCCATCCGCCTGAAGCTGGTCGTTGAACACGTTGACTGCAGCCATCTCGTCGCGGGTGCCGGAGTTGGTCTTGTCGTCGATCACGGAAAACAGGTACTTCATCTCGAATCATCTCCTGTGATGTGGGGGCCCTCGTGGGCGCCCTCTCACCTCTACCACGAACACCCTTGCCCCGATCCGACACCGCCTCCCGGGTTATTTCCAAGGACTTTCTGGTACGCCCATTTCTGAGTGATCCGACAGGGAGACGGTTTCGGGGGGCGCCGGCTCCCCCGGAACCGTACGAACGCCTCACATCTCGGCGTCTGGTTCCAGCCGCAGACCAGGCGCCAGCATCCACTGGCTGGCGCTCGACCCGGCGGTTCCAAGCCGAGGCGGTGCGGCTGTACCAGGAGGGCCGCTCGCTGTCCTCGATCCGCCGGGAGCTGGGCATCGCGTGGGATTCGGTGGCTCGGTTGCTGGACCGGGGTGGGGTGCGGGAGCGGAAGACCAAGGCGCGGTGACGGCTGATCGTAGATAGTCGGGCGCCTGGGAGGATCGGCATCATGGCGTCTACCAAGCTGCGAGTTTCACTGTTCGCTGTCGCGATTGGCCCCCGGGGACGACGACGCTGTGCCGCTGGCCGACCTTCCAAGCGCGAGGTCTCATGTGAGCAAGCTGAGCGGCTACGGAGCGCCATCGACAGGGGCCTTGCTGTTTGGTCGACCGCATACCCGGCGACGCTAGTGCCGTTCATTACCGGAAGCAGCCGGTCCGACCGAGACGGGCATTGGGGCGGAGGACGGAGATGACGCATGGGCAACGGTCAAGCGCTCACGAGGACACTTTGCCAAAGAGCCTGGACCGGCTCTTGGCGGATCTCGACCTGGCCATCTCCAGCCAGCGGACAGCACTTCAACAGCTGCGAGATCAGTGGCACGCCAGGCAGATCAGAGTGGTCGTGCTTGGTGAGGCGAAGCGAGGCAAGAGCTCCCTGATCAATGCGCTGGCTGGTCGACCGCTCTTGCCGACCGGCGTTTTACCCGTGACCTCGGTAGTGACAGTCGTTCGTAAGGATCCGAGGCGGTCATTGGTGGTCACGTACCAGGATGGGCGCACCGCACTGGGCGAGTTGGATACCATCGCGGAGTACGTCACCGACGAGCGCAACCCAGCCAACCTGCGCCGCATCTCATCCGTAGAGGTACTGGTCCCGGACCTTCCCTGGCCAGCGTCGGTCCTCGTCGTCGACACCCCTGGCACTGGCTCAGTCGATGGGCGGCACGACCAGGTGGCGTCGGATGCAGAGGGCACGATGGATGTAGGCCTGATGGTTCTGACGTCCGATCCACCGGTATCCGCGCGTGAACAGCGCCTGATCGAAGACGCGGCCTCCCAGGCGGCAGAACTCTTGGTCGCGATCAACAAGTCGGACCTGCTGAGCGACGACGACCTAGAGGTCGTCGTCGGATATACCCGGGATGTCGTAGCCAAGACCATCGGGCGGCCCACCGATGTCATCGCTGTCTCGACCAAGAATGCTGCCTTCAAGCCCCATCCTGGCTTGAGCCAGATCCGCGATCTGGTCACCTCTCTCGCCACAGATCCCGAGCGGCATACCCTCGCTCGCTCGATACGAACTCGGGCGCGGCGGTTGATCCAGGGTGAGCGAGATGAAGTCGCCGTCAGGCTGTCGCTAGCCAGACTCGCGAGTGCCCAGGCCCCGGAGCGTGCAGCGCTGTTCACGCTCGCGATCGACGAGGCGCGCGGCCAATACCAGGACTGCGCCGACGTGGTATCAGCCGGGATCCGCAGATTGAACGCCGCTCTTGACCGTTCCTGCGGCTCGGAGATCGCAATCCTTGAGGAGACCTTGCTCCGTGAGGTGGAGCGATTGGCAGACGGCCGACGCATCGACCGTGAGACTGAGGCTGACTTCGTCGCAGCAATGACCATGCGTGCCACTGAGCATGCCGAGTCGTGGCGCCAAAAGTGCGCCGAACAAGTTCAGCGAGACCTTGAGGCGATCGGTCAGCGCGCCACGGCGATCCGCGGCTCCGCCCTTGCGCAGTTGCGCGCTAGTGCTCACGAACTCCTAGGCGTCGACCTCGCCATGGCGTTGGAGTCGATTTCACTCCCGTCCGACCCGCGCTTTTTCTATCTAGGATCGGCGGTGCCCGATGCCGCTTCGGCACTCGCGACGCTGGTACGTCGCCAGCTACCCCCTACTTTGCGTCGGCGAGCAGCCTCAATGTATCTACGGGACAGAGCGATACTGCTCGCCGACCGTCAACTCGGGCGAGCTCGCGGCGATCTGAGGCAGCGACTGGTGGAAGCCGAGAGGCTGCTTTTAGCGGAGGTCGGCTCGGCCATGAACGAACTGCTCGACAGACTGGAGCATGCCGCGGAGACTGCGCTGGGGACTACCCGCGAGCAACGTCTGCTCGATGAACGTGAACGCGAGTGGGCTCGGGCAGCCGATTTGCTTGACGAGGCGTTGCGCTGGACGAGTGATTCTCCCGCGCCCGGAGCGCCCAGTCGTGGAACTGAGGCTCGGTGACGCGGAGAATGTACGCAAGACCCTACCTCGCAAGAAGTGCGCTCGCGGAGCGACGCAGCAGGAGCCTTGAGCGAAGCCATTTGTCCGCTACGGCATGCATCACCAAGAGTCCTCAGCCGCAGGATGGGCTCGGCTCCATGTGACTAGGGGCATGAGGGTGATCGGGAACGTTAGCAAGACCATGACGACCAGGATGGGCTGCTGGCTGGTCGACGCGATGTCGCAACTCACCGCAATCCCGAACTGCAGCACGATCGTGGTCAGCCATGCCCGCCAGAACGTGGCAGGACGCAGGAACAGATCACTCCAATGTGGCGACGATAGCTGGCCCGACCTGGGGTCGGGCCAGCCCGCAGATGCAAACAATTCTGTGAATTGCTCATCGCGCGACAGCTCGAACTCGATCTGGGCGCACTCGCGCTTGACACGGCGACTGGACGGCATGGATCCTCCTCACATCCGGAGGAACCATCAGCCCGGGGCTGGGCGCTTAGCCCACGCGGGGCCGGCTGTCAACGGACAGCGGGACTTCCCTGTGGGCGGTCAGTTGATCTCCTTGCTGGCGGACAGCTGATCTCCCTGTCCACGGACGCCTGATCTCCCTGCGTTGGTTAGGTCAGGGGCACCACTCCTCGTCCGGCGGTGGCTTCG
>JBBSHN010000190.1:0-3358 GCA_038252945.1 Propionibacteriales bacterium | reverse complement strand
TCTTGCGCGAGGTCACCCTCTTGGTGGACGCCGTGGCGGCGATGTCCACTCCGGTCGTTATCGCCCTATCGCTCTGGGCGATTCCTGCCGCTCCACGTGCGCCGGATCTCCTTGCCATCGGCGTTGCTCTGCTGGGCAGGGTCGGAGGTCACTATCCGTGGTCGTCCGCGCTCGCCACCGGCCTCTATCTGGTAGCCGCTGGCGCGGCGGCGACGACAGTTCTTATGACGCTTCACTCGCGGGGCAATCGGTCCCGGAGATTGCATCCCCTGATGACCGCTGCCGCCGATCCCCCGACGGCTGAGCCGTCTACTTCGCCAAGTCGATCAGTGCGTCAAAGTACGCTGGCCACGTTGACCCTGGGCCGTTCGCACTCGCGAGATATTGGATACCCGCGCTATCGAGCACGAACAGCGCCCAGCCGAAGCTGCGGCCCTCCGCGGTCGCGGGCGTGATGGCGCCGCTTACGGCGACGACCCACACCGGCGCGTTGGTTGCACGGCCCTTATCCACGAACCCTTGGTTGGCCTGGTACTGCCCCCACGTCGTCAGCTTCGCTTCGATCTTGTCGATCCGGCGCACGACCTCAGGGTGGCTCGTCACTCGTCTGATGGCGACATCGCGGCTCGCGGCCAGCTGACCGCTCGAAGCGCTCACGGTCGTGACCGACGTGTCGGCTGCGGTTGCGCGCGCCGCGCTCGAGACGACGACGAAAGTGATGCCGACAGCAGCCAGCGTCGCGGCCACCGTCGCGGCGAGGACCCTTCTCATTTCTTGCTCCTTACCTCATGGCTTGTTGCTCGACCAGTGACCGGGGTCACCGCCAACGTAGAGACCGTTGTAGCAGTTGGGCGGCGACGCCTCGATGCCGCAGGCGGCTTCGATCCAGTACTGGCTCGCATTAAACCCGTAGATGGCATTCGTCGACGTTATCAGGCGGTAGATATTGGTCGCGTCGAAGGTCGAGATCGAGTAGCTCCCGTCGGGCGCTTGGTCGGCGGCGACGCCCACCTTGCTGCGGCAGCCATTCGCGCCGATGTTGAGCCAATCGATCTCCCACGCGCCACCCGCGGTGAGGACGCCGACAGGGTCGACGGACGCTTCAAAGACGTCGGCGGTTCCGGACGCCTCGATGTAGCGGACGCGATAGCTGTGGGGCGCCAGATCCTCGTTCGGGCTCGCATCCCCTCGAACCACCTCATTGTACTGTCCGGCCTGGTTGAGTGAGCCCGTGTACCACCGCTGCGTGTTTCCGGCGATCCCTCCCTTCCGTAGGCCCACGCTTACGAAATCGAGTCCACACCCACCGAAGTCCGCGTAGGTTGTGAGAAGATGCGTGAGCACGCCAGTGAACCCCGGACCGAGTGTCATCGTATTGTCGTTCCACTCCGCGTAGGCGCCGTTGAAATCCTGGGCCTGACGGAAGCACGCCTTAGACTGCCACTCCCCGAATGTTCCACATGCCGGGTCACCGACTCCCGCGTTGGCTGGCCCGGTCATCGCAACGACTCCTGCAATGACCAGGCACGCGGCCGCCGCAACGCGAACGTAATGGCGGGATGGTTCCATCGCTCCCCCTCATTCAAAGCCTCTCAATAACCATGCGGCCCGAACCGCCGCATCCCGGCGCTGGCCTCCCACACCGATTGAGATTCTATCTGAGCAGTCGAGCGCATGCTGATAGTCTGAGATATTGTCCGGCTACGACGTCACGATGCGGCCGATGACGTCCGAGCGCTCGGTGTCCTGGGAATGCCCCGAGCGGATGCGGCGAGCGTGCGCCCCAACGTCCCCTTCACCGTCATGTTCCACCTCGTCTCGAACCGCTACGAGCGCGCCTCGCTCATCGTCACGAGCATCAAGCCCTCAGCGCCTGGCGCGAGGTCTTCGGCGACGACGGCGCGGCGACAGCGCTGATCGACCGGCTCATCCACCACGCCGAGATCCTGTCCCTTCAAGGGCGATAGCTACCGCCTGCGGGGCAAGGACCTCGATACAGGTCGGCGGGCCAGGGAGATCGACGGGTTCGTCCTTGGGACTGAGCGGACGAGTCGCTACGTGCGAAGAACCAGAGTATCTGAGCGCGTTGCTTGATGTTCATCCTTGCGCGCTGGGGATCGCTTGTCATGGCCGCGCTCCCACCTGCAAGGTCGCCGTGACGCGGCAGCAAGACAGCGTCGCGAAACTCCGGACTTGGCAGGAAGAGATGGCCTGACTCGACGAGCGAATGACCTCCGCGACCGACCAAGGGAAGGCGCTCGGACCCTCAGCGATTATCGGGCGTCTATTCGGCAAGGCGAGGAGGTCTTCGGTCACGAGCCTGAAGCGCGCGGTCCACGACGCGATCTCCCGTTGCGCAAGGCCCTCGGGAGTCGGCAGCAGCCACCGATCGTCCATGGACAGTGCGGCCCATCCGTCAGGCATGCCACGGAGCTGGTGCTCACGGTCGTGGTGCCAGTCAATGTTGTAGATCTTGAGGTCGAACTTGCCAGCGAGGAGGCGCGACAACGTGGTCTTGCCGACGCACGGTCCGCCGCCAATCCACAGTACGTGCGACAGGCGGTTCCGTAACTCATGCACCGGCCGCGCATCATGCGCACGGTGTCGGCCAAAAGAACAGTCTTCACACGGAGCCCGCATCGGAGGACAATCTGAGAGACGGCAGGTTCGCACCTTCACTGCGGTCAGCCGACCGTCTGACCAAAGGCGGTCTATCTACCGTCAGCGCCGGTCGCAAGCAGTCCGAATCGCAAGTTTCTTAAGGATTCTGAACAGCGCAACCTTCGCGAAGTGCGATGTCCGCGACGGGTCAGCCGCCCAAGTTTGTTCAGCAAGGAGCGGGAGGCTGACCAGCCCCCTCCAACGCGGCACGAGACACCATGAATCGAGCGGGCTGGTCCAGTCACTACGGTGCAGGCATGGTCGAGGTGGCACCAGTGATAACGGATGATGGCGTTCGCATGTGGACGGAGTCACAAGGCAGCGGGCCGAGTCTTGCTCTGTGCCACGGGGGCCCTGGCCTATGGGACTACCTCCAGCCGTTGGCATCCCTCATGGACGACGTGGTCAGAGTGCACCGGTTCGACCAACGCGGTTGCGGGCGGTCCGACGGCAGCGAGGGTCCATTCACCATCCATCGCTACGTGGCCGACCTTGAGGACATTCGGCGCGCGATGGGACTGAACAACTGGATCGTTGCGGGCCATTCGTGGGGTGCGACGCTCGCGCTTCAGTACGCGCTCGCGCACCCCGCCGCGTGGCGCAACACTAGGTCGTCCGGCCAACGTTCCTGCTAGACAACTTGCGCGCTGATCTCGAACTCATCGGGGTCCCATCCTTTCACCTTGAGCAGCTCGGT
>JBBSHN010000189.1:0-3377 GCA_038252945.1 Propionibacteriales bacterium | reverse complement strand
GCGGTGGATGAGCCGCTGCGCGACTACCGCGGCGCGCGGCTCGCCGACGTTGAGATGCGCTGGGGAACCGACGTCGCCGGAATCACCGCGGAAGCCGAGGTTGCCGCGGCGGTGTCCTCAGCTGCTGACGTGCTCGGTGAGGTCGTGCACAGGGTCGAACACGGACTACCAAGGGCGGTGGACGAGGCGGCGGCAGTGTATTCGGAACTGCGAGAACTCGATCCGCTTGCTGAAATCAGGCACCTCGCGCACGGTCGCGAATTCCTACTGACCGGTTTCATTTCATCGCTGCTCGCTCGGGAACAATCCGATCGGAGCTCGCTGCCCAGGTTGCTTGCGGAGCGGGCCAGGCTCGTCGTGGAGTTGTCGGAGTGGCTGCTCGGTGAGCGGGTGCTGGTACTACCAATCGCAGCTGCGGCACCGTTCCAGGACTTGGGATCGATCCGGCTGCAGGGTCGCGCCGCCAGCGGTTTCGAGTTGGTAACACCGAGTCGCGCGATCAGTCTGTTCGGGCTGCCTGCCGTATCGGTCCCCCGTGGACAGACAGCGGATGGCAGGCCGTTGTCGGTACAGGTGGTCGCCCCGCCGTTTCGCGAAGACCTCGCCCTCGCGGTGGCCCTTGCCCTCCAACACCCAGGACAATCTAAGTGAGTTCCGCCAGCCCAAGAAGGCAGACCGTCGACGTGCACGTGCTGCCGATGGAGAATCCGTCGGATGTGACAGCGCTTCGCGCGTTACTCGCCGCGGGGACGGTCGATCCCGCCGAGGTGATCGCAGTCGTGGGCAAGACCGAAGGCACCGGCATGGGCAAGGACGTCGGCCGAGAGACTGCCGACGCTGCCATCACCCGCGTGTTGGCCGAGGCACTCGGCACGACCGCGGGGCAGGTGCACGAGCGACTGTGCATCATACTCTCCGGCGGCACCCCGGGCGTGCTCACGCCACACATAGCCATCTTCTCGCAGCACTGGAGCGAGGGCGGTGAAGATGCCGAGGCCGTTGCTTCCCACGCCCAGGCGGGAGCCGATCGCTTGGTCGCCGGGACAGCGCGGTCAGCCGAGATCCGGCCCGAAGAGATCGGCCGGCTGGGCCAGGTGCACAAGGTTGCCGATGCCGTCGGGGACGCGATGACATCCGCAGGCATCACCGATCCGGGCGATGTACACCTGGTGCTGGTGAAGGCTCCGGCCTTAACGGAAATTGGGATCGAGCAGGCCCGCGGTCGCAGCACGGACACTGTCACGACCGATCTGGGTATCGGCCCGCACGGAGCAATGTGTTACGCGAACGATGGTTCTGCGCTCGGCGTGGCCGCGGCGCTCGGTGAGATCGACTCGGCACGTCTCCGCGACGAGGACATCAGGCGCGACTGGCACCTTTTCTCGTCAGTGGCTATGACGTCGGCGGCCGGTGAGAAGACCAGCGCGGACGTGTTCCTGCTGGGCAACAGCGCATACGGCGCTGGCTCGTTACGCATCGGGCATCACCCGATGCGCGACATCCTCGACATCGACGCCGTGCCGGCAGCCGTGGCAGCTGCCAGCATGTCCGGTGCCGGTCTCGCGACGAACGGTTCGATCGAGGACAACGAGCGCTCGCGCATTGTCTATCTTCTTGCGAAAATGATCATCCCCGGCTCCGGCCGGCTCCACGGCCAGCGCATCACGCTCGCCGACGATCCGGTCGGCTATCACGTGGCTAAGGCTATGGGTGGCTACCTGCTGGCTGTGACCACCGGACAGACCATGTGCTTCGTCTCCGGCGGGGAACACAACTCCCATCAAGGTCCACCCGACGGCAACCCGCTTGCCGCGATCGTTCGCCTCGATTGAATCAAGTCAGGAAGTCTCTCTATGCAGGGGATTACGTTCGCAGGAGCCGGCGCGCTCGGTCAAGGTCTCGGTGCACTGCTCGGCAGTTCGAACGCCACTACGATGCTCGTCCGCGCTACAACTCGGGACTCACTGCTGCACGCGGGCGCGCTCCGAATCGGTGGTCTCCGCCCGATCGAGCTGCCAGTTCAGCAGGGGCCAGGTGCAGTCGGAGCGATTGGGCTGGTCATAGATCCGTCCGAAATCCCAGCTGATGACGCAGTGATATTTGCGACCAAAGCACCGCAGCTCGCCCAGATTGCGGCCGAGGTCAGCCGACGTTGGCGACGGAGGACCGGCTGGGTTGCCGGGATGCAGAACGGCGTCGTCAAGGATGATCTGCTATTCGATGCGTTCGGCTCAGACGCGGTCGTCGGTTGCGCAACGATGACAGCAGCAGGCCGCGATGCCGATGGAAGCATCGAGATCACCGGGGTCGGTACGACCTATTTCGGCGAGTTCGACGGCCAGCCATCGCAGCGGGTCGCACAGATCGCAGACGCGTTCCGGCGTGCCGAGCTACCGATCGAGACCACCGATCGGATTCGCTCGCTGCTCTGGACGAAGTGCGCCAATACCGTCGGTGTGTTCGCGACGTCCTCATTGACCCGGCTGGACACCTGGACGTTGCTGGGTAATGCCAACAGCGTCGCGACCTTCCTCGACCTCGTGGCTGAAGCTGCAGCGTTGGCCGAGGCCGAAGGTGAGGCGGTGAGCGACTTTCCCGGCTTGACGTTGCGGACCTATCTGAACTGTCCACGAAATGAGGTCATCAGTGGTTTCGTGGCTAGAGCGCGAGCGGCAGGGCCTGTCGGCACACTGAGCTACACCTCGATGGTGCGCGATATAACGGCCGGCAGATCCACCGAGGTCGAGTTCGTTTTCGGTGATCTCGTCCGCCGTGCCGCGCAGCATAAGGTGGACGTGCCGCGGATTCGCCTTGTCTATCAGCTCATTTCTGCAATGGGGCCCGCCACATCGTGAAAGCGATGAGAGCGCGCACAATTACTCCGGTCTGCGACGCCTCGCGACTCTACTGAGCACGCGGTCCGGTTCGACGACCGACTCGGGCGGAACGACCGGCGCCGCTGCGAGTGGTACTGACACAGGCTCGCTCGTCTACCGATGCCCCGGTCGTCAGTGACAACGGCGGTACGGGCGACGCCTCGACCGACTCCGGTGCCGGAACCGTGACTCAGCCGCTCGGTGACAGTACACGTGACGACTCCGGTAGCGACCAAACGGTGCCTAATGTTGCGTGTCGAAAGTAGTTAGGCGGTCTGTTCTCGGGATATTGGTGAAGGGTTCCAAAAGCCTGCGCGCACCGGCTTGGACGCGGTTGGCATGATCACCTCCCGTGTCGATGCGGCTGCTCTACCTGGTCTTGGTCCGGCTCAGCGGCTGGCTTGCGCTATTGGCCCGCTCGTCGGCGTCGAAGGACGCCGAGCTGCTCGTGCTCCGCCATGAAGTGGCGGTGTTGAGGCGAACCAATCCGAAACCGCGGTT
>JBBSHN010000188.1:0-3381 GCA_038252945.1 Propionibacteriales bacterium | reverse complement strand
AGGGCGCGCCATAAGGTGGCGTTCTGCACGCCGTTCTCCGCTCTCTGGCTCCTGGACCTCAACAGCTCAGAAACCTAGACACGGAACGGCGTGCTCACCTTTCAGGCGCGCTCAAGCACCCACGGATGTGTCAGAAGAGCCATGAAACAGGCAGGCTAACACCGTTTGACAACGAGCATCCGGCCGACAGCTCAGCCGTACGGGCCCGTTGATCGACGAGCCAGGGGTTATCGTCGCCGGCGACATGTTGTCTGACGTCTTCGAATTGCAATCACTAGGGAAAGGTGATCATGGGTCACTTCGTCTACTGGATGAACGTCTCTCTCGACCTGCGGATCGAGCAAGTTCAGGGTGACATCGGCGCGGGCGAGTGGCTGCGCATCGACGAACAACTTCACCGAGAATTCAACGCGCAAGCGCAGCGGCTAGCGTCAATGGTCCAGGGCCGGATCTTCTACGAGACGATGGAAGAGTACTGGCCGCTGGCGCGCGGGGACGCTTCGCTCCCTGCGGTCACGCGTGAGTATGGCGACATCTGGACCACCAAGCCGAAGGTGCTCGTCTCCCGCACCCGACGCAGCGCCGATCACAACACCCGGATCATCGGCGGCCCGGACGCGATCGAACAGCTGGCCGCCCTGCGAGCCCAGACCGAAGGCACCATCGGTGTGGGCGGCGCGACGCTCGCCACTCAGCTACTGCGCGCCCAACTGCTCGACGAGCTGCTGCTCTTCACCCATCCCGCGATCCTCGGCTCCGGCAGGCCGCTGTTCGACGAGTACAACGTGCCCATACAGCTCGACCTGCTCGAGCAGCGAACGTTCGATCAGGGCGTCACGCTGCACCACTACGCCATCCGCAACGAACTGGAGGCAACTCCGTGCTGAAGCAGGTTGCGGAGGATGTGCTGGTCCACGAGAGCAGGTTTTGCCAGACCAACACCGTTGTCGTGCTGGGTCAGGATGGTGTTTTGGTCATCGACCCCGGGGTGCACGTCGACGAACTCGACTGTCTCGCGAGCGACCTCGCCGATTCGAGCCAGACTGTGGTGGCGGGTTTCTCGACGCATCCGCACTGGGACCACCTGCTCTGGCACACCGGCCTCGGCTCGCCGGCCCGTCACGCCACCGCGCGCTGCGCTGCCACTGCCCAGGACCGGCTCGCGGGCGGGGTGGATGCGGTCGCAAAGGCCGCCGGCATCCCCGAGCAGGTACCCCTGGACCTACTCGGCCTCATCACCGGCCTGCCCGCCGAGACCGCGCAGATTCCGTGGAACGGTCCTCACGTCCGGATCGTCGAGCACCAGGCGCATGCACCGGGACACGCAGCGCTGGTCGTCGCGCCGCGCGGGGTGCTCATCGCCGGCGACATGCTTTCAGACGTACTGATCCCGATGCTCGACCTGAACGCCGCTGACCCGATCGAGGACTACCTCGCCGCCCTACGACTGCTCGAGGGCATGACCGGCGATCTGAATTTCGTTATCCCCGGCCATGGGTCGGTAGGCGGGTCCGACGCGATTCAAGCACGGATCGAGCAGGATCGGGCGTATGTGGTCGCGTTGCGGCATGGTCTTGTCCCCGCCGATCCGCGGGTCGGGTCATCTGTCAAGCCAGGCTGGGAGTGGGTGCGAGACGTGCACGCGGGACAGCTCCGACGGCTCGACGAAGCGGGCCATTTTCCGAACAAGGGGGAATCAAAGTGAGCGCGAGGAATGGCGCCGAACTGGTACCACGCTCGAAACTTGGGCAGACGAGCTACACGCGCCGGCTCCGCCGTCTCGTTGGAGCCGGGCTAGTCGCTACGCTCGCGGCGATGACGGCCGTCGCCCTCGCTGCTGGACTGGCGAAGGCGGTTGGCGTCGACTTCGAGATTCCCGAGGGAGGCGCGCCGATTCCCTTGCCCGGGTTCGCCATAGGGCTCTGTTGCGTTGATTGATCGAGCGGCAGGGTTGAGCCCTTCTGGTTCGGTCAGATGGCGAGCGCCAGTTCATCGAAGGCCACCCGGACGGCACTGTTGCATTGAGCCATCGTGGGAAGGGGGCACAGCAGTTCTTCGTGTCGGCTGCCCCGCGACGTGTCCCGAGGGCGCCATCAGGCCGTCGCCGGCACAACGGGACACCTCGCGGGAGGTTAGGTGCCGGCGGGCCGCAACGTTTGCGGCGGGCCGCTCGCGGGATCGCTCAATGCAACAGTGCCCTCACGTCCCACGATGGCGAGGTCAGTCATCGCGCAAGCGCTCGTCTTGACGGACCCTGACCTGTCCCTGTCGGAAACCACTTGACGCACCGCCTAGGTTGCGACGCATGGAACTGTCAGTGTGCGTGACGGATGACGACTACGGGGCCTGGCGGCAGGTCCGGATCGCGGTGGTGCCGGGGGAGCGGTGCGACACGGTCGCGGAGATGCGCGGCCAGGACTCAGCGGACCGGCTGATGATGCTCGCCACCATGGACGGCTCTGTAGTGGGCTCCGGTTTGGCCGATCGGTCGGATACGACTGGCGGAGGGTTCGTAGCGCCTCGGGTGCGACCCGAGTTCCGGCGCCGAGGGGTGGGGTCGGCGCTCCTGCGAGCGCTCGCCGCGCACGTCGCCGCTCTCGGACTGCCCGAGGTGCGCTCAATGATCGACGACCCGGAGTCGCTGGCGTTCGCTGACCACTTCGGCTTCGTGGAGAGGGATCGCCAGATCGAGCAAGTGCGTGCCATCGGGGACGAGGAGTCACCGTCAGCGTTGCCGGACGGCGTCGAAGTGGTCAGGCTCGATGAGCAGCCGGAACTGTGGGCGGCATGCTTCGACACGCTCGGCAAGGAGGCCCTTACCGACTTCGCCCTGTACACGCCCCTGGAGATCAGTGCCGAACAGTGGAGCACGTCATGGGTCGGCGAACCGATGTTCCTCGCCCTTTCCGACGGCGTGGTGATCGGCTGCGCCGGCCTCGACCGGGACACCGACCGCCCCGAACGAGGCGAGAATGCCTTGACCGCCGTACGCCGTGACTGGCGCGGCCGGGGTATCGCCTCGCACCTGAAGCGTCGCACCTTGAAGTGGGCTGCCGACAACGGCCTGACCGAAATGTACACCTGGACCCAGGCGGGCAACTCTCCGATGCTGCGCCTCAATGAGCACCTTGGGTACGTCACTCGCTCGACGAGCATCACCGTGTCCCGGTCGCTGCCCCTGTGACCCGAGGCGCTGCCGACGACGACGGCTGGACGCCTCTGCCGCGGGACATCAAACGGCTCTGTTGATATAAGTCGGGGTACTCCTTTACAAGCACCTCCGGAGGTGTCAGAAGGGATCCATTGGATTCCATCGGGGATCGGGCGTTGGTGAGACGCCGGGTCCTCCTGACTGCCCTCCGGAGGTGGGTTGTGGCTGTT
>JBBSHN010000187.1:0-3417 GCA_038252945.1 Propionibacteriales bacterium | reverse complement strand
GGCGATCAAGTGCATCATTTCGCCGGCCATGGAGAAGCTCGACATGCAGATCGCCGGCGACCCTCAGGCCAACGGCACGCTTTATGAGGATCCGGAGATCAAGAAGGCGTTCCCGATGGCCGCATTGATCCGCCAGTCGATCAACGATGCCGGTCCGCGCCCGATCACCCCGTTCTACGGCGATGTCTCCGGGGCAATCCAGCGCGACTGGCAGCCGGCGTCGGGGCTGAAGCCCGGCTCCACGCCCGCCGCATCGGCCACGTTGATCAGGGACGTGCTGCACGACAAGAGGCTGCTATGACCCCGTCCACGTCTGCAGCCAGGGACACCTCGAGGAGGTCCGTGTGACAGTCACCGCCGAACGGACGGACAAGCAGGCCGGGACCCGCCCCGCCGGGGAAGGTCTCTCCGATCGGGCGAAGAAGGAACGCAACCTCGGCTGGATGCTCTCGGCGCCCGCCGTCTTCATCATGCTGCTCGTGACGGCGTACCCGATGGTCAACGCCCTCTACCTGTCGCTGTTCGAGTACCGGTTGACGGATCCGACCCACCGCAAGTTCATCGGGCTGAGCAACTATCTGATCGTGCTCAAGGATGGCCTGTGGTGGCAGGACGTGTTCACCACGCTGGCCATCACGGTCTTCACCGTGGTGGTCGAGCTGATCATCGGATTCATCTTCGCGCTCGTCATGAACAAGGTCGTTTTCGGGCGTCGAACGGTGCGCACCGCGATCCTGCTTCCGTACGGCATCATCACGGTCGTGTCGGCGTTCGCCTGGCGGTACGCGTTCGAGTTGGACTCTGGATTCGTCAACAAGTGGCTCCATATGGGGTCTTTCGACTGGTTCTCCCACACCTGGTCCGCCCTGCTGGTCATCTGTCTGTCGGAGATCTGGAAGACCACGCCATTCATCGCGTTGCTCCTTCTCGCCGGACTGGCCCAGGTCCCCGACGTCCTGCAGGAGGCGGCCTTGGTCGACGGCGCGACCGCGTGGCAACGGCTGTGGAAGGTGACGATCCCGAACATGAAGGCGGCTATCATGGTCGCGCTGCTCTTCCGGACGCTGGCGGCGTGGGCCATCTTCGACAATATCTTCGTCATGACCAGTGGCGCGAGCCACACCGAGTCGTTGTCCTTCCTCACCTACCGGCAAAGCATCACCCGGGTGGCACTCGGGATCGGCTCGGCACTGTCCGTCCTTCTTTTCCTGTCGGTCGTCCTGATCGCCGCCCTATTCATCAAGGGATTCAAGGTCGACCTGAGCACCGTGAGGTCTGACTGATGAATGAGCAGAGCACGCGCCAGAAGCTGACCTGGATCCTCGGCTCGATCGTCATCGTCCTCTACACGATGCTGCCGATCGCCTGGATCCTGTCGCTGTCGCTCAAGCCGCCGACCGAGTTGTCCAACGCCAGTTTCTTCCCGACGCACTGGAGCCTCGTCAACTATCGCCAGGTCTTCCAGACCAGCCTGTTCACCAGTGCCCTGCGCAACTCCATCGGCATCGTCCTGATCGCAACCGCGATCAGTGTGGTGCTGGCGACCTTCGCTGCCTACGGCATCGCCCGCCTGGACTTTCCGGGCAAGAAGTTCATCCTGTCGGTGGCACTGGCCATCGCGGCGTTTCCGGTGGTGTCGCTGGTCACCCCGCTGTTCAACATGTGGCGGAGCCTGCACCTGTTCGACACGTGGCCGGGCGTCATCATCCCGCTGGTGTCGTTCTCGCTGCCGCTGTCGATCTGGGTATTGTCGGCATTCTTCCGCGAGATTCCATGGGAGATGGAGCAGGCGGCTCAGGTCGACGGGGCCACCACGTGGCAGGCCTTCCGCAAGGTCATCGTGCCCCTGGCCTCGCCCGGTGTCTTCACGGCGGCGATTCTCACCTTCTTCGCCGGGTGGAATGACTTCGTGTTCGGCGTCTCACTCACGTCCACCGACCGGGCCCGCCCGGTGCCGGCGGCACTCGCCTTTTTCACCGGTGCCTCGCAGTTCCAGTCGCCGATCACGGTGATCGCCGCTTCGGCGGTGGTCGTGACGATTCCCGTCGTCCTGATAGTCCTCACCTTCCAGCGCCGGATCGTTGCCGGCCTCACCAACGGCGCAGTCAAGGGCTGACCGCCGGACCGACCGCCGGAACTACGTGACCGCCGAGCATTGAAGGGACGTACGCAATCATGGCTGCGATAAGCATGCGCAACATCACCAAGGTCTACGGCGACGGCTTTCCTGCCGTCAACGACGTCAGCATCGAGGTCGCCGACGGCGAGTTCATCATCCTGGTCGGGCCGTCGGGCTGCGGGAAGTCGACCTTGCTCCGGATGATTGTCGGGCTGGAAGACATCACCTCAGGTGACATGGTCATCGGGGGCGAGCGCGTGAACCAAAAGGCGCCTCGCGAGCGCAACCTGTCGATGGTCTTCCAGAACTACGCGCTCTATCCGCACTTGACCGTCTACGAGAACATCGCCTTTCCGCTGCGACTGCGGGGTGCCGCGGACAGCGAGATCAAGGAGCGCGTCGAGGGCGCCGCCAAGACCCTCGACCTCGAGGAACACCTACAGCGCAAGCCGGGTCAGCTCTCCGGTGGCCAGCGCCAGCGGGTCGCCATGGGCCGCGCCATCGTCCGTGAGGCCAACGCCTTCCTCTTTGACGAGCCGCTGTCCAATCTCGACGCCAAGCTGCGCGGGCAGATGCGGACGGAGATCCTGCGGCTACAGCGCAATCTCGGCGTCACGACGGTCTACGTCACACATGACCAGACGGAGGCCATGACCCTCGGCGACCGGGTGGCCGTGCTGCGCAAGGGCGTGGTGGAGCAGCTCGCAACTCCACGAGACCTCTATGAGCAGCCGAACAACCTCTTTGTCGCTGGGTTCATCGGCTCGCCCCCGATGAATTTCCTACCGTGCGCCGTCAAGGGGGACCAGTTGGAGCTGCCCTTCTTGTCCTGCCCGCTGCGTGCTGAAGTGGCATCGCGGCTGACCGGCCAGGATCTGCTGATCGCCGGGATCCGGCCGGAACACTTCGAGGACGACTCCGTCGTCGACGAACGCAAGCGCGATCAAGGCGTTACCTTTGACGTCAAGGTCGACGTCACCGAATGGCTGGGTAACCAGCAGTACGCCTACATTCCCTACGATGCGCCCGCAGACGTCGTGTCCCACCTCGCCGAGCTGGAGAAGGACCTCGACAGCGAGCAGCTGCGCACCCAGCTGGTCGTCTCACTCGACCCGATGAGCCGCATCCGCGACGGAGAGACCGCGAAGCTGTGGCTGGACCCGAAACGGATGCACCTGTTCGACCCTCGTACTGGGCTCAACCTCACCAAGCGCGACGACGGCGCCGACGCCAGCGGTGGTGGTGGTGCGCACAGCATCACCGCCGCCTCGCCGGCCGACGGAGGTGCCGTCCATACT
>JBBSHN010000186.1:0-3428 GCA_038252945.1 Propionibacteriales bacterium | reverse complement strand
CGGGGCGTGAAACTTCGTCAGCTCGAGCCGTCCGTGGCCGTCCGGGGTCTCCACCATCGTGTTCTCCACCCGGACGCCCTCGAGCCCCACCACGCGGTCCACCCAACCGCCCTCGGCCCGCCCCTCGCCCAGCAGCTTGAGTCCGAGCTCGGCGAAGAACGATGTCGCGGCCGCGAGGTCGTCGACCACGATGCCCACGTGCTCCATGCGTTGGATCGTCATGCGCTAGACCTCCCTTCGCTCGTTCGTTCGGTGGGGTTCGACGCGTCGCCAACCCCAATGTACGGTCTGCGATGTTACTTCAACAACACATTGTCTGCAATACAACATTTGCGGTCTTGTGCTGGCAATGTGTCGTCGGCAGTGTTGCGTTTGTGGCTCCCCGCCAGTCAAGCGGCCAGGTGCACCCCGACGCGATCATTCTCGGTGCGGTGCTCCGTGCCGAGCGCGAGGCCCAGATGCGCTCGCAGGAGGAAGTCGCGCACGCCGCGGGTGTTTCGCTCGGGTCGTACGGTCGGATTGATCGGGGCGCAGCCGATGCCTCGTGGAGCACTGTCGGAGGTGGCTTTATCAACGGCGCGCTGTGTCGGGCTGGCCGGGCTAGGACAGGATCTCGACGTACCCGTCCGTTCCATGCACGCGGATCCGCTGCCCATCCCGGATCAGCCGGGTGGCATGCTCCACCCCCACGACGGCCGGCAAGCCGTACTCCCGTGCGATCACCGCGCCATGGGTCATCAGGCCCCCCACCTCCGTCACCAGGCCCTTGATCGCGACGAACAGGGGCGTCCAGCTGGGGTCCGTGTAGGCGGTGACCAGGATGTCGCCCGCTTCGAGATCGGCCTCCGCCATGTCCAGGATGACGCGGGCGCGCCCCTCGATGGTCCCGGCGGAAACCGGTAGGCCGACCAGCGCGCCGGCCGGCAAGTCGTCGCGCCGGTACACCCCGTTGATAGCCTCGCCATCCGACGTGAGCACCCGGGGCGGCGTGAGCGCCTGATACGACTTGAACGCGTCCTTGCGCTGGCGGATGAGCTGGTCGTCCACCTGGTTCGTGCGTACGACGTCCTGGAGCTCCTGGAACCTGAGGTAGAAGATGTCTTCCTTCTCGCGAAGCACGTGGGCCCGCACGAGGCGCTCGGCTTCTTCCAACAAGGCCTGCTTGTAGACGAAGTAGCGGCTGACCATGCCGTACTTCGGATACTCCCGGTACCCGATGAAAGTCCGGAGCCGGTCGATCATCCGCTTGGCCTCTTCGGCCTTCCGCTCCCCGTCCGGCAAGGACCGCAGGCGCTCCAGCAGCTCCTGTTCCTTCTGCCAGGCCTCCTGCCGCCCTTGCTCGAAGCGCCGCTCGCCGGCGCCCGGCTCGAAGTTCCTGATGTTGCCGAGGATCAGAGGCACGAGCGTGGTGGGGCGTTCGCTCCAACGCGGCCTCGTGATGTCGATCTCGCCGACGCCGCGCATGCCGTACTTGTCGAGCCAGGTGCGGATGGCGTCTTGCGCTTCGCGGCCGCCCGCGAGCCTGGCCAGCTCGTCCAGGAAGCCCTCGTCCTCGACGTGCTGCAGAAAAGCCACCACGTCCGGATGCGGGCGGATCACGTCCGCGACGTCCAGGAGCGCCAGCCCCATCTCCGACGTGACGTTGTGGGGGACGGACTGCGCCAGCGTATCGGCCGCGTTCTTCTCGCCCAGCCACGCTTGCAGCTGGTCGTTCAACCACCACGTGGCCTCAATCCCCGCCATGATCACCTCCATGCTCCGCGGATCGAACTGGACCCGCCTTAGCTCCTGAATGTCCGCCAGGATGAAGTCGAGGACCGCCGATCCGGATTTCGTCTGGATGTCGCGCTTCAAGGCGGCGATGGAAGCCTGGCTGCGCTCGATCAGTTCGGCGGCGATGGCCGGATCGGTCTCGATCGGGGCAGGCGCGCCGCTGCCCGGCGGTGCCCAGGCGGGACCATCGTCCGGGACCGACCGGATGAAGTCGCCGCGGTCGAGGACGGTCTGCAGTGCGTCCCCGATCAGCGGATCGGATTTCCCCAGGGCCTCCACGAGGCCTGCGCGGCTCGTCAGCGAAGCCAGGATCTGGGTGACGTCGACGAACAGCCTCCCGCCGGCCTCGGCCATGGGCCGGGGGGTCGTCAGCTGCCACACGGAGAGCCCCAGGGGCTTCATGGGGTCGGTCATCATCTGCTGATGACCGACGGAGACGTAGACGTGGTTCTCGCGGTCGCCGGCCTCCGGAATGGGGAACAGCGTGGTGATCGGCCGGCTCTGGACGATCTGGAAGCCGTCGTCGGCCAGGCACCATTCGATGTCCTGGGGGTAGCCGAAGTGCGCTTCGACCTGCCGGCCCAGCTGCGCGAGCCGCACGACCTGCGCATCCGTCAACGCGGGCTGATCCTGCCGTGCCGGCTCGATCGTCTGTTCCTGTGTCCCACCTGACGGCGAGTGGTAGATGGCGAGCTGCTTGGTCGCGACCGTTTTGTCGACGACCTCGCCGTCTCGAACCTTGTAGACATCCGGGTTCACCAGACCGGAGACCAGGGCCTCACCGAGGCCGAAGCTGGCATCCACGGTGGCGACCTTGCGGTTCGACGTGGCGGGGTCTGCCGTGAACAGGATGCCGGAAGCGTCTGGGACGACCATATGTTGCACGACCACGGCCATGCGGACGTTGCGGTGGTCGAAGCCGTTCCGCAGGCGGTAGGTCACGGCGCGCTTGGTGAACAGCGACGCCCAGCACCGGCTGATGTACTGGAGGATCGCCGCCGGTCCCACGATGTTCAGGTACGTGTCCTGCTGGCCCGCGAAGGAGGCCGTCGGCAGGTCCTCCGCCGTCGCGCTCGATCGCACGGCGTAGGCGGCGTGCTCGCCTAGACGGGCGAGCGTGCTCGTGATCGCCGACGCCACATCGTCCGGGATGTTGACGGCTTCGAGGGTCCGGCGGATCTCCGCGCTGAGGGTGCGGATCGATTCCCGGTCGTCCGGGTTCAGGCGCGACAGTCGATCGAGCAAATCGTCGATCGACGGCGCTTCCGCCATGATCCGCCGGAAGGCGTCCGTCGTCACGCAAAAGCCAGCCGGCACGCGGATGCCTTCGATCCGCGAAAGCTCCCCCAGGTGCGCGCCCTTGCCGCCAACAACCGCAACCTGCGTCTGGGCGATCTCCTGGAAACCCAGCACGTAGCAGTCGGGCTGGAAGGTGAGGAGGGTCGGGTCGTAGGTGCCGAACTGGGCGGCCTCGTTTACATCGTAGGTGAGGATCGTCAGCCCGCCCGGGGTGACGTGAGTGTCGCGCAGCTGCAGAAGCGATACGACCTGGATCAGCCACTGCCGATACAATATGTCCGTTGGCTCGGTCGTGTCGCACATGGAGACCTGGGCGACTCGATCCGCCAAAGCAAGCCGGTCTCGGAGATGATCCG
>JBBSHN010000185.1:0-3433 GCA_038252945.1 Propionibacteriales bacterium | reverse complement strand
GGGGCTGTGGTCGCGGGGCTGTGGTCGCGGATGAACGCCAGGCACGCGTCGACACCCAGGCTGACCATGCGCACATTGCGTCGGTAGCCGGCGGCGCGGCCGTGGGCTTGCCAGTCCGCGGGGTGGCGTTCGATGTGTCCGCCCCAGTGGGTCCAGCACTGCTCGGCGAGCCGGTCGGCGCCCGGTGGGGCAGCCGCCGCTGACGAGCACGCCGCGCCCGTCGCCCCACTGCTCGGCGAGGGCGTCGCGGAGGACGGTGGTGTCGGTCCAGTGGATGTCTCACGGCCGTCTCACCGTTCGACCGGCTCGCCCGGGCGCCCGCCGTGGCCCCGGGACAGCTCGGTCCCCGTCTGAGTGGGAGAACTGCTCGCCCGGTGCGTCGTGGACGGCTTGCGCCTGTTCCCCGCAGCCCGGGCAGATCAGCTCGGTCGGGTCGACGAGCCTAGTAACGTTACGTTGGTTACGTTACGGTTAGTTACGTAACGATACTTTGATTTGTTTTGTTCCGTTAATTCGTTCGGGTTGGACGTTCGGCTGCTGCACGGTCATGGCGGAACCCGGCGACACCCACCGTCTCCTCGACGTCGGCGACCCGCAGGCCGGTCCAACCGCGTGTGGCGCAGTCGTCACAACAGGGTCACAGGGTCGCTGACCGGCGACGAAGTGCTTGATAGACGCTATGATCGACGCCTGGAACGTTCCTGGAACGCTGACCATCTGGAGCGCCCAATGTTTGATCTTCCGGTTGCGACGCGGTACCACCTCGCCCGTGCTCCGCTGGCTCAGGCGTTGGCGCAAGTGCGCTTCCCGTTGCGAGCACGGCTCCAGAGCCTCGAAGGCGTCGCCGGACTTCAGGAGCGGCTCGAAGAGCGTTTCCCGGAGATGCGGGAGCAGCAGGTCCATGAGGTTGCGCTTGTAATAGGTCCCGCGGGGCCGGCCGAGGCCGGCAGCGGAACGTCACGTTCGTGGGTGTTCACGAGCGCTCAAGGCCCAACCCTGGTGCTTGCACCTGACAGCGCGACCTTGTCCGCTGGCTCCGAATACGAGGGGGTCGAGCAGTTCGGCGAGCTGTTCGCAACGGTGCTTCAGGCGTTGACCGAAGAGGCCGGGGTCCGAACGTGTGATCGCCTCGGCGTGCGCTACCTGAGCATTGCCGAGACGTCACCCGGCGATCCCAGCGCGTGGCGTACCTGGTTCCGCCCCGAACTGATCGGATGGCCCGGCGGCGAGGTTCTCACGAACGGGACGTCGGTGGTGGCGTCGATGATGCAGACACAGCTGTCGGCTCCGCCGGTAGGGGAGCTCAGTGGTCCCCCAGTGGCAGTCCAAGCTATCGTGCGGCACGGCTTCGTACCGGTCAATTCGGTCGTTCCGGGTGTACCGCCCATCGTCTTGCAGAACGGGGCTTACCTCCTTGACTTCGACCTGTTCGTGCCCGGGGCGCAGCCCTTCGAGGCCCTGGAGCTAACGTCGCAGTTCCGGTCTCTGCACGCGCAGATCGATAAGTTCTTCCGGTGGACGTTGACCGATACTGGCGCTGACCACTTCGGATTGGAGGAGCGGACATGACGGTGCTCGATCGCACCATTTTCGATCACGCCATGTTCGGCGCGCCGGTCAGCGCACCTGTCGCCCCGTCGCCGGCGGCGCTTGACGATCTTCGCAGTTGGTGGGTGCGGCTTCCTCCAGTGCTGCCGACCAAGGCTCCGGACACGCAGCTTCTCACTCGCGAGATCCGACGCTGGACGAGCTGGACCACGCGAGCGACGGCGGCTGCCCTGCGCACGTCACACACCACCGTGCAAGCCATTGAGGCTGGACGCCCGCTTGTGACGGCACGCAGTGGAGAGCTCCGCCGCCGCCTCTATGAACTCCACAATCTCGTGAGTCGGCTCTACCTGCTCGCTGGCCGGGACCCGATTCGCACCGGCGACCTCTTGGCCAGCCTCGACGAGGCCGGCGGGTCGCCGCTGTCGTACCTCCAAGCGGGTGCGCCAGCCAAGGCATACCTAGCTGCGATTGACGCCGTGAAACCGCGGCAGCGTCGGGCGTCGGGCCTTATCGTCGGCGATCGACCTGCAACGCCAGGGACGGCCACTTCCCCGCTCATTGACTGACCTGGGCGCACGTGACCCTTTACGATGACGGCTGGCGGCAGGGGAGCCGTCTCACGGTCGCGCTTCCCCTCGATGCGGTCGTGACGGGAGCCGCAGGCCAGCCAGAACGCCGACAGAGTGAACATGATCATTGGATCGTGGCGACCCAGGACTGCGACCTCGACTTCGCCGACAGCACGAGCAATGAGCCAACTATCGAGCTGCGACCCATTTTCTATTCCGCGCCGCCGACTGAGCAGGGAATTCGCTCTGCGAAGTTCCTACTCCCTGACGGTGGATACGCGGTCGCATTGAGCCCGAGGACGCATGTCTCGCCCGCAGTGCTTGACATGGCACGCCAGCAGCCGCATCGCCCGACTGCCCTTTCGGGGACATGGGCGGTGGCGTTCAAAACCTGGCTCGGCCTACGCTACAACCGTCCCGCTATCCCCCCAGAACTGGGCGACCTCGCGCGCAGGATCACAGAAGAGGTGAAGCGGAAGCGCCGAAGGCATACCGGAGGGTTGGTGCGCGATGTCTTCATGCAGTTTGACAACGCCCTCACGCCGCCCCGCTTTTCCCTCTATGGAGTCATCGAGCGCCTTGATGACGAGGGTCTCGTGCGGGAGTGGTTGGCGGACATTGCACAGTCGATCCCGCACCACTTGGGGTTGGGGGACGTCATCGAAGCGCCGACTGCGGACCAAGTCTCGCTCACACTGGTAGAGACGTCCTACGCAGCAGACGCGACCCAGCTGACCTGGGGACAGAGTGGAACCGCGGGCACATGGTAGCCCTCGACTGAGGTTATGCATTCTCAGATCGTGTGGGGCCCTGGCCCGCGCAGACCTGCGGGCGATCTCAATGGAGCAGGACGGTCGACGATCGGACGTGTTACTAACCAGAAACTGGATCAGCGGACCCTGACATATGGCCTGACCTGCACGGACGCAGTTCCGACAGTCCGTTAGTGCGGTTTCCCTTTGGTACCCCTACGCCCATACCTTGCACTCGTCTACGAAGTATGGCCACGGCGGCAACCCGCCCAAGTCAGCGCGATCGAGGAGGATCGCTGCGTGCTCAGCCCATACGTCTAGGTCGACTAACTCGATGAGCAGGCGGTTCATTTCGGACATGTTCATCGTCACGCGCCGTGCGTGAATCACCCCATCCCGTGCACTCAACAGTTTGTCGACCTGCAGATCATCATGGGAACAACGCAACCTGAGCGTCGCGCCAGCTGGTGTGGAACTCATGTCCATCGTCGTTACCTGAGCAAGGGCTGACAGCGAACGTTCTCTCCTGAGTCATAGCCAACCTAACGAGGATCCTCGAAT
>JBBSHN010000184.1:0-3456 GCA_038252945.1 Propionibacteriales bacterium | reverse complement strand
GATTTCGACCGAGCCGCCGCTTGCGAGGACGACGACGACCAGTGCGACCGCGACGATGAGGGTCAGGCGCTTCATTTCCTTCCCCGATGCTGACCCACGCCGACCACGGGTGGTGCTGAGGCCGGAGCGTGTCGGCGGGCGGCTCGAGCCGACGCCGAGAATGTCGGCGTTTCGAGGGGGGACCTCGGGCGGGAGTGCCAGTACACATCGAGCGGCACTGCGAGTTGTTCTCCGTCAGCCGAGTCAGCATCGGGGAAGGAAATGAAGCGCCTGACCCTCATCGTCGCGGTCGCACTGGTCGTCGTCGTCCTCGCAAGCGGCGGCTCGGTCGAAATCGCACGCGCTGGTCTGGGGCAAGCAGATCGGGGGCGTGAAGCTCGGGATGGATGAGACGACGATGGAGTACGCATACGGCCAGCCCGTACACATGGTCGTTTCGCGGAACGACACGCCGGGCAAAGTTCGCTCGCGGCGAAGGGTAGAACTGCGTTTGCAAGGCTGGAACTGAGACTTCGTCAACGTTGGGCGGAAAGGTCGGGGCGATGGGGCATAGGGCGGGGCGGTACAGGATCTCGCTTGTCTGCGCGGTTGTGGGAGCGGCGATCGTCTCGGCGACGGCGTCTGCGACTGATGTGCGGAGGGTGACCCTCGGGTCGTCACTGACGATGACGGGCCAGACCGCTTCGCTGCCGGGCAGGTCGGCTCGTGCGACCGGGTTGGTCGCAGTCGTCAAGAGCTGGGCCGGGGATCCGAAGCTGTTCCATACCTGGGCGCGCACCGATTCAAAGGGGCGCTACCGGGTGACGATGACGCCGCCTCGGCGGGGCTTCCTGACGGTCGTGATCACACCGCCGGACAAGCACCCTGTGCGGTACCTGTTCCGCGTCGTGTAGAGCTCTCGGGGGCGTCTCTGCGGGGTGACCGAGTTAGTCGCCGGCCGCGCTGTGTGTTCGGTTGCGGTAAAGCCTCGCGACCAGATCGCAAGAGCAGCGAGTCTCCCCCGTCTTCCTCTGTAGGAGAACGGTATGGCTGGTGGTGAAGCGGTCGTGTCAACCCCGCTCGAGGGATGACGGCGACGTCAGCGATACCGAAGATGCGAGAGCGGCACGGCGGAACTCGGAAGAGTCCGCCGCAAACAGAAGGCGGCATTCATGCGGATCACGAAACAGAGCTGGGCGGACTAGTGGTCGTCGTACCCGGCACGGCGCTCGAGCGCGAAGCCGCAGTGACGGCTTTGCGGGAAGGTCAGAGCCCACCACTTCTCTTCCTCGGCGCATTGATCTCCGTCGAGCTGCTCTGGCTCTGCGCGGTCGCCTACCTGATCCTGCGCTTCGTCTTATAGAGGCCCACGGCGAGACCTCCGTGGACTCTGGGGAGAGAATCGGAGCTCGCACCACTTCGGGTGCAGACTCTTGGCACGGACACAACGAGAGCCTGCTTCGCGATCACCGGTGATTTGCTCTGACCGTGCGTTGGCTGGTGTCTAGGCCCCTAATAGACCGCGTTGACGCCCAGGCTCGTGCTCTCGAGGTCGGATGTAGGTGGAACCCGATGGGCCTGGCTGTTCACATCACCGCCTCCGCTGAAGCTCTTGGGGTAGATCTGGAAGATGTCCCCGCCGTTCGTCCAGGCGAGCAGGCCGCCGTGACGCGTGGTGAACGGCGGCAAATCGCGATTTCCGTTGCCCTTAAAGCTGACGCCCCGCGTGGGCCCGATCACGAACGCGATCCCTGTCGCGAGGGGGATCAGCGCGACCGCTAGGACGGCGACGGTCGGCCCTCCCAGGAGGAGCGCTGTAAGTCCGACGGCGAGAACCCGAAGTAGCCTCATGCCGGCGTCTTCTGCGAGCTCGCGAGCTTCCTGAACCTCCAACCGGTCAGCTCCCGATGGGCTTCACCGTCGGTACAGTGGCCGGGCACGCGCGATCGCGATAGAGGGGGTCTACCG
Organism: Propionibacteriales bacterium; assembly: GCA_038252945.1. Classification (GTDB taxonomy): domain Bacteria; phylum Actinomycetota; class Actinomycetes; order Propionibacteriales; family Nocardioidaceae; genus JAUJOE01. The sequence goes on along the minus strand of JBBSHN010000184.1, from coordinate 1,509 downwards.
TGTTCGGCAGCCACTGGCGTGAGCCAGGATTCTGGAAGTGGTGGTGGCAGCATCGCGTCCCGTTCGAGTTTCGGGCTGGTGCCTATCTGCTCCTGCTCATGCTGCTGCTCGGCGGGGGATTGTTTGCCGCCGACAGGCTTTCCTCCGCGAACGCAGGGTCGGGAACCGGGGCCTACGTCCTAGAGACGACAGTCGCGAGGACGGTCACGATCCGTGAGCATGGGAAGCTCGTTCGGAAGCTGCTGCCAGTGGTCAGACGGATCTATGTCCGGCCTTCGACTCGCTACAGGACGGAAACCGAAGTCGGAACCCAACTGATCACATCCCCGGGCCAGGTGCGGCTTGTCCGCCAACGCGTGGTCCGCTACGTGCCGACCGTCAGAAACCGCGTCTTGACGGTCAGCGGGAAGACGCAAACGCTCAGCGAACCCCGCCTTGTTCCGGTCACCACGGTCGAGACTCGCACCAGGACGAACGTCGTGACGGCAGCGCGGACATTGACGGATACGCAGGTGCGCACCGCCGTCGTCACGAACCAGCAAACGGTGGTGGATCAACGAACCGTCACGAACAACCAAACGCAGACGAGAACGCTCACAGAAACGCTGCCGCCGAGGACCGTGACCGAGACGCTCCCGCCGAGGACCGTCACGGAGACGTTACCGTCGGTCACCGTCACTCAGACCCAAACGCTTCCGCCCGAGACGGTCACCACCATCGTCACCGTGACCGTCCCGAAGCCGCACTGAGCGCGCGGCGGTCGACTGGGAAGAAGTGTCGGGTGGCGCACCCTGGGCATAGGTCTCGGTGTCCCTCGAATGAAGGAGTCTCAAGTGCCGGAGGTTGCCAAAGTAGTAACCATCATCGGTTCATCCCCAGAAAGCTTCGCGCACGCTGCCGACGCTGCCGTGCAGGAGGCATCGAAGACCCTGCGCGGGATCAGCGGTGCAGACGTCGTCACGATGAGCGCGGTCGTCGAAAACGACCGCATCAGCGAGTATCGAACCACCGTGAACATCGCGTTCGCGATCGAGCGGCACGGAACCTCTTAAGACCGACCAGGGCTGATCAGGGGAAGAGGGGTCGCGCTTGGGGCGAGGAATGCCGGGAAGCCGGTCGCCGCTGAGAGCGGCCAGAGCCGGATCAGCTCGAGTCGGTATGCCAGAGGCTCGAGATCGTCCTCGAGGCCCAGTGAGGAGTGGCCGGGCCGCTGCCCTGCGAAACGGTGGTCAATCGTCCAGGTCTGGTGCCGAGCCAGAGGATCTGGCCCTCACTCCAGCGGCCGGGGAAGCTGACCCAGAGCGTGCTCGTCGAAACGAGCGGGACCAGCTCGAGCGAGGATACGCCGGCAAGGTCGGGCGGGCCGGTGGGGTGGCAGCGCCGGTTCGGTCGACGACCCGGTCCTGCGCACCTGGATGAGGCGTTTCACCTTCGAGGCGGCGTCGGGAGTAAGCCGCCTGCGTACGCACTCGAGAAACCGGGTCGAATTCGACATTTGCGCGAAATAGT
>JBBSHN010000183.1:0-3478 GCA_038252945.1 Propionibacteriales bacterium | reverse complement strand
GCGTGGGATCGACCCCCGTTCGGCCGAGTGGGACGCCTGGCGGCGCCAAGACGGCAGGTGGTCGGTCCAGGCGTCGTACCTGTCCGGTGAGCGGCAGCGACAGGCGCTGTTCACGTTCGACGCCGTCGGGCGCTACTCGCTGGCCGATGACGACGAGGCCAAGTGGCTGACCGGTGAGCAGCAGTCGACGAGCAAGGGGCCGCAACCACGCGAGGGCGGGCGGGGCGCTGACCGCCGGCTGACGTCGGTGCCCGACGAGGGTGACCTGCTGCCCCTCGCAGACGACGAGGACCAGACCGACGACCTGGAGGCCGTCGTCCGTGCGGTTCGCGAGGAACCGGACGAGACCAGCTCCGACGAGGAGCCGCACGAGGGCGACGAGGGGCCGGCTGCCCCGACCACAGCAGGCGCGGACGCTCCGACGGAGCCGACCCCGGAGCGCAAGCGCCGCTCGAAACGCGCCAGCGTGCCGAGCTGGGACGAGATCATGTTCGGGAAGGACGATGTCTAGCCCTGCGCCACGCTGAGAGTGCGGCTCCACGCTTGCATGTTCCAGCATTCTCCGCGTACTTCGATCCGCTCGTCTCTGCAGGGGTCGCGCTTGAAGCCAAGCCTGGAGGCAACCGCCTCCGATGCCACATTGCCTTCTCGGATACTCAACATGGCCAACTGTGCGCTAGACCAGTTAAGGCGGATCCACGACAACGCTTCCGACACGGCGCGAGTAGCCAGACCGCGACCGCGAGATCGTTCCGCCAACCAGTAGCTGATGTTCGCTACCTCGTCGGCTAGCGAAACTGCTAGGTTCCCGCGAGCTCACCAGTGTCCGGGTGCTGGATGGCGCGCCCCCACTCGTCATCAGTGATGTCCATGTGGTGTAAGGCCTCAGTGAACTGGCTAAGCGTGGTCTTCACAGACTCGGTGCTGAAGTGTTGGACTTGGCTGTCCCTCAGCTGGGCGATGTACCACGTCCCATGGACTGAGTCTCAGTGAGCATCAGGTTAGGGAATCTTCCGTAAGCGCCCACTCCTGCAGAGGCCGAGGATGAGGACGGCCACTTTGACTACTGCCTCCGCTTCGGCCTGATCTGGGATCCGCGCGTTGGTGTTGGCATGGCGGTCGGGATTGGCCCAGAGAATGTCAAGCAGTCCCAGAAGGGTCTGACCATCGGTCTGGCCAGGAGTTGCGTCCAGATCAAGGGTCCACTTGCCGGGATTGGTCGCAAGTTGACTCCGCAGCGCTCCCACGACGTGGCCAAGGGTTGGCTTGTCTTGCCTCGGGACGACAGCCGGGATCAGCAGCGCCTCGACGGCCTTGATCGCATGGTCCCACGCATCCGATGGGTTTGGATGGAGTCCGAATGCGCACGACCACGCCGTTGACAGTTCCGTCGAGGCGAGGTCCTGGGGCGCCGTCGCCTGGGCTTTGATGAGCGCCTCCTCCGAAGAGACCCTCCGTTCCAGACTCTTTGGATCGTCAGAGACAGTCCAAACAGATCCGCCGATTTCTAGCGTCGCCTTGAGCTTGCTCGGGTAGCCGACACCAAGGTTCAAGAGCAGGTCCAGGGCATCCAGCATCAACAGGGAGTCCCCTGAGCATGCCGTTAGTAGCACGCGAAGGCGCGTATCGGAAGTGGTTCCACTGGCTACCGTCACGTGCAACCTCAGGGCTACCACTGAGGCCAAGTCGCGTTCTCCAGAAGGGTCGGCCTGCTGGATAGCCTCGTCGATCCAGTCGAGTAGGTGCGGCTCTAGATGTCCGGGCACCCCTTCATGGGGTTCCTCGACGGGCTTCAGACCTCGTCGTTGCGACAGCGGTTGCCAGGTAGACATGCGCGACGACCTCCACGGTATGAGCAGTGACACGGAATGAGCGGCTCACCCGAAGGGTAGGACGTCAGGAGACAGTGCAGCCGCCTGGGCGCGGCGGCGGTGAACCGCCGCCGGTGGTGCTGGCGGCAGAGCACCTCGTAGCCAAATTCGGCGGGCCTGTCGATCTCGTGGTTATCCACGTCGCCGACCACGATGACGTCTCCCTCGATGACCATCTCGCCGTTCTCGGTGCGGGCGCTGGTGCGTCGCGCGCTTGCCGCACCAGCAGAGCGCCTCGACCTGAAGCACGTTCAGCCGGTCGGCGAGTTCGACCAATCTGGGGGACGCCGGAAACATCTTGGTCCGGAAGTCGGTGAGGATGCCGAACGCGAAGACGTCGATCTGCAGCTCGTCAGTGACCCTCGCCAGTTGGTCGATCTGGTCCGCCGAGTAAAACTGCACCTCGTCGTAGATGAGGTGGTCGATGCGGCCGCCACTCGTCAGCGAGTCCACGACGTAGTGCCAGAAGTTCAGTTCGGGCGTGACCTCGATCGCGTCCCGTGAGAGTCCCAGCCGGCTCGACAGCAGCGACTCCCCGGCCCGGTCCTGGCTGGTGAAGATCCGGCCGACTCGTCCCCTCGCGGAGTGGTTGTGGTGGTCTGGAGAGCCAGGTGCTCTTGCCCGAGTCCATCGTCCACGGTCCACTCGCGCAACATCGACAGATGGACGAGGGCTGCCGGCAACATGTCGGGTCAGCTGGTTGTGTCTGCGTGCCGTGCCCAGGCGAAGCAGTACAGCCCGAAACATCCGATGCCGAGCGCGACGACGACGAGGAGCCACGGGCCCAGCCCCTGGCCCAAGAGCGTGCTCAAGGCCGCGTCGAGGCCGCCTGCCTTCTTGGCGTCGTACGTCCAGGCGGCCCAGACGAAGAGCCCGCCGAGGACGGTGAACGCCACCGCCTTGGCGAGGTAGCCGATCTGTCCCAGGCGGACGATCCCCGTGCCCGAGCTGCCCGACGTTGCCCCCGCCTGGAGGTCCTTCTCGAACGACTTCGTCAGGCCACGTTTCGCATGCACCACGGCGACGACGAGGATGACAACGCCGACGGCGGCGACCAGCAGGCGGCCGAACGGCAGGTCCATCAGTCTTGCGGTCAGCTGCTGGCTCTTCGACGACGACCCGGCTCCGACGGCGATCTTCGCCGCGCTGACCCCGATCGCCGCATAGACCACGGCTTTGCCCGCCGAGCCGACGCGCTTGAAGGCGCGCTTGGGCTCGTCCTCCCTCGTGTGGCCCCACCAGGCTTCCGTGGCCTGCCAGATGGCCAGGGCGATGAGCCCTACCGCGACGAGCCACAGTAGTGGCGTGCCGAATGGTTGGCCGGCGAGGTCATGTAGAGCCCCCTGCTGGTTTGCCGCGTTCGACTGGTGACCGAACGCCAGCTGGAGCGCCAGCCACCCGATCAGCAGGTGGACGACGCCGTACGCGACAAGCCCGAGGCGCACCGTGCGCTCCAGCCAGACGCTGTTGCTCAGCCGCCGTGCCTGCCGCTTGCCGCTAGCCAGGTCCATCGTCGGTGGCCTCTCTGCGTGGGTCTGTCGGGTGCCAAGGTAATCTCGCTCGACCCGGAAAGGCTAATCAGACCCTCCGAAGGAGAGATGTGAGCG
>JBBSHN010000182.1:0-3509 GCA_038252945.1 Propionibacteriales bacterium | reverse complement strand
ACCCCCAACCCGACACGGCAGTCGGGCAACCGTCGTACCCCGAACGCCGACAACACACCCCAAGCCGATCAGACGGTCAAAAACGAGCCGATCCCCCGGCCGCGTGAAAGGGGGAGGCTAGTGGTCGACAGAGGAAATGTCCCAACTAGACTCACACGCTCCATTTGGGGGCTTAGACTGCTGACCATGGATCACGAGTGCACGACGCCATCTGTTGAACGAGAGCGTTGCCATGAATGACACGTTGAGGTTCGCCGCAACAGTCGTCCTGGTGATCATCCTGTTCGTCGTAGTGCTGGGCGCGCTGGGCCGCCGCGTTGGCATACCGGAGCTCGTCATCTGGGTCGCGCTGCTCGCGATTACCCTCATGCTGATGGTTCGCGCCCGTCGCCGAGGGCTTCGAACCTGACCCGCCGAACCGAGGCCTGCAGCCTATGGTTGCCAAAGGAGAACACCTTGCCTCGTCGCGGCCCCGTGGCGGCTGGTTTCAGGCAATGGGACTGAAACTGCGATCACCCCAGCGCGACCCGGGGAGAGCGCGAAGTCCACGTCGCTGGCCCGTTCGGCGAGCAATGCGAGCACGACGTACCGGTCGTTGTTGTACTGGAACCGCTGACCGGCCGGCGACACCGTCTCGTGCCCGTCGAGCACCGGGAGGAACTGTTCGGTAGTCGCTATCTGGTGGACCGGCACCGGCATCACGTAGTCGCCGATGTCGTTGACGGCGTCCTCGTTGAGGTAGTCGCCCATCCCGGACCGATGTGCCAACAGATGTTCGATCGTCACGTCGTCGCCGATCAGAGGCAGATCCTCGCCGAGCAACGAACGGGCAGTCGTGCCGAGCTCGAGCGTCCCAGCCTCGACAAGGGCGATGACCGCCAGTGCCGTCATGCCCTTCGTTCCACTCGGGGTCGCGAAGAGGGTCTCGACCGTGTTGAGGACCCCGCGCGCGCGGTCGGCGACGAAGACGACCGAGCGCTGTACGAGGAAACGAAGCGGAGGCTCGCCGCCCGGGACTGGAATCGGGTTCAGGACTACAGCCGATGCCAAGTCCGAGGTGGTCGAGGCAATCATCGCGCGGGCGACGCGTGGGGAGCGCACCTGACCCCAGTCGCAGACGACAGCCGCGAGCTCCTGCCCGGAATCGGGCGAGCGACATCCTAAGGCAGGCTGCTAGACCTTGACAGTTTCGCCGCGAGTACACCGCTCAGCAGCGCAAGAGCCAGCCATAGCAGCAACTCCAGTGTGCCGGTGCCTGACGCGAAGGCGACCAGCAGGGCGAAGAACAGCAGCGCGCCAACGACAGTTCCTACGATGACTGCTCTCATGTTGTCAGTATGGCAATCCGAGCGTCATTTCGCCGCGACAGGGGGCGCCGAGCGGGCCGGGTTGAGTGCGTGTCTACGGACGGGCACGAGGCTCCGCGATGGAGTCTGACGAAATGCTTGCGTCGATGCGGAAGTCATCGACACGTGCGTCCTCCAACGGCGATTCTTGGGGCGAGTCAACCGAACAAATCCGGAGGGAGGCGGTCATGGAGGTCATAGGCCTGTGGCGTTATCCGGTGAAGTCCTTGCAGGGCGAGCCGATTGATGCTGCCAGCGTGGAGGCTGACGGCGTTGCCGACGACCGGCGATGGGGTCTCCGCGACCAGAGCACCGGACGGATCCTGACTGCGCGCCGTCACCCCGAGCTCCTCGGCGCCTCCGCGACCTACGACGACGAACTGGCGATCACGCTCCCGGACGGCAGCACCGTCGTCGGTCCGGGAAGGCGCACCGACCGCCAGCTCTCAGAATGGCTAGCGGCCCACGGGTCGCTCGTCTCGCTGTTGGGCGGTGAGAGGGGCAGACCTGACTACCTTTCCGATGCGACCGACGACACGAGTCAGGCCCATCGAGTGGACGATGCCAGGGGGTCGGTACGTCGACGCGGCCCCGATCCTGATGCTGACCGCTGTTTCGTTGCGCACCGCCGCCGCGCACCACCCAGACGGCACGTGGGACGTACGCCGTTTCCGGCCCAACGTCCTGATCGACGTCGAAGGCGACGGGTGGGTCGAGGACTCATGGGTCGGGCACCAGATCCAGGTCGGAGCCGTCACACTGATTCCCACCAAGCCCTGTATCCGCTGCACGATGGTCACGCGGTCTCAACCCGGGCTCGATGGCGACATCGAGATGTTCCGCACCCTTGCGCGCCACAACGGCGGCCTCTTCGGTGTGTGGTCCGATGTGGTCACCCCGGGGAGCTGTCTGTCGGTGACCGAGCAGGTCACCTCACGTCAATGCCTTAGCGGAGTACCTGGACATGCCGTGCTCCGCCGGCCGAACCGAACTGCGTCATCACGCCGCAAGCTGGACGGCAGCGCGACCCCGTTACTCGGTCCTCCCACGGCACAGGGCTCGGGTTCTATCCTGAGTGGATGCTCGACCTGGGCGGAATCGACGTTGACGAGATCGCAACCGCGCTAGCGGATCAGACGGACTACGAGCACCGATGGCTGGTCGACCCGGGGACGGGCCAGGTGGCGTTCTGGACCAGCGACACGGGCATCGACGGGGGGAACCCCGTCGAGATCGACGAGCTGGATCTCATTCCCATCGACCCTCTCCCGTCCTACGTGTGGTATCAGGACATGGCTGACTTTGCTGACGGCATCAGCGACACCGCGGCCGGCCGACAACTGACACAGGCTCTGCAGGGGCGCGGAGCGTTCAGACGATTCAAGAACCAGGTCTATGAACACCACCCCGAACTGATTTCGGCGTGGCACGCCCTGCGTTATGTTCGAGCCCAACGCCGGGCCGTCGAGTGGCTGCTTGACCAAGGGCTCATCGACGACAACGCCGCCCAACAGTTCACGACCCACAACCCAGATCCCGACCTCCCCTGAGGCAAACCCACTCGAAGACGTCCAAAAGCATCTCCGACTGCTACAGCCGGCCACCAAGGATCTTCACTTCGCCGCCTGGGGCACACGCGGGCGTGTCCCCGCCCGTACTTGCGAAAACGCGATCGGCCAAGGACACCCGGACCAGGTCACGCAGAATGTACGTCGCCAGCCTTGCCCCCAGTGCCCGCTGAGGTCTGTCCTTGAACCCGGGTCCACGACCCGGATCACGTTTAGGCCGCGCCATCGTCCCACTCCTGGAAGAATCTATAGTCCCGCCCGTACAGCACGCGGTTGAACTCGTCCTCATTCATCTGCTCGAGCTCTTCGCAGCGGTTGTAGATGCCCTTATTGACGTGACGAAGGTGCCGTCGCGTCACGCAGGGAAAGTCCGGCGCTCCGCAGGCGCAGCCGTCGCCCCCGTCCGCCGGCCCATGAGCAACGACAATCTCCACCAGAGCGGCCATCCATTTGTTGGCTCTCCTGACACATCCGTGGGTCATTTCCGGCCTGGGAGGCTGGGTCGGTGGCCGCCGAGGTTGAGCATGGCCAGCGCGATGAGGGCTTCGGGTGAGCGGAAGCCGAAGGCGACGCGGGTGATGAGCCGGATCTTGGT
>JBBSHN010000181.1:0-3599 GCA_038252945.1 Propionibacteriales bacterium | reverse complement strand
GGAGCGCAAGCCTGGCTGAGGATCCGCGGCTACATCTCCACCGTCCGCAAGCACGGAGACGACGTTCTCACCGCACTCCATGACGCCATCACCGGCAACCCCTGGCAACCAGAATCAGCACCCGCGACCTGAATGCTTACGGTCGGCAACGGTCGCTACTACGGCGGAGGGAACGCCGTGTCCCCGACGGCCGGCATCGATGACCACATGCTCGAGGTCTACGCGCTCCACACCAGACGGCTTCGCGACTACATGCGGATCGCTCGTGCGCTACGGGACGGCTCGTTCGTGGAGCACGAAAACGTCGTACACCTCAGCACTCGCAGAGTTCTGCTACGAACCGACCCTGTCCAACCGATCAACGTGGACGGGGAGGTGGTCACGTCCACACCGCAGATGCTTGGGGTGCATGCCAATGCGCTCGACGTCCTGGTGCCGCAGAGCTCGACAGCGGCGCGGCGCGATGGCCGGCCGTCCGACCGTGGTCCGGGACCCTCGGTTCGCGGGTGAGCGGGCCAGGCGGTCATCCGAGCTCGGCAGCGACTGCCACGGCAGATTCGCAGCCTGACGCCTGGTCGACGTGAGTTTGCTCGCGCTTCGCCTCTACGGTGTGTGCATGGCACGCGGTCGGGTATTGGCGATTGTTCAAGGTGGCGGCAAGGGCAGTCGGATGGACGTCTTGACCCGTGAACGCGCCAAGCCCGCGTTACCGTTCGCCGGGGTGTATCAACTTGTCGACTTCCCGATGTCGAACCTGCGCCACAGCGGCATTGAGGACGTCTGGCTGTCCGTGCAGTACCAGGCCGACTCCCTGGAGGAGCAGGTAGCGAACGGCAGGTCCTGGGAGCTGGACCGGAGCCGAGGAGGATTTCGACTACTGGTGCCGCAGCAAGGAGGATCCACGGACTCGGATGGCTTCGCAGCCGGGAACGCCGATGAGCTTTTCCGAGTCCGAGACCAGATCGCTGCGGCAAGACCCGACATCACCATCGTGTTGAGCTCAGACCACATCTATCGCTTCGACTACGCCGACGCGATCAACACTCATCTACGCAGGAAAGCCGAGTGCACCGTGGTCACCACTGAGGTGACAATTGCCGAAGCAGGCCAGCACGCCACGATTGTCGCGAACCGGGTCGGACGGGTGACGGGCTTCTCCTACAAGCCGGACCATCCCACGACCGGTGTCGTTGCCACCGAGGTGTTCGTCTACGACACCACCACGCTAGTCCACGTTCTCGACGAGCTCCACTTCGAGCTGACGGCGACTGCAGAGCCAGACTCGAACGGTTTGGGGGACTTCGGTGATCATCTGCTGCCCCGGCTCGTGCAGCGAGGAAGGGTGTTCGCCCATCCGATGCCCGGCTACTGGCGAGACCTGGGCCGCCCTGAGACCTATCTGGCGGCGCACCAGGACCTGATTCGTGGTGAGACCGGGCTCTTCGACGACCCTGACTGGCCGATCCTGGCCCGGCTTCCTCAGCGAGCGCCGGCAAGGATCCACAATGGCGCGCGGGTTGAGGACAGCCTGGTGAGTCCGGGATGTGAGGTGAGCGGCCTCGTACGCCGAAGCGTGCTCGGTCCCGGGGTCGTTATCGAAAGGGGATCGCGGATCACCGACAGCGTGATCTTCGCCGACGTCATCGTGGGCGAGGGTGCGGTCGTCTCCTGGTCGATTCTGGACCGGGGAACAACAGTCGGTCATAATGCGCGCGTCGGAGGGCGACCGCCACGGCAGCCACCAGACTCGGCGCACGTCACCTTGGTGGGCCGCGACTCCAACATCGCGCCGGACTCAACACTCCCCCGGGGCTCCCGCCTGGAACCCGGCACCACAACCTGAACGTCCCTCACCGCTTGTTCGGTCCCGCTCTCGCCGTGGGGCATGCTGTTGCCTGGGCCGCTCCAAGGCTTCCCGGTAAACGAAGGCGCGTCGTCCTGGAAACCCCGAGCGAAGAGTGCATCGAAGGAGCAGACATGTGGCATTCCATGTTCGCCGTTCAGGTCCCCGTGCTGGAGAAGGTACTGCGGACCGTGCTCGTCTACGCCATCATCGTGGTGCTCTTTCGGGTAGCCGGTAAGCGGGGTTTGGCCAACCTGACAACGCTGGACCTCGCCGTGTTCCTGCTGCTGTCCAACGTGGTTCAGAACGCGATCATCGGCAACGACGAGAGCCTGACGGGTGGAGTCGTAGGAGCAATCACGTTGGTGACCATCAACGCCGCACTCAGCCATGCGATGGCCCGCAGCGAGAAGCTGGCCGTCCTCACCGAGGGCCGCGCCACGACGGTGATCGACGACGGTCACCTGGTAGAGCGGGCGATGCGACGGTTGGCGCTGCGCCCAGCCGAGCTCGATCATGCGGTGAGGCTGCAAAACGGCGACGACGTCAGTGAGATTCAGACCGGTCGCCTGGAGCCAGGCGGGCAGCTGGTCCTCTCGCTGAAGAAGGAGGAGCAGAGCGCCACCAAGGCCGATGTCGCTGCACTACGCACCGAGCTCACCAGCATTCAGGCAAACCTCGCGCTGCTGGTCGACGGCCAACGGCCGTGATGGTTCGAGTGCGGGACTGCTGGCCTGCCGGCCTGGAAAGGCGGTGCTTCGGGGGGACCACGTCTGCCGGGTCTGCGTCGCTGGGAGCGGTCAAGACTTCTTAGCCTGGGTGAGAACCTCTGTCAGAAGTCTGCCCGAGCGGCCGCATTTGCGCAATAGAGAGTCTGACGCGCGTCGATGCCGTGGGCGGGCGGGACTCGAACCCGCGACCCAGGGATTATGAGTGATGTTGCTCAGAACCCTTGTGCTACAGGCGGTCTGACGCGAGGAAGCGACTCCCCCACAGCTCGAATCCCCCTCTGTCAGAGGGGGTCGATGCTGAGAGGCAGCCATGACCAGCACTGACGACATTCGCCCCGCACGGTTCCGCCAGCCACCACGCACACCACGATTCAGCAACCGGTGACCGGGCTGCGGGCGACGATCCCTACCGCCTACCTCAAGCACCTGCGGCAGCCCCGCGAGTCGACCGGCTCGTCCTCGATGCGCACACTCCGCGTCACCCGGTGTGCGCGTCGGTGGCGACCGCGATGGACCTCGTGGCGCTTCGGTGCAACCTCTCACCTACCGACGAGTGAGCGGTGAAAGGCCGCGAGCGAACATCAAGAGTTACGGCACCTTGCCGCCGACTCCGGTGTTCTGAACCGCCCTGGGCCTGCCGGAGGGTGTGGTTTGGCCACAGCGGTCTGAGGGTAGCCCTCGGGTGAGCTTCCCCTGAAGCCGTGGAGGGTTCGGTTTAGGCCGCGATGGCCTGAAGGGTAAGCGATTGCTCGAAGACGACGGGAGACGTCATCCCGATCGTGCTGTGGCGACGTCGGACGTTGCAAAACTCGTGCACCCACCGGCTGCTGACCAGCCGGGCCTCGTCTGACCTGCGGAAGCTTGGGTCTAGACAGTCTGGCGCTAGTCCAGGTAGTCGCGCAGCACCTGGGACCGCGACGGGTGGCGCAGCTTGCTCATCGTCTTGGACTCGATCTGGCGGATCCGCTCACGCGTCACGCCATAGACCTTGCCGATCTCGTCGAGCGTCTTGGGTTGGCCGTCGG
>JBBSHN010000180.1:0-3622 GCA_038252945.1 Propionibacteriales bacterium | reverse complement strand
TCGCCATCTTCGGCCTGCTGCCGATCCTGTGGTCACTGCTGTTGTCGTTTCAGCATTCCGACCTGCTCACTCCCGAGACGCCGTGGGTGGGTCTGGAGAACTACCGCCAGATTCCGGGCGACCCGACGTTCCGGCTGGCCATCGAGCACACCATCGTCTATACGGCGCTGTTCGTGCCGGCCACCATGCTCGTCGGGCTGCTCATCGCGGTGGCGCTCAACCGAAAGGTTCGCGGCATCTCGGTCTACCGCACCGCGGCGTACGTCACGATGGCCGTGTCGACGATCAACGAGGCCATCATCTTCATGTGGCTGTTCGAGCCGTCCTTCGGCATCGTCAACGCGACGCTGCACGCTGTCGGCCTGCCAGAGCACCAGTGGCTCTCCGATCCGAACCAGGCGCTGTACGTCATCGTCGCGATGACGGTGTGGGGATGGACGGGCTTCGCCGTGGTCATCTATTTGGCGGCACTGCAGGGCGTACCGCAGGAGCTGCATGACGCCGCGGCGATCGATGGAGCCAAGCCGTTCGCAACGTTTCGCACCATCACGTTGCCGCTGCTCAGCCCGGCGTCGCTGTTCCTGGCGGTGTGGCTGAGCATCAACGCTCTGCAGCTCTTCGACGAGGTGTACCTGACCACCCGCGGCGGCCCGCTGCACTCCACGACCGTGATCGTCTACTACCTGTTCGACCAGGCCTTCCAACAATTCAACGCCGGGTACGCCGCAGCGCTTGCCTACGTCTTGTTCATGGTGATCCTGGTGATCACGTTCATCCAGTTCCGCGTCGGCGAGCGCTTCGTCCACTACAACCGATGACCAGCACAAGCGCGACTGCCGCGCTCGACACGCTCGGGCTCGATCAGCAGGAGCGCGCAGCCGACGACCACAACGGTCGCGCGCGGTTCCGGCTGGGCAGGCCCAGCCCGTGGCACCTGGTGCTGATCCCGATCACGTTCTTGTTGCTGGTTCCGCTGATCTGGATGCTGGTCACCTCACTGGAGACGGCAGCGGAGACGCACCGCTTCCCTCCGGTGCTCCTCCCGCACAGCCCGCAGTGGTCGAACTACCCCGCCGCGCTGAACGCCGCCCCGTTCGTTCGGTTCATGCTCAACAGCGCGATCGTCGCGATCGTCGTCGTGGCGAGCAACCTGGTGTTGTGCAGCGTGGCCGGGTACGCCTTCGCTCGCCTCCGCTTCCTCGGCCGTGGCCTGCTTTTCGGGGTGCTGATGGCGACGCTGATGGTGCCGTTCCAGGTCACAATGATTCCCGAGTTCCTCATCGTCAAGTGGCTCGGCACCAACCTGTGGGGTCCGCTCGGCGTCGACCATCTCGGTGCCCTGATCGTGCCGAACCTGGCCACCGCCTTCGGCATCTTCTTCCTCCGCCAGTTCTTCTTGACCATCCCGGTCGAGCTCGAGGAGGCCGCTCGCATCGACGGCACCTCGCGGCTCGGGGTGCTGTTCAAGATCGTGCTGCCGCTGTCGCTGCCTGCGCTGTCCACGCTCGCCGCGCTGACCTTCTTGGATTCGTGGAACTCGTTCCTCTGGCCGCTGATCGTCGTCACGACGCAGAGCAACATGACGCTGCCTCTCGGCCTCACGACGTTCCAGGGCTCCCACAACACCCAGTGGCAGCTGCTGATGGCCGGCAACGTGTTCAGCCTGCTGCCGATGCTGCTGGTCTTCTTCGCCGCCCAGCGCTACTTCGTTCGTTCCGTTGCAGCGACCGGGCTGAAGGGCTGAGGAGCGGTGGCCGAGGTCGAATACCGCACGATCACCAAGCGGTTCCCGAACGGAGTGGTGGCGCTGAAGGACTTCGACCTCACGGTCGGCGACGGCGAGTTCGTCATTCTGGTGGGGCCGTCGGGCTGCGGCAAGAGCACCGCACTGCGCCTGCTCGCCGGCTTGGACACACCGACCTCCGGCGACATCCGCATCGGCGGCGCTTCGGTCACCAAGCACGGACCGGGCGAGCGTGACATCGCGATGGTGTTCCAGAACTACGCGTTGTACCCGCACATGAGCGTCTACAAGAACCTCGCCTACGGGCTCCGGCAGCGCAAGACGCCTTCCGACGCCATCAAACGCCGCGTGCAGGAGATCGGCGAGATGCTCGGCATCGCCGACCTGCTCGACCGCAAGCCGGCGCAGCTGTCCGGAGGACAACGCCAGCGGGTGGCGATGGGCCGTGCGCTGGTGCGCGAGCCGAAGGCCTTTCTTCTCGACGAGCCGCTGTCGAATCTTGACGCGAAGCTGCGCGGCCAGGTCCGTGCGGACCTGAAGCGGCTGCACCAACGGCTGGGGATCACCTCGATCTACGTGACTCACGACCAGGTGGAGGCGATGACACTGGCCGACCGCATCTGCGTCCTCAACGAGGGTGAGCTGCAGCAGGTCGGTACGCCGCAGGAGGTCTACGAGCACCCGGCCAACGCGTTCGTCGCCGGGTTCATCGGCAGCCCGGCGATGAACCTTGTACCCGCGACCGTCGCCGACGGGCAGGCATCCCTCGCCGGATACCCGGTCGCTGCTGCACCGGGAGCACATCCTGAGGTCGTCGTCGGCATTCGTCCGGAGTCGTTGCGCATCGATGCTGGCGGGCGGCCGGGCATTCCGGTCACCGTTGACTTCCTCGAGCCGCTCGGAAGCCACGTTCTCGTGCACACGCTGCTCGGAAATCCCAGCGTGAAGTCCATCGACGACCACGCCGCGGGCATCGTCGTACAGGCGGGCCCGGACGTCCGCCCCGAACCTGGGCAACGGCTCGCTCTGACCGCCGAGCCGGACCGGATCTATCTCTTCGACGCCGCGACCGGAGCGTCGCTGAGAAACGACCAGCGAGCACAGGTGATCGCCTCATGACCGGACAGGAGGGCTCAGTGAGCCACGCAGACGCTCACGTGCTGGCGGAGATCGCCAGCCAACCTGAGTGCTGGGCCGCGGCGCAGAAGACCGCCGCCGAATCCGCGACGTTACTTCCCGCGCCTGGTGCGCGGGTCGCGGTGATCGGATGCGGCACGTCGCTGCACATCGCCACAGCCATCGCCGCCGCGCGCGAAGCTGCCGGCCACGGGGAGACGGACGCCTTCCCGGCGTCGGAGATGCCGATCCGTCCGTACGACATGATCATCGCGCTGTCCCGATCGGGGACGACGACCGAGGTCCTGGAGGCGCTTGACCGGCTGCCCGCCGGAGCGCACACAGTCGGGATCACCACGGACTCGAACGCCCCGGTCGCGCACGCGGTCAACGATCTGATCCTGCTCGACTACGCCGACGAGGCGTCGGTGGTGCAGACGAGATTCGCGACGTCGGCGCTGACGGTGCTGCGCGCGCACCTCGGACACGATCTGGGGCCAGTTGTCGGGCAAGCCGAATCGGTGCTCGCTCAACCGATCGACCAGGACCTTGTCGACGTTTCGCATTACGTCTTCCTCGGCCGCGGTTTCGCCCTCGGGGTGGCGGCCGAGGCGGCGCTGAAGGTCCGTGAGGCAGCATCGGCCTGGAGCGAGGTCTATCCGGCTCTGGAATACCGGCACGGTCCGCTGTCCGCCGCTGGGTCCGACACGGTGGTCTGGATGTTCGGGACACCGGATGATGCGCTGGTCCGTGACGTCGAGG
>JBBSHN010000179.1:0-3748 GCA_038252945.1 Propionibacteriales bacterium | reverse complement strand
CCCTGCTCACGAAACTGCTCGACAGCGGCCAGGCGATGATCTCCTCTACTCGTCTCCTCGGGCGCTACGCCCTGCGGGCCTGCATCCTCAACCACGGCACGACCGCCACGGACGTCGACTCTGTCTTGCAGTGGCTGGCGACTACTCCTGTAGACACGACGCCTCGACGTACGCCGCTGAGCCAGAAGACCGCCGATGTCCAAGCCGGGTGGCCGCTGGCAGACGCCGCGACAGTCGACGAGCTGGCGTCGGTGCCTCTTCTGGCCGGCATCGACGACGGATGGAGGCGCTGGGTGGCTGCCGTCGGCCGCCACCGCCTTGTGCCGGCCGGGCACTCCGTCGTCCGCCAGTGGCAGCTCGATCGCGACTTCTACCTGATCCTGGCGGGAACCGCCGAAGTGTCCGTCGAAGAACAGCACGTCAGTTCTCTGCACCCTGGCGACTTCTTCGGCGAGCTGGCGGCACTCGACTGGGGAGCCAGCTTCGGCTATCCGCGACTGGCCACGGTGACCGCGACGACAGACCTTTACCTGTTGGCTCTAACCGACGCCGAGATGCGCCAACTCATGGCAGCGGTGCCTGCGGTAGACGCCCGCATTCGCGCGAAGGCAGCCGCGCGCCTGCGGCGTACCAGCGAAGCTCCGAACACAGACGCTTGAGCGGTGGGTCACAACAGCACAGAGGCTGCGCGGCGGCGTAACGCCGGAAGATCTACGACATCGATGCGTCCTCGGTGGAGCTCCACGATTCCCTGCGACGACAGCTTCTGCAGCACCTGGTTGACGGTGGGCCTAGTCGCTCCGGCCAGATCCGCCACGTGTTCTTGACGAAGAGGTATTGCGACCGTCTTGCTCGAGTCGCCATAGATTCGCGCGAGCTCAACGAGTCGCCGGTAAACGCGACGGTCAACACTGACGTATAGGGCCTCAAGCAGTCGGTAACTCAGTTCCTCCACGCGCCTAGCGAGAAAAGCCACCACGACTCTTTCCACTTTTGGATAACGCTCGCAGAGTGCGTGAAAAGCGGCTGCCGAAAGTGACAGAGTTTCGACATCTTCGAGAGCTATGAGGGTGGCGGTCCGATGCCTGGAAGGCCGGTCCCGGAGCAAAGACAGCTCCCCGAAGTAGTCGCCCGCGCTGAGGACGTTGAGGGTAACGACTTCTCCCGCCGGGCTGGATACCCGCACAGCCACCCGACCGGACCGGATGAGATGAAAGCTGTCGGACGGATCACCTTCATGACACACGATTTCTTCACGTGCGAATCGCCGGGGCTTGGCCGAAGCCAATAATTGGGATCGCTCGACTGGCGAAAGCGGGCCGAGCAGCGGCCAATCCATGCGGCACAGTGAAACACAGGTTGGCAGACGCGGACAGGTCGAACGGAGCGCCTTCCATACAAGCATTACCGGCGAACGCCGTATAGGGGCGGGTTGGCGGATCTGCTCGGCGACGACCACACTGAGCGCATGACAACGCCGTCACCTGAAGTCGTGCATTTGATGCGCCGTCTTGGAGATGCCCTGGGCCAGGCCACCCGGCCGACGTCGTTGTCGGCAGAGCTGACCCGGGCGGTGGCTGCAGTCCGGTCATTGTTCTCAGCAGCCGCCTGTTCGTGCGCGCTGGTGGACCCAGACGGTGAGACGCTGCGGTTCGTAGCCGCGGACGGCGCCGGCGCTCAGGCGATCGTGGGAGTGACCCTGCCGGTGAGCCGCGGGATCGCGGGGTGGGCCGTCATGTCCGGACAGTCGCTGGTCGTGGCCGACGTACGAGAAGATCCGCGGTGGGCCCGTGACATCGGCGAGGCCACCGAATACGTACCCGAGACGATTCTGGCAACTCCGCTGCTCGACGAGACAGGGGAAGTCGTTGGCGTCGTCGAGGTACTGGACCCCCAGCGCCGCGGTGAGCACAGCGGGTTCGATCTCGACGTCCTTGGGGTCGTCGCCGCTCAGTTGGCCACACTGGTGCGCCTCTGCTCTGTTTACGACGGCCTTGGCTCTAGCTTGGTGAGCGCCCTCGCGCGCTCAGAAGACCCGCAGCAGTTCACCCAAGCCCTGGACGAGTTGTCTAGGCCGGACGAGACGGACGCATCGTTGAGTTCTCTCGCCAACACGTTCCACCAGCTGGCCCAAACCGGACCTGAAGGCGCCCGCCTCGCCGCACGGGTGCTCGAAGAAGTCGCCGCCTACACGACAGCGCGGCGGTGAGCGAACCGGCGTGGTCGGGAGCGTTCGCTCCCTCACAGCTCGAGACCGTCGACGCGCTGCCGCTGCCCCTACCTCCACGCGAGTGGGCACTCGGATCAGCCACCGGTCGTGGCGTGAAAGTCGCAGTGATCGACAGCGGAATCGACGGCGACCACCCTCGCGTGAATGGAGTCGCCGGCTCAGTGGCTCTTGAGGCGGACCCTGACTCGCCGACCGGTCATCGCGTCGTCGAAGGTTCCCATGAGGACTTCGTCGGCCACGGCACGGCGTGCGCCGGCATCATCCGGATGCTGGCTCCCGAGGCGGAGATCTACAGCGTTCGGGTGCTCGGGCGCAACCTGAAAGGCAAGGGCGCATTGTTCTTCGCCGGCATCCGATGGGCTCTCGACGCCGGTATGCAAGTCGTCAACATGAGCCTGAGCAGCAGCAGCGACCAGTGGTTCGGGCCGCTACACGAGATCGTCGACGAGGCGTACTTCCGAAGCACGATGCTGGTGTGCGCGGTCAACAACGTGCCGGGACCGACGTACCCCTCGCAGTACTCCTCCGTGTTGTCGGTGGCCGCTCGGCAAAGCGACGACCCGTTCGCGCTCGCGTACAACCCGCGGCCGCCGGTGGAGTTCGGGGCTTCGGGCATCGACGTGGACGTCGCGTGGACGCAGGGCAAGTCCATCACCGCCACAGGCAACAGCTTCGCTACCCCCCACGTCGCCGGCATAGTGACGCTGTTGCTCTCCAAGCATCCCGGCCTCACGCCGTTTCAGGTGAAGGCTGTACTGCAGGCCATCTCCGACAACGCACGCTGAGTGTCCCGGCTCCCGCGGAAGGGCCGACGGTCCGTCCGGACTACCGCGGAAGTTGCGCGGGGCCATGGGTTCCGGATCCAATGCCGGTTGTGTTGGCTTGCTGACAGAAGCCGCTACGCCGCGCGTGAGAGATTGTTCCTAGCCGCGAGAAGCGGCAACTGCTAGAGGAGGCAGCATGAGCGAGTTCCAACGCCCCATTCCCGTACGAGGCGACGACGTCTCGGGTCACGCGTTCGCGCCCAACGAGGACGTCGAGCCGCACCGGGACACGGACGACACTGAAAGCCACATGGTCCGTCGCTCCGACGCCGAGGCGTCCGAAGACACCGACGACACGGAGGGCCATGCTCACCGTCGTGCCGACGCGGAGTCAGCGGAGGACGACGACGTCGAAGGTCATATCTACGTGCAGGAGACCAACCCGCAAGGCGGCCCCGGCGGCTTCTAGGCGCGCCGACGCCGACGGCTACAGCGGCAAGTCGTAGCCCGGTGCGTCACTGCTACGAACCGGCAAGCCGCGTGCGGGCCGCCAGGTGATAGTAGGCGCCAGCACCGGCGAGTCGGGTACGACGACCGCGTCATCGCCGACGGCAACGATCTCCCGGAGCAGCGACTGCAACGTCGTGGCGATCGGCAGGGTGGGAAGCCGCCCCGCCGGCTCGCCATCCACTATGCGGTAGCCCACTCCCCCCAGGCTCACGCGTCCGGTGACCGACGAGATGCCCGCGACACT
>JBBSHN010000178.1:0-3765 GCA_038252945.1 Propionibacteriales bacterium | reverse complement strand
TCTCGTTCATCCGTTATCGGTTGGTGGCGCCTTTCACCCAAAGACGGCCCTTTTGGCCAACGGAAAGGAAGGGGTGCTACTGGTCGGCTCGGGCAACCTTGGGCTGCACGGCATGGAGCGGGGGAACGAGGTCTTCGCCCGCTATGAGTCGCGCCGAGAGGCCGACGCGGGCAACTTCGGGGTGTGGCGCTCGTGGGCCAACGAGATTGTCGAACACGCCGGCGACCCACTGCTGTCGAACCGTTGGGCCGACGTGCTTGGGCGCGCGCCGTGGTTATCCACCACGAGGGGTGCCAGCACCTTTGTCACGAACTGGAGCCGCCCGTTGATCGAGCAGTTGCTCGACGGCATCGCGGCACCGGTGGACGCACTCTGGCTGACGGCGCCCTTCTTCGATCGCGACCTGGCGGCGCTGCGCGAACTCCTGCGACGCACCTCTCCAGGCGAGATCACGCTCTTCCTCGGCCGCGAGACGAGCGTTGACGGTAAACGCGTGCAATCCGTGCTCCGAGCGACTGACGCGAAGGTCACGATCAGTCTGTACGAGCCTCGCGACTACGTTCATGCGAAGTTGATCGCCATCTTCGAGGGGAGCACGGCGCGGGTCCTCTCGGGTTCCGCGAACCTCTCCGCACCAGCGTTGCTGCGCGCCGTCAGGGATGGAGGCCATGCGAATGCCGAGGCCGGCTCTCTGGTCGAGATGCCAGCTGCTCGAGCGCAGGCCCTCTTCGTGCCACCGGACCACGAGGTGCGCGCGGCGAGCGACGACCTGCTCCTCGAGCTCCAGTTCAAGTCTGACCAGACGGGGACCGAGACTCCGGTCCACCTCGTTGCGGCGGTCCGACAAGCGAGCGGATTTGTCTTCGTCACTGCCAAGCCCGCCACCAACGGTCTCGCGCTGACTGATGGCTCCGTGACCGCGTCCATCGTCGGCGACCGGACAGACGCGAAATGGCCGCAACCGGATGGGACGGCCCTCGTGTGGTTGGTGCGAGGCGACGAACCAGTTTCCAATCGCGTGCCGCTCGCGGACGCTCAAGCGCTCGCCCAGGCTCTGAACGAGCGAACCACCCCTACTGATAGGCCCACCGATCTCGATGAGCTCGACGCGCAGCATCCAATCGGCCGGCTGCTTGCTGATCTCCACCAGGCGGCATTGTTCGATGTCAATGAGCACCCCATCACTAAACGGATCGCCGACCTGCGTGTCCAGAACCCCGAGGTTGATCTGGCGTTCTGGGAACGGCTCCATCGCGAACAGCTTGCCCAGGACCCACGATTGGATCGCTACCTCCGTCGATCTGGCACGGCACCCCTTGCGGACGAACTGTCCTGGCTGCTCGAGCAGATGCTTGCACGCGTACCGGCTCCAAACGTGCTACGGCTCCTGTCTGGAGGCGAACTGGATCGCGAGACGTCGGAGCGTGAAGGTCAGCGCTGGTCGACCGAGAAACGGCTCGCAGTGCGCGCCTACAACGTCCTTCACCGATGGTCGCTGGCCGTCGCTGACCCACGCGTCCGCTGGCTGTCGGACCTCGCCCCGGTTCGACACTACGAGCTCCTACTCGCAGCTTTCACGCAGATCTGGGTCCAGCAGGAGGCGTGGATCCCCGAGCATCGAATGGCGAAGCTGCTGGAGACACTCCTTGGCACCTTCGTGCGGACTGACAGAGCCGCGGGATACCTCGCCCGGCTCGCGGACGAGGATCGCGCTCAGGCATTGGCGGCACTCGCGTCCGGTCCGGGACCCGGTCTCGCCGCCGGTCTCATCTACCTTGCGTTGCGGAATGCGGCGCCAGCGACCTTCTTCGACTGGCAACCGTTCCTTGTTCCCGGGCTGGACTGGGGCGTCGTCGTGGCTACTCCAGCCTCGGCCGGACTCGTGGCATCGGCATCGACATTGAATCCGTCGGCCGCCCAAATCCAGAAACGCTTGGATCAAATCGCTCGCTACATCGATGACGAGCACTGGTGCGCTCGCCGCGCCGACGAGCTCGGACTCCAGCGAATCACGCTCAGTCCGTCGGACAACCCGTTCTATCCGCTCCGGGTTCAAGCGGCTGGCGCCGGTCATCTGCTGACGGACCCGCGAATCGCAACGCTCGTACGGGAGGTACTCGCGTACCGCAGGGAAACCGGCCTGCGCCTGACGTCTGGCAATGACGTACTGGCGATAGCAGTTGGTCTGCCGATGTATGGAAGAGTTGGAGGGCGCGAAATCGCCACAAACGACCCGATCACCATCGAGGCGTTGTCGGAGCTGGAGGCAGCCGGGCACGCCCTCGGGACGCTGCTCGTTCAGGAGGAGTCGGTCGCATCCTGAACCATCCCGTGTCGCACGCGCGCCGTGCGCGAGCTTACCTGACGCTGCGCTCCTACACCGCGCTTGAAGGTCTCACTGCAGCGGTGGCGGTCAACAACCACACCTAGTCGTTACGTCGGATGATAAAGACACTTTCCCCGTTGTTCGTGCCGAGCCGATATCGGTTGGGGCCGTCGACAACAACTCCATCCACTGAGAGATATTCATTGTAGGAGGTGCTGTCGGCATGAGCTGGACCAATCTCGTTGACGAACTGACGAGCGTGCTCGAAGTCCAAACCAAAGGTGGCCTGAACAAGCTCCACCATGTATCCATACTGCAAGAAGTTTCCTACCGCGGCTGCATCGTCGTGCACAGGGCTATAGATAAGCGTGATATTGGCAATGTCACCATCGTCACGTGTTCTTGCAACCAGTTGCCAGGTGTTCTGATAATGCGGCGGCAAGAAATGGGACGCGGTTGCCAGATGCGCCACCGTCTCCTCCTCATTCCAGGTGTGGAAGACATCAGCGGGTTGCGAGGCTGAATTCCATCTTTCCGTGAACACGTCCAATGTAATGTCCAAGGAAGCCTCGCTGAGCCACTCCTGGCCGATGGCTATTAGGCTGGCAACCGCCTGAGGCGACGGGGACAGCGACGCCGCATGGAGCGTCGGCGGTAGCGTGAGGTCAGGGGTACGGGCAGCAGGCGATGCAGCAACTGCGATCGTTTGCGGCGCGGGCGATAGTTCATGCGGTGCTGAGGCGCAGGCCGCGACAAGCAGAGCAATGAAAGCTACGCGTCTCATTTTCACGCACTCCCTTTCGGGAAGAGATCCTAACAGGGCATCGCTGCCGGCACCGCAGCACACCGCAGCGCCTAGAAAAAGGGACGCTGCGATCCGCCCCGGGGCAAACCATGCCCATTTTGGTGGGGAGTTCTTCGGCCGAGCTGAACACGGACCGGGGGACCTCGGTCGACCCTCTTGCCGCGGGTGTGGCCAGCGAGGCAGTCCCGGGCGCCGGTGCGGACGGATGTCCACCCGTGCCGGTGGGTGATAGGGCCGCAGAGGCTCCGCCGCATGCCGCGAGCACGACACTCAGCATCAACAGCCCTGCCGCGGGTCCGGTCTGTCTGGGCGTCGACCATAACCATCGAGGGCGCCGGGTCCCGATCATGGCGCAGCCGGACGATTGCCGTCAGCCTCGTCATCGCCTGCTCCCAGACACCGTTGGCCCGCCAGCGCCGCCACTGGGCCCAGACCGCGGTCCAGGCGCCATAGCGCTCCGGGAGGTAGCGCCACTGGCAGCCGGTCCGGGCGATGAAGAGCATCGCGTCGACCATCTGGCGCCGGCTGACGTGGGCCGGCGAAGCTCATGCCGGCCAGCGTGAGGGCTGGTCGTGTCACCTTATCTGGCGCAAACCCGCCGATCGGAACGGGAGAATTTCGGCTACAAGCCCTT
>JBBSHN010000177.1:0-3789 GCA_038252945.1 Propionibacteriales bacterium | reverse complement strand
GCCCCGGCTCGATCGACCCCGCGACCGCCGCACACATCTGTGACTACGACCGTGACCTGCTGCTGGACCAGATCCGGTGGAACGAAGAGCAGGAACTCTCCTGGCGGCAGGCCCGCGACGAGGCACGCTTGACCGGTGACCCCGACGACGTAGCCGACGTATGCGAGCACGAGCGGGCTCACGCGCGACGGATGACCAAGCTGCTGCGCAAGGCTCTTCGACTCGTGGTCGAACGGCAGAACAGCGACCGCCGGTGAGCAATCGTGACAGCCCCGCTGGCGTCGGTCAGATGGGGCTCGCTCGATCCACATTGGTCACCGGTTTGATCGCATGGCAATCCCTGAAACCGTGAAGGGTCCTCTTAGCGGTTCCCGCGTCGGCGGGTCCGCCCGCCGGTAGGCGGGGAAATCTCTGCCTGTCCCGGTTTTGCTGTCCACACCGGGCGGTAGATGCTGGGGGGTCAGGGGCGGCCGAAGGCCGTCGCGCAGCGACCGCGTAGCAGCCCTTGAGGCCGGAGGGACGACCTGGGTAGCAGCGTTCCACACCCGCCGACCGCGCTTCATGCCACGGCCTGGCGTTGTGCGCGTTCGTAGTTGATGGGGATGAGCATGCCCACGGTTGGAGTGCAGCCGAGTGGTGTTGTACCTCGATGAACGCCGCGACCGCGGCCCGGCCTCGGCCATGTTGGAGAAGCGGCGCTCACGCAGCAGCTCGAACTCGAGGGTCGAGTTGAACGATCCGGCGGCGGCGTTGTCCAACGCCAAGCAGGTGCACCCAGCGACTGGGTGATCCCGGCCGCCCGCAGGCCTTGGCGAAGTGCGGCGGTCAGGTCCAGGATCGACGTTTGCGGGAAGTGTCGGTGCCGTCGGATAGACAGGACAGAGTCACCGGGGATGCCACTTCGGGCGGCAACAGAAGGGGAGTTGGGTTGAAGTTTTCGGCGCTGCTTGATGTGAATGTCGTCGCGGTCGAGTCCGTCGATGAGGTGTCGGTGATGGTGGACCTTGCGGCTCCAAGCGTCTCGGGGGAGTCGCAGCGGCCGCCGGCGACTCTGCAGGTGGTGTTGGACCGCAGCGGTTCGATGGCCGGGCCGGCGCTGGCCGGGGCGATCGAGGCGTTGTGTGCGCTGGTGGCTCGGTTGGACGAGCGTGACAACTTTGGTGTCGTCGTGTTTGACGACGCCGCGCAGGTGGTGGTTCCGGCGGGGCCGCTGACCGACAAGCCGCACGTTGTGCAGCTGCTGAGGCAGGTGCAGGCGGGCGGGATGACTGACCTTGGCGGTGGATACCTCCGTGGGCTGCAGGAGCTTAGGCGGGCCGCAGATGGGGACGGCGGCACTCTGTTGCTGGTCTCGGACGGCCACGCGAATCAGGGTGTGACCGACCCGGCTCAGCTTGAGGGGATCGCGAGGTCCGCCGGGGGGGAGCGGATCGTGACGTCCACGCTCGGCTATGGGCTCGGTTATGACGAGAGCGCGTTGGTCGCGATGGCCGGGGGCGGGTCGGGGAACCACCACTTCGCGGAGAATCCCGACAAGGCTGGTGCGGTCATCGCGTCGGAGGTGACCGAGTTGCTGGACAAGTCGGTGCAGGCGGTGTCGCTGCTCATCACGATGGAGTCTGCCGTGGGGCTGGTGCAGGTGTACAACGATTTGCCGTCGCAGCAGATCGGCGACGGGAAGGTGCTGGTCGAGCTGGGGGATTTGTACTCGGGCGAGGAGCGCAGGCTGCTACTGCGGTTCGGCATCCCGGCGATGGCCGGTCTCGGGCTGGCCCAGGTCGCCAGCCTGGATCTTCGGTACGTCGAGCTGCCTGGTCTGGTGGAACAGGTCGTGACTGTGCCGGTGCAGGTGAACGTGGTGCCAGGCGACGAGGCTAAGGGCCGCGTCGTCGACCCGACGGTGCGAACCGAGGTGCTTTTCCAGGAGGCACAACAGGCGAAACGCCGCGCTTCGGAGGCGCTCGAGCATGGCGACCGGGTGGCGTCGGCGGGGTTCTTCGACGAGGCATCGGACAAGATCGGCCAAGCCCTGTCGGCGGCGCCGCCCGAGCTGGTCGTCGATCTGCAGAAGGAGCGGTCCGACGTCGACGCCATGCGCGAGCGCGCCACCTGGGAGGACACGAACCTGATGTCCAAGATGAGCCGCGCCTCCTACCACGAACGCAATCGCAAACGCGGCCGCAACGACCCAGATGCCTGAAGCGGGCCCTCCAGCTACCGCTGTGATCTTCGATGTGTCAGCCGCCGTGACCTTCATCGCGGAGGCTCGGTGGCAGTTCGCCAAGACGATGCCGGACTGGCCGCACGAGTACACCGTCAAGGACTGGCGCCCGGAGACGGCGCCGACCTTCGAGGCGTTCTGCCAGTACATCCTCGACGAGGGCACAGTTCATCCCTGGCCGCCTCCGCCGGCGAGCGCCGTACACCACAACCACTACCTAGTCGTCGGCGAGCACAACTACTGGGCGATGGGCCCGAAGGGGGACAGCGACTCCGTGCAGGAGAAGACCGTGATCAACCGCGAGACCTGGCCGCAACCTGCGTGAACCAGCCCAGCCGAGTCGTCCACGGACGTCAGGGCGGAGCACTTAGTGGTCGATGCATTTCACACCTGGACGGGTGAAGGAGGAGTGCCCGATGGCTCGAGGAAGCGGCGGTAGGGTCGCGTTGATGTCGCTTCTCCGATGCCCCGGTTCCCTTGCCGGCGGGTGGTGAGCGTGCTGCATTTGCACCGGTCCGAGCGTGCAGATTTGCTCGTGGAGGCGCTCGCGGGGCTGCTGGCGAGCTCAGCTGTGGATGCCTTCGCGCCTGAGGTGGTGGCCGTGCCGGCCAGCGGCGTGGAGCGGTGGCTGAGCCAGCGGCTCTCGCATCACTTGGGAGGGCACTGTTGCATTGAGCGATCCCGCGAACGTCTCGCCGCAAATCTTGCGGCCCAGCGGCGCTGAGCCTCGCCCAGGGCGTCCCGTTGTATCGACTTCGACGCTCTAATGGCCCCTTCGAGACTCGTCGCGAGGCAGCCTGCAGGAAGGTTTGCTGTGCCAGCCCGGCGCGTCTGCTCAATGCAACAGTGCCACCGGAAACCAGCGAACACGGAGGTCGAAGACGAGATCATCGGATCAGTGTCGCGCTTGACCCGATCGGTCAACGCAACAGTGCCCCCCAGGGTCCGCATCGCGCGGTCGACTGAGCCGGCGGACACCTCGGGCAACGCGGTACGGCGCAGGTAGGCGGTCATCTTCCGACGTCCGTATAGACCTCGGGGCTCAGCTTGCGCACCAGGACGCCGTCGGCATCGACCTTGGTCGTCCAGGCGATGTCGCGCACGGCGTCGACGACGTACGCATCGGACACGGTCCGTGCAGCGACGACTCGCCCGCAGCACCCGACAGATCGACTCGACCGCGTGTCCCTCGGCTCTCATGGTGTCGATGAAACCCATGATCAGCGGTTGCGGGGGTCGAGTTCCCCGGCGAAGAAAACCGTCGCGGACTGCAAGATCGCGTTGTCTTCCTCGAGGCGACGGACCTTCGCCTTGAGCGCCTTGATCACGGCGATCTCCTCACTCGTTGCACCCTGGCGCTGGCCGCCGTCGACCTGGGACTGGATCACCCAGCGACGCACGGACTCCTTACCCACACCGAGCTGCTTGGCCACGACCGCCGCAGCAGCCGTGAGCGAGGAGTACTCGCCCTGGTGGTCATCGACCAGTCGAACAGCTCGAGCCTTGAGCCCTTCATCAATCTTCTTCGGCATGGTGCTCATCCTCCTGGACTCAAACAGGAGCGGCAT
>JBBSHN010000176.1:0-3824 GCA_038252945.1 Propionibacteriales bacterium | reverse complement strand
GGGGCTCCGTCGTCCGTCCAGGGACGAGTCAGATGGCATCCGCCTCGGGGGCGTCCGGAAAGCGTGTCTGCCGTGCGTTGTGGACCCTTGAGCTGCGGGCGCCGGTAACAGCCGGACCCTTGTCGCCCGTGTCGCAAGTAGCCTGATGGTGGCTTCGTTTAAACTCCACAGAGGACGACGGCATCGCCGTACCGGGTCAGGTCAGCGGCTATCGGTCTGTTCGACCGCCTCACCTGGTCGAGGTGTTCGAAGACGGCGGCTGGTGCAGGGCCCAGCTGGAGGGATGGCGCGAGGCGCCACACGCGCTGCTTGCCCTCGTCCGCCTCAACTCACTCGGCCATGCATATCCTGCGCGGGCGATCTGGGTCGATGCCCGGCAGGTCAGACGCCGAGACACCGGTGATGCTCCCGGCAGCCCTCCTGAATCCAAACGCCCCAGTAACGCTTGCAGGGGTCCTGGAGCGGTTGGCGATGAGACGCTGAGTTGTCAACCACTCACCGTCGGAGACGAGACGTCCCGGGCGTCCCTGCCTACCGTGGATCTCCCGTAGCCACAGCTGCTGGCGGTATGCAGCCCCTTTGGCTCGCACGAACGGTCTCGACGAGCACCATCGACCGAACTGCGACAGTTGTCAAGATTCGTCTGGGGGGCATGACTCGGCATGGCGCGTCGGCAGGCACGGTGCCCCTCCATCCACGGTGCCCCGGGTAGCGCCCTAGCTGCGATTGGCCTTGGCCTAGCGGAGCCCCGACCTCGAACAGGTCGGGGCTCCATCTGGTTGCACCCGACGATCCCAGGGTGGGCGGGTCGTGTCGTTCCCGCTGGACTCAGCCGACAAGCTGACCTACGCTCGCAGTGAGGCAAGGGGGGCACTACTCGGCATGGCGCGGCGCGGCAGGCGGGGTGACTCCCGAGCACCTGGCCCCCGTAGCGTCCAGCTGTGGCCTACACCCTTGACCCAGATGGAGCCTCGGCCAACCTGTCGGGGCTCCATCACCATTCAAGAGGCAGGAGCACCTTCGAAGCGGAGACGCCGCGCGTTGCCTACCACTTCGAGCTGAGCACGCCGGTACAGCCGCACCCTGGTCCTGATGCCACACAAACGGTATTCGCTCCGCCCGTGCAAGCTGCCCGAGCCGAGCCCGGTTCACCCCCAACACCGGAGCCGCGTCGCCGCTGGTTACCCAGTACGAGTCAGGATCACCAACGTGACGCCGCCAGTTGTAGGTTTCCGCGGCGAGGGCCTCCACGTCGGCACGCGACAGCGCCTGATGCTTGTACTTTTCCTGCGTCTGCAGAGTCGCCCCTCAGCGACACGGCGACGAACCGATGATGGCGTGCAGCTCAGGATCGCGGCTGCCTCTTCCAAGGTCACCGGGTCCGTCGGTAGCGTGCGGCGCATCACAGGAGGCTACCGACGGGCCCAGCGGATCGGTGGAAGGGCCGAAAGGATGCCGCGTATGAGCCAACCCGCACCAGCCGCCGAACTTTCGGCGCTGAGCATGAGCACTCGCGATCGCGCCGGTTGTCGGAGCGAGCAAATCCCAGGTTGCCGAAAACGTCTCAGGTGTCCAGAAGTGGACACCTGAGATCCCGGGCATCGACGGCATCACGTTCGTCAGGTGGGTGCTAGCTGACGAGGTGCGCGAGCGGTGAGCCCGTCGGATCCTCCACCGACCGCGCTACTCGAGCGACGAGTCGCCAATTCCTGTGCTCCAGGGGCACGAGAAAGAGAGCGGCTCTCCACGGGCGAGGTATGCGGGGGACGTCGCGAGCACCACCTCCGAGAAGGTGCGTTACCGTCAGCCATGACCGCTGACATGGCGGGTGAACGTGCCTGAGCGAAGCACCAATGAAGTCCTCCGCGACGCCGCGCTCACTTTGGACACGGCCCGATTGGGGCGCTCCGACTTGACTGGCCCTGATCCACGCCGCCGCATGTCTGGGCTACGGAATCTCGTGGTGTTCGGCCGTTCAGTCACGTTCGTGCTCCAGAACCTGCGCCACAGCGTCGGTCGGGAGGAGTTCGATGCCTGGTATGAACCCTTACAGGCGAAGATGCGCGAGGATGAGCTGCTGCGCTATCTCACCACGCTTGGAAACGCAATCTTAAAGGAGGATCCCTACGCACAGGATTTAGCCTCACCATCGACTACCCGAACACCGCTGAGGTACTTCAACTAATGCAGAACCCTCCCCCCGGTGCCAAGGACTTCTATCTGACAGACGAACTCGGCGGCTCGAGCTGGGAGGTCGAACTACCCGATGGCAGCACCACAAAGTACTACGTTCAACTGCCCGACGGCATCCAATGCGGATCTCAACAAATCTCATCTTCCCCGACCCCCCGGCCTCGGTGATGGTGTCCGCAAGTTGCCGGTGCAGCGAGCCGTAGAGCGCGTCGCGGTTGGAGCGCGTCGCGGTTGGAGCGCACCGCCTCCGTCATCGCCTGCGTGAGGGTCTCCCGCGCCATCGCAATCGCCCGGTCGGCGGTCTGCTCAGCGGCGGCGCCGGCCGTCCAGCCAGCGATCGTCGCGGGCAGGTCTTCGGGGTGCCGTCGCCGGCCTCCAGCGCCGTCAGGATGTGCGTGCACGCGGCACGGGCGGGGTCGTGGACGCGGGGACCCCACACTGGGCGGGTAGCGTCCAGCCGGGCGAGCTGCTCCCTCTGCTCGCAGTTGGTTCCACCGTGATGCTCACATGTGCCGACAGCCTCGATCAGCTTTGGACAACCCGGCGGCAGGCAAACGCGGCTACCTTGCCGCCAGGGCTCGGCGTAGAACGTGACTGCGCCTGTACGCCTCGCAGTGTGGTCGGGGAGTGGGCCTATCTCCATGCGATCGTCTCTACCGAGATAGGCCATGACCGGGATGAGCGGATGGCCCTTCGAACACACCAGCAGGACTGCCGGCCCCCTGCCCCACCGGTCAAGTGCGACTTGAAACTCGGGCAGGGCGCGCAAGGTCTCGGCCGCGGCATTGAACCTGAGCCCTTGTTCCCGCTCGTACGCGTACCCGTCGAAGTCATTCGCGGTCACCGGTCCCCCAGGTTGAGCTTGCTGGCCTCGTCAGCCGCCCGAGCGGACGCCTGAGCTCTGGTGTACCTGAGCAGCATGTCGGGCCGCTCCCAGCCCGCTACCGCCATCAGACCGCCCTCTGAGCCGCCAGCGGCGAGCCCGCGGTGAGCGGCGGTGTGTCGTCGTCGGTGCCCGCGGATCGGGCAGCGGATCACCGCGAGCGGGTTCATACCCGGTCTCCTCGCTTCATCCGCTGCGCCGCGGCCTTGGCCCGCGCGTCTGCCGCCGATGCTCCGTACCGCTCGAGCATGACATCTGACGACCATCCGGCGAGGCGCTTGAGATCGCGTTCCTGGCCGCCGGCCATGAGGTAGTCGTGGGCGAACGTGTGGCGGAATCTGTGCGGGTGGAGATCCTCGATCCCGGCCTGTGCTCCCCTGACCTTGAGCCGTTCGCGTACGCCGTCCGGGGTCATGGCGCCGCGTTGGGACAGGAACAGGTTGCCGAGATGGGTCCAGCGGTGCGCGCGACGCGTCCTGACGTAGCGGTCGATCGAACGGGCCGTGCGAGCGCTGAAGTAGACCGGACGGACCTTGTTGCCTTTCCCTCGCACCAGCGCCATTCCCGAGTCGAGGTCGAGCCCTTCGACGGTGAGCCCGCACAACTTTGAGACGCGGACGCCACAGTCGAGCAGCACCCGGAGCATCGCCTCGTCTCGCCGGCCCTCGAACGACTTGCCGGCGCACGCCTTGAGCAGTCGCGCCGGGTCATCGTCGGTCAGCACCGGGACCGGGCGCATCTGAGGGCT
>JBBSHN010000175.1:0-3911 GCA_038252945.1 Propionibacteriales bacterium | reverse complement strand
GGATCCGCGGCTCGACCTCATCCACGATCGACCCCGAACCCACCCGCTCATACCGCGGCGGCCCCTCCGAAGCCAGCGCGCTCTTCACGGTGTTCTTAGAACACCCCATCACCCGCGCGATCACCTTGATCGGCATCTCCACCGCCCGATGCAACCGGCGGATCTCAGCCCAGTCCTCCACGCGATACACCCCTTCGTCCTCCCCAGCTCGGTGCGAGCCAGGATCGCGGCGCAGGGGGTCAAAATTCGGATGCCGCGCGGGGGTCAGTTTTCACGTGCCGTCGACACGCTTGTCCTCGCGGTCGGGTGACTGCGACGTGGGCCATGATGCGTTGTTGGTAGCAGCCAGTCCGGGTAGTACTGCCCTCGCGCAGCTTCGGAATCGCGACATCCAGCGTGCCGGCGCGGGTATCGAACTCACGATGCCGGTAGCCGTTGCGCACGTTGGTCCGTTCGGGGCTGGACCGCCTGTAGGAAGCGCCGCAAAGCCCGTCGACCTCCGCCGACATCAGCGTGTTGATAAATGCGGTCAACATCGAACGCAGCAGATCTGGCGACGCGGACGCCAGCTGCTCGGTCAGCAACCGGGCAGGGTCGATACTCGATGGTGCTGTCATCGCGTGGGTCTCCTTCAGAAGCACTGTGAGAGGTCTTCAGAAGAATCACGCGCCCTCAAGCGTCTACGCTACGACCATCACCAGGGCCTGCCATACACCACTCTGCTCAGTGGACGCCACTCAACGTCCCGAGCTGTGAACCGCCGGACGTAACACTCGCCCCTGTAGTACCGAGTGTTACGAGGTCACCTCCCGCGTACGCGGAAAGCTAGGGGCCTGGGCATTATGGGCAGCACTGTACGGGTCGTCGTGCAGGATCATCGCCGCTTGGTGCGGGAGGTCCTGGTCTGCCTGCTCTACGCCGAGCCGGGAATCGAGGTGGTGGCGGCTGTCGCGCGGGCCGCGGAGCTCTCTGCGATCCGCGGAGACTTCGATGTTCTCCTGAGCGCCGACGAGGATCACCTGGACGGTCGCTCCCGGGTCGTACAGTTCAACGACACAGACTCGGCCAGGGCGCTCGTCGACAGCCTGCGAGGCACGCCCCGACCG
The DNA here is from genome assembly GCA_038252945.1 of Propionibacteriales bacterium. Taxonomy (GTDB): domain Bacteria; phylum Actinomycetota; class Actinomycetes; order Propionibacteriales; family Nocardioidaceae; genus JAUJOE01. The sequence goes on along the minus strand of JBBSHN010000175.1, from coordinate 2,805 downwards.
GAATGCGACCCACCGGTTCCACCCGAGGTGTTCACCTCGCGATCTTTGCTGACCCCGCGCGAGGTTCAGGTCATGCAGGGCATTGCCAACGGCTTGGCTACTGCGCAGGTCGCGAGCTCGCTCGGATCACGCGGAAGTCGGTCGAGAACCACAAGCAGCGAATCTTCGGGAAGCTGGGAGTTCAGAGTCAGGCTCACGCCGTGGCGATGGCGGTTGACTCCGGATTACTGGGCACTGCGGGCCGAAGGCGTCACCGGCGCACCGGATGAGGGTCGTCATCGCCGATCCGTCGACGCTGCTACGGAGCGTTCTTGTCGGCGTGTTCAGCGATGTCGCCGATGTCGAGGTCGCCGCAACGGTGGCATCGTTGGACGAGCTCCGTGCCTGTTGCCGGCGCGACAAACCGCACGTCGTGCTCGCGGGAACGTCGTTTCTCGACGGCTTCATGGCCGACGCGATTGCCGACGTCCTGCTGATCGGAGCGCGGGTGCTCGTTGTCTGCGACGCGCAAGCGGCGGAGTCTGCGGCCAGGCTGTTGTTCGCAGGTGCCTCGGGATGCCTGTTCGTCCAGGACGCCGGCCCCATCGACGTGGTCGAGGCCACGCGAACTGTCGCCGCCGGAAACGCGGCTCTGCATCCCGCGGTTGCGGCAGCTGTTCTGCAGCAGTGGCGCTCGTCGCAGGGTCGAACAGCGGACGACGCCCGGAACTCGCCGATGGCGCCGGATGCCGAGGCGCCCCGCCTAACGCCACGGGAAGCCGAGGTGCTCAGAGCGTTGGTCAGGGGCTTGCCGACAAAGGCGATCGGTCGTGAGATGTCGGTATCCCCCAAGACCGTCGAAGCGCATATCGCCCGCCTGCTTGCGAAGCTCAAGGCCCGACACCGCGCCCACGCCGTGTCGATCGCGTCGGACCTGGGCCTGCTGCAAGCAGGGACTGTGGAGCGGGGAAACGTGAGGGATCGCGGTGGTGCTTAGGTTATGCGAGGATCGCACAGTTTTTGGGAGATCATCGACAAAGGCGTGCTGCCGGAGTTCGCCACTGCTGAGGTCCGCAAGGGGGCCGGCCGCTGGCTGTCAGGGTGGCTCAGCCTGTAGCTGGCGCCAGTGCAACACGCAGACGGGCCAGCGCACGGTGCTGAAGCACCCGAACCGCGCCGGGGGTGGAGCGGACTACCTGGGCGGTTTCCGCGGCGCTGAGCCCGATCGCAACGCGCAGCAGCAGAGTCTCGCGCTCTCGGTCGGTCAGCACGCCGAGCAGCCGGCCAAGCCGCTCGGACTGCTCAGCTTGTAGCATCCGCTCCTCGGGGCCGTCGTGGGCCACCGCGGTGTCGTCGACTTCTGCCGTCGGGTCGGACCGGTCCCGCGCGGCCGCCCGGAAAGCATCGGTCACCTTATGGGCGGCGATGCCGTAGACGAACGCTTTGAACGACAGCCCTCTGACCTGGTAGTGGGTCAGCGCGGTGAGCACGGCCAAGCAGACGTCCTGTGCCACATCCTCGGCTGAGCCGATCACACGGTGTTGGCTGCCCAACCGGGCCCGGCAGTACGGCAGAACCATCGCCCGCACGGTCGCCAGCAGCTCCTGGGTGGCTAGCTGGTCTCCGTGGACAGCTCGTGCGACGAGGTCGTTCAGCGTCGCTGCGGTCACACCCCGACCGGCCGGACGCGACTGCGTCGCCTCGGCGAGTCCTGCGGGGGCCACACTCCTGCTTCCCGGAGAACAGACATCCCGGTTGTCGTCGGGCTGTTCGGGCCGGGCGCTGGTGCCGGCACCATCACTGAGCGCGGTCATCCCACTCATCGGCCAAGCCCCCGTTCTCTGGTCAACTTGACGATCTGCATGGTCCGTCGGCTGTTCGGGTCGCATCCTTGGTGCTGGCTCGCCCGCTCGATCTCAAGGTGGTCTGCCAGCAGAAGGCGCCTGGGCGTAGTTCGAGGGAGCTCTCCTCTGGCCCAGGCTGCGCACCTGCCGATCCGCTCGCCGTCAGCTCGGTCACGGTGCGCGTTCTCGGTAGATCGCCGGCCATCAGAAGTACAGATCATGGCGCGGACACCGTCGCGGAACGGCTCGGAGCTCACCTTCCAGGCCAGCAGCAGCTGGACAAGCTGCCGATCGGCTGACACATCGAAGGGGACCGGGACGCGATCGACGTCCTTGCTCATCCTGCCGAGCGCGTTCAACAGCTCCTCGTCCCTCCAGACCACGATCAGGCCCTCGCCCTCGACCGACTCGTTGAAATCGGACTTCGCACTCATGTGGCCACGCTCAAGACCCATGATTCATCGCCCAATCTTCACGCCGCCATAAAGAAAGGTGACCCAAAGTGACATCATCAGCTCATTCGACGGGCCCACCAATTCGTGTGGCTCTACTGAAACAATCGGACCCAGTGTCGATAGCGTTACGGCGTATGCGAGTGTCACGATATGGAGCGGAATCAGTTCAGGCCGTAACCATTTCGGCTCTTCTGTCGTTCCCGTGGTCGCTTTAGCGTGATCGTTTAGTGACGCAACGCCGTCTCCCGACAGGGTTCTTGCTATCCAGCGCCAAGTTGCCAGTCACGAAGGGACGGCGTTGCGTGCTGTCAAGGTATGGCGATCGGTGCTGGGTATGCAGCACACGGTGATAGAGAAAGTGGAGCTGGAGACGCAGGGCGGTGAGGACGTGTTGGTCGCCACGTCCTACGCGGTCGCGGCAGGGTCGGTGTGGTCGGCGGGCGACGTGGTACGACAACGGTGATGGGCCTCGCCGGTGGCAGAGCCTGCGTCGGGGCCGTCTTCGGAGTCGTCGAGCACCATGGACT
>JBBSHN010000174.1:0-4156 GCA_038252945.1 Propionibacteriales bacterium | reverse complement strand
CCTCGCGTGGTGAAACGCAAGTACGCCAAGTGGCATGTCAAACGCGCCCGGCACCGCGACTGGCCGCAACCGAATCGAACACCCGACCACGCCTTGGTGATCTAATTGAACGGTATTGGAGCTAGACCGGGCGATCGAGCCTGCTTGGACGCGTCGTAGCAACGGCGCGGATTTGGTGTCCTCGGGCGTTGCGGGTTGTCCCACCTTCACCGGGCTTAATCGCGGGCTGGGTATCCGGGCACCCGCTGCCTCGTAAGGCATTCAGCGTGGGACCGCTGTGGATAGTGCCCGGTGGTGGTTGGACTTACACGACAGACGCGCCGCTACGGTGGTGTCAGACCATTGACCCAGCGGTGTCGCTCTGCTGCGGTAGGAATGCGCTGGCCGTACGCTCGGTCACATGCTTGACGACCCGCGCTCTGGACTCATAGGCGAGGAACGTCGATTGGCGGCCAACGAACTCGCCGCGCAACTTCTTTGCACTTCGGACGAATGGACATCCGATGCACGCGCAATAGGGCTGCTCGAGGAGGTCCGCCAGACTTCGCAGTCCCACGACGCGGTTTGGGTGATCGCGACTGGGAATCTGGCAGCGGCCCTTGGTCGTCGGACAGCTGGTGACGTGGTCAATAACTGGGCCCGAGGCATCTCTCTTCTTAGAGAGCTTATCGCCACCGACGGGATTCCGGAGACCGACCTAGCGGTCTATGAAACTAACCTTGGTCTCGCGCTGACCAACCGGCCGGGAGGACCAACGGCAGTGGACCTCGATGAGGCGCTCGAATGGATACAACGCGGGCTCAATCGTCGCTCGCCCGAGAAGAGCGTGGAGGACTGGGCATACTCTGCGGTCAATCTCGGTCACGCCTATCAGCAACGAGGACGCGCTGACGATTTGGGCCGAGCGGTCGACCTGTACCGATCGGTGACGAGCAGGCTTCGAAAATCCGACCTGACACGGATGCGCATTTTCGCTCAGGTGAATCTCGCGATAGCTCTGCGAAGGAGTGGCGTTCGGCCCGCTCAGGAGGCTGTCGCCGTCGCGAGAGCAGCGGTCCGGCGGGCACAAGCGCTTGGAGACTCGGCCTCAGCTTTGGTGGGCTGGGCACTGGGCGTGCTCGGCGACTCGCATGCTGCGGCCGAGGGATCGGCCTCGGCCGCCGCCATGGATGCGTGGCAGCGAAGTGTCGATGCCTTCGCTGACACTGCGCACGCGCCGAGGATGCTCCCCGGCGCGGCGCAACTCGCTGAGGAGTACTTCAATGCTCGCGCCTGGGAACCGCTCGCCAAGCTCTACGAACGAATGCTGGACGCGTTTGATGCCCTCTATATGGCCCAGGATACGAGCGAATCCCGCCGCCGGGTTCTTGCCGAGCATCCGCGTCTCGCCAGGTGGGCCGCGGTCACTTTCGCACGAACGGGCCGCGTTCAGGCGGCCGTCCAGGTTCTGGAACGGGCGAGGACCAGGGTGCTCGATGCAGTATCTCGGCTGGATACAGCCGACCTTGTTGCCTTGGAACAGGCGCGACCGGATCTCGCCGCACATTACCGAGGCGCGCTTGCTGCATATCGTGCGACCATGTACCAGCCGCCGTCTATGTCCGCGGCGGAGGACGCACCCGCAGTCCGGGCGGCGGCGAGACTTAACCGTATTATCGCAGAAATCCGCGACACTGGCGGATTCCAGACTTTCCTGCACCCGCCGACCGCGTCCGAGGCTCTCGCTGCGGCTGGTGTTCGTCAGGCCATTTATGTCGTGTCTGCACCCATGGGCACGTACGTATTGTCGCTGGAAGCGGATCCCCTGAACGGCGATCCCTCTTACCACAGCGCCGAGGTCGATATCACCAGTCGCGACATTGCGCATTTGCTGACTGTCGACACCGACACCGGAGAACCCGGCTTATTGCCTGCGCAACTCGCCGGAAATCGGGAAGTCTTCGACCAGACTCTAACCCGAATAGGTCGGTTCCTTGCGCCTCTGGTCAGAACCATCGGCAACCGAGTCACTCGCGACCCGGCGAATCCTTCGGTCCTCATTCTAACTGGCATCACACCGCTACTGCCAATACTGGCCCTCCCAGCCACCGACGAGCCCGCGACTCTCGACGACCTCGGAGAGCTGCACTTGGCGCCCTCCCTGAGCACGTACGCCGCGAGCCGCCGTCGAGCCGCCCGGCCGATCCGACCTGTCTTCGTCGGCGTCGCCGATCCCACGAATGACCTCGATGGTGCCCGCGGTGAGGCCGCAACCGTCGCGTCGCGACCAGGTTGGCATTCTACGCGGCTTGAGAGCGGCGACAACGCGACGCTGAATTGGCTAATTGAGAACGCTCCGGCCGCATCCCATCTGCACCTAGCCTGCCATGGCAGTAACGAGCTGACCGACCCAGATGGAAGCTACCTGGTGCTCGCTCAAGGAGTCCGACTAACAGTCCCGACACTGGTCGACCAGATCTCCCTTCAAGCGCGGGTGGCGACCGCTAGTGCGTGCCAGTCCGGCCATTACGATGCCATCGCAAGCCCGGATGAGCACGTCGGACTCGCGACCGGACTTCTCGAAGCAGGCGCTGCCTGCGCTGTTGTGAGCCTGTGGCCTGTCGACGATGAGTCGACGGCGCTCCTCATGGCTCGCTTCTACGAGTTGCTAAATCAGGACGGTGGTACCCGACCACAGGATCAGCGACCTCAGGCTGCACTACGTCGAGCGCGACAGTGGCTGCGCGGTCTGACCGACAGCGACCGCAACACTTATCTCAACGGGCATCCAGAGCTCGCGGCCACGCTCCGCAGCCGCGGCTTACCTCGAGCAACCGCACTCACAGATGAGAGGGGGCCATACGCAGCCGTGCAGGATTGGGGTGCGTTTGTCGCCTATGGATATTGAGGTCCGCCCGGCATAACCAAGTCCTGCACGGGGCCGGTTGGCGAGCCATCTCGGCTTCGAAGAGGTCGACCGTGCTGTAGTGTTCGTCGGCGACCCGCTGGGTACTCGGGTCCCGGAAGCGGAACGGCATCCGGGCAGGGGGGGATTGCGGCCCTCGGGCTGTCCGGGTTGCCGGCTTGAGGGCGTTAGTCGCCCTGTAGGTGCCGAAGCTCCAAGCGAAACCCTCGGGATCGATGACTGTCGCGTCGCGAGTGCGGAGAGTCGTCGGGCCACCGGCCGGTTGGGCGCGCCTGCGGCAACGGCGCGGTCGTACAGTGCGTCCGGATCGGCCGTGTATAGGTAGATCCCGATTGGAGAGTGTCGGCCATAGTCGGCGAAGCCAACAATGTCGGGTTCGGCGCTGTGAACGGTGATGATGCTGCCGTCCTCCCAGCGCAGGACTCTTCTTGTTGATCAGGCCGGGTTCGGTTCCTGGGTGGCGTGCGACTTCGTCGAATCCGAATGCTTCGACCAGGAAACTCACAGCGGCAGCGGCGTCCTTGTATCCGAGGCTTGGCCACAGGCTCGGCTTCATGATCATGTCCATGTTAGGAGTCTGGCCCTTGTTTGCTGCTGCCGTCTTGGACGAAAGGGGAGTTCTTCGGAGGCCAGCCAACCCGACGGTGGGCAGCCGGCCAGGTCGACCCAATCCCGAGCCAGGTGCGCCTGGTCGTAGTAGCCGCACCGGCTTGCGATCTCAGCCAACGTGGGAGTCGGTGCCGCGGGGTGTCCTGGATTCGCTGCCGGCCCACCTTCGCGACCAGGTCACTAGAGCGCTCGAACCGGACAATCCGCCGCCTGCTTAGGCGAGATGCCATACTCCCGGGTGAATCGAGTGCGCAGGTGCCGGCGGCTGTACCCAAGCTCGGCGGCCACGTCAGCGATCCGCTGGGTGCCGTTGGTCTCGATGATCCGGCGCCAGAGCTGTTCGGCACATTCGTCAACCTGTTGCCGGACAGACCGACGCTCAGCGAGCCGTCTGAGCACGCTGTCAAGAGCGTCCCAACACGATCCCCGTACGGGCGGTCGATCAGCCTCGGCGGCTCAGGATGCCTTGGTGTGCTTGGCGGTCTTACCCGGCCGGGCGGTGGCGACCTTGGCGATGACGGGGTCCACCTTGTCCACTCCCCCGCGCAGGCGGATCAGCGCTCGGGCCGCTGAGACCTGGTCACGGCTGACGCGCACGGTCTTGGGCATTGTGGTGTCACTCATGCCGGCCCTCTCTCGCTG
>JBBSHN010000173.1:0-4183 GCA_038252945.1 Propionibacteriales bacterium | reverse complement strand
TATCCCGATCACGACCCGCTTGCACTCCTGCTCCACGGTTGCCTCCCGACCCTCGATCCCGATGTGGTTGGCGAGCCGGGAGGGCAGCGCTACTTCGAGCTGAGCAAACCCCTCTTGAGCCTCTCCCCGCTCTGGGTGACGCCCGGGCTGCGCAGGCCAAATGAGAGCCACACGACGAGTCGAGGGCAGCCGATGTGAGAGCGACAGCCCGGGCGCCTCCACCAAGCCTCGCCAGGCTCCGGTCATGGGTCAATGAAACAAGTAGCTGATGAGCGCGCGCAACGCCGTGCCGATAAACGCGTGCGTCCTTCATGCCCGGACGACATGATGGCGGCGTGACGCCAAACGACGACACCTGGGTCGTCCGCGACAATGTCGATCGAGTCGACTGGGCTCAAGCCAGGGCTGATCTGGCTTCCGACAACTTCGACAACGGCAGGTCGCCGGCTGCGCTGCGACTGTCCTTCGAGCAGTCATCGCACGTGGCGCTCGTCTGGTGGGACGCCAGGTTGGTGGGTATGGCCCGAATGTTGTCCGACGGCGTTTGCAACGCCTACCTCCTTGATGTGTGGACGCACTCATCCGTGCGGAGGCGCGGCATCGCTAGCGCCATGGTTAGTCGTCTAAAGGAGGCGGTGCCCGGCCAGCACATCGGACTGCAAACCGACGACGCCGAGCACTTCTATACCGGGTTGGGCTTCCACCGGCAGCCCCATTTCCTGAGTCTCGTCGCCGGCCGCTGGCTCGACAACGATGCGAATCGCTAGGCCAGACCGAAAGCATCGCCCGACGGCTCGGATCAACAACCGACCATGCCGCGGACAGGGCGCTGAACTGCCGATGTGAGGGCGCAAGAGAAGCTGGATCGCCGAGGGTGGGGGAACTGCCCTCCGGGGTTCGGTGAGGCAGGATCGCCAGCCCCTCCTGAATGTCCACGGCGACTGGCGGGACAACAACCCACAGCGAGCGTCGCACCAGAACCCACCGCGCGTAACGACGCAGCTTGCCCTGTTGATCTGCATAAGTTTGCGATACCCAGACTGATCGATGCTGCGGCACAGTATGGCTAAGCGAAGTCTGAAGTCCCTCAAGTTTCACGAAGGAAGCGCATGAGTACAAGTTCCACAGAATCAAGACAAAATCACTCCGACTCAGCTGTCACCCCGTCGTCGAGCGGCATGCCGCGCCGTAAAGACGTCGTGGCGCAAGAGAGGGAGGAGTACGGCGGTACCAAGGTCGGATCGGCGTTCTTCGGCTGGCTAGCCGCCACCGGTGTGACCGTGATGTTGATAGCTCTCATTGCCGCAGCAGGTGCGGCTGTCGGCGTCGCAACCGATACCGTTGCTAGTGCGGCCGCGACAAAGGTCAGCCCGAGCACCGACGCGCAGACGGTCGGCATAGTTGGTGGGATCGCACTGCTCGTAATCGTGTTCCTCGCCTACTACTGCGGTGGTTACGTGGCTGGACGAATGGCGCGTTTCAACGGCATTAAGCAAGGGATCGCTGTGTGGCTGTGGGCCGTTGTCATTGCCGTGGTCGTCGCCGTCCTAGGAGCACTAGGCGGAAGCAAATACAACGTCCTCGCGACGTTGAACAGCTTCCCGCGGATCCCCGTCAACGAAGGGGATGTAAGCATCGGCGGCATCATCGCCCTGGTCGCTGTGGCACTTGTAAGTCTTGTAGGAGCGGTGATCGGTGGACTGGCAGGGATGCATTTCCACCGACAGGTCGACAAGGCCGGCCTCGGCCGCTAACAGGCCCCGCTTGCCGATGACCACTGAGCAGTGCAGCATCTGCACTGCTCAGTGGAATTGAGCCAGGAGCCAGCCAGGCGAGGACTGAGCCTCGGCACGCTCGCGTGCCGAAGAACCTGATTGGGGCAAACACACCGATTTGCGCCCGCACCCCCTTAGGGAGACATCAGGAGACTCCGCATTCGGAAGCAGCACAGGGTTCGTGGTGCTCCCCGACATGCGCGGCCTGCTTTCCTTCTACGAACGCACGCCCGCTCAGCCGACGAGCGGACATCGACTCTGGTGCGTGTCGGCTCGACGTTCGAGGAAGTGTGAACATCACGTCGTAATCGGCGGGTCGTTCATTGAGCCGCTGCCGACGCTCGGTGCCCGTGCATGAACGAAGCCAGATCCGCCGCCACGCGGTCCGGGTGAGCGAGATGAGGGCCGTGACCGACTCCGTCGTAGACGACGAGCTCGGCGTCTGGGATCCGATCGAGCAGGACCTGCTGGTCATCGCGGACGAATGTGTCGCTACTACCGGACAGGAGCAGCGTCGGGACGTGGATGTTCTCAAGCGCCTCCGGTCGTTCCGCCTGCAGCAGACCCAAGAACGACTCTCTCCACACCTTGGCTGGTATCGCGAGGCTCTCATCGACGAGACACGCGACCAACTCTTCAGACATCTCATTCGGTGACGTGCCGCGCACGAACTGTTCGACGAAGCGAGGGTCGATGGGATCGGACAACGTCATGATCTCCTCGCGCATGGCGGTGACGCCCGGCTTGTCGGCGAGCGTGACCGGGCTGCTGATGAGGACCAAGCCCGCGACGCGCTGCGGGTGACCTGTTGCCACTACTTGAGATACCAAGCCGCCACTCGAAGCGCCGACGAGCACGGCACGGGCGGTCCCGACAGCATCCATGAAGTCGACGATGTCTGAGGCGAAGTCACTGATCCGATAGCTGGTCAGATAGCCCTCGACGGATTGGTGGCCTCGCTGCGTCGGCGCAAAGGCGTGGATCGATGGGGGCAATGAACGCAGGACGGGTTCGAAGTACCGCCAGGACTCCACATACGCGTGCACCAAGACCACGGGGATGGAGCCGCCTGGCCTGCCCGTCTCGGCATAGGGCATTGCGACGCCGCTGTGCAGGGTCGCCGTCCGCTCGTCGATGGCATCCACAGAACCACCTCTCCCTCCGGACTCGTCGCGACACCGGCGGTCGTCCACGCCGAAAAGTATCGCTGGATCAACGCACTCTCATGCCGCAATCCGAGCCTGCCGTCGGACATCCGCTGCGGGATGATGAGCTCTGCGACCGGGGCAAACATCGACCCAGAACTATGCGCAGCCACGCGTGCGAGATTGCGACCACCTCGACTGCGCACCGCCCGCTCATGCCGAATTGAGGACGGCGGTGCTGGAATCTCGCCCGCGTTGTAGTCTCGGTCATCGTTCGAGTGAGGAGTGCGACATGGCCGGTTCTGCGCCGAACATCTTCCCGTTCATGCGATTCGCTGACGCGGACGCTGCCCTCGAATGGCTCTCGCAGGCGTTCGGATTCGAACAGCGCGAGGTCTATCGCGACGACCAGGGCATCATCGGCCATGCCGAGATGTCACTCGGCCCGGGCATCATCATGTTCGGCCCGGGCGATCCGGCGTCGCAGGGCGTCTACCTTGCAGTCGAGGACCTGGACGGGCACTACAAGCAGGCAAGGGCGGCGGGGGCCGAGATCATCCGGGTGATCGAGGACACGGACTACGGCTCCCGCGAGTACACCGCGCGCGATCCCGAAGGGCACGTATGGAGTTTTGGCACCTACTTGCCGGAGGTCGGAGGGTGACGACGCTTAGGTGCCACTGATGGTTTCCGAAGTCCAGGCGAGGCAACTCGCGCTCGCGTTGCCCGAGGCCGTCGAGACGGATCATCACGGGCGGCCATCCTTTCGCGTTGCCAACAAGATCTTCGCAACCCAATGGGACGAGGACCACTTCAACGTGATGCTGGAGGAAAGCGGCATCCTGAGCGCAGTTCGGACCGCGCCCGAGACATGTGCGGAGGTCTGGTGGGGCGAGCGGCTCGCCGCGGTACGCGTTGATCTCGGGCGCGTCGACGCGGAGACACTTGCTGATCTTCTGCTGGACGCCTGGGAATGCAAGGCTCCCAGACGCCTTCGCGAAGGATGAATCGCGAGCCTCGCAGGGCAGCCAATCCGCGCCGGGCCGCACACGCCGGCAGGTAGCCGCGCCGCTGCGGCCATCCGCACATGGCTCCCTTCTGTGTCAAGAAGCGGCCGGGAGTGGGGTTCTAGGGTGGGTCTTGGCGGGTTCGGGAAGTGGCTTGTCCGAAGAGTTGGTGTGGGGATGTGAGCCGGCCGCGCTGGAGTCAGAGTCGTTTCCCCGTTGCCCTCCCGGGCCCGTCCTCGAGTTGGCTACGGCGTGG
>JBBSHN010000172.1:0-4196 GCA_038252945.1 Propionibacteriales bacterium | reverse complement strand
TCGGCCCCACAGCGCCGCGGGCGGCCGACCGCCAGCGTCCAGGCTCAAGACCGGTGTCACCAACGTTCGGCCCTCCTACAACTAGCGCATCCTAGAAGCATCGCACGGAGGGGGAGAGCGTGGAGCTGTACGAGGTTATGCGGACGACCGGCGCGGTCCGGGAGTTCACCGGCGAGCCGCTGTCTGATGAGGTGCTCGAGCGCATCCTCGACAACGCGCGGTTCGCTCCCAGCGGTGGCAACCGCCAGGGCGCCCGCGTCATCGCCGTCCGGGACCGGGAGACTCGTGCGGCGCTCGCTCAGTTGACCAAAGCTGGGGCGCGGCGCTATGCGGCTCAGTCGCGGAACGGCGAGACTCCGTGGAACGCGGTTGCCCCGCCTGGCGTCTCGCAGTCGGTGATCGACGAAACGCCAGTCCCCGAATTCTTCCTCCGGCCGCTGACTGAGGCGTCGGTAGTTCTCGTTGCCTGTGTGGACTTGGGCGCCGTAGCCGCTACCGACCAGGATCTGGATCGGGTCGGCATCGTCGGCGGCGCCTCGGTATACCCGCTGGTGTGGAACATCCTTCTTGCTGCCCGCAACGAGGGGTACGGCGGCACCCTCACCACGATGGCGGTCCCGCAGGAGCCGAAGGTGCGTGTGCTGTTGGGCATCCCGGAGACGTACGCCGTCGCTGCGGTGCTGCCGTTGGGGAAACCCGTCAAGCAGGTGTCGAAGCTGACTCGGAGCCCGGTCTCCGAGCTGGCCGTCCGGGAGCGATTCGACGGCGAACCACTAGTCGCCAGCGTGGCGGAGTGATTCGGCCGGGCTCATACTCAGGCGCGGCCGTGGGAACACAGCGACCTCCCGTCGGTGGGGTGAGCGCAAAATCGGTTGAGGAAGCAGCGTGCGCGCGGTTGGCTGAGAGGGTGACCGAGAGCCGAATCCGAGTCTGCCCTGCAATCGACGTGGAGCGTTACCTGGCGACCGATCACTTGGTTTGGTTCGCCGAGGTTCCTGCCGCTACTTCGCAGGAGCAGTTGATTGGGCTCCCTGAGGCGCAGCGATTCGCCGCGGTTGTGGACGGCTGCGATTCGGGGACGTATCCCGGGATCTACGGGGTTTTTCCTTTGACGCTGTCGATTCCAGGGCCGGAGCCCGGCGCCAGGCAGGTGGCGTGCGCCGGACTGAGCGTGGTCGGTGTGCATCCTGACCACCGGCGCAAGGGTGTCATGTCGGCGATGCTGCGCCATCACTTCGAGCAGGTTCACGAGGAGGAGGCCACGCACGTTTCGGCGCTTCATGCGAGCGAGTCCGCAATCTACGGCCGCTACGGCTATGGTCTCGCGTCGCTGGAGCTGGAGGTGACCCTGAGCAGAGGTACGACGCTGACTGCACCTCATCTAGCGGACGCCGCCGCTGAGGTCACGACACATCTTGTGACGGTGTCTGATCCTGATGTGGCGAAGCGGATGCGTGAGTGTCACCTGGCCGCTGCCGACCTCGGATCGGTAGTGGGCGAGCCCGGCTACTACACCAGAATCTGCCAGCAGTTGCCGGAGCGCCTTCGCGACAAGGAGCCTCGGCGGGTGCTGTTCGCCCGCCGCGACGGCGTGGATGTCGGGTTCGCGATGTTTCGCCGCACACACAAGTGGGAGCGTGCCCGACCTGCCGGAGAGCTGTCGGTGGGGGCAGTGGTTGGCGACCCGACTGCCAAGCTCGCGCTGCTGCGCCGGCTGCTCGACTTCGACCTCATGGGAGTCGTCAAGATTGGCACCGTCGGCGTCGATGATCCGCTGCTGTTGTGGGCCGGCGGTCCGCGCGCGACATCTGACGTCGCGACCTACGACAACCTCTGGGTACGGCTGGTCGACGTTCCCCAGGCGCTGCAGGACCGGGCGTGGGCCGCGCCATGCGATGTCGTGGTCGAGGTCGCGGACTCCGCCGCACCATGGAATGACGGCACCTGGCGGGTCCGGGCGGACGACACGGGTGCGGCGACGGTGCAAAGGACGACGGCAGAGTCCGATTTGTCGCTGGGCGCTGACGCGCTGGGAGCGGCGTACCTCGGGGGCGGCAACCTCATCGCTCTGCACCGCGCCGGGCTCGTAGCAGAGCGCCGAAGAGGTGCGGTCGCTGAGCTGTGGCGATCCATGCGAACCGACGTTGCCCCAACCGCGGCCTTCGGATTCTGACTCCCGCCTCCCGGTGGTCGCCGGGCCATCGTCGCGCCAGGAACGACGCGGCCGTAGTCGTCGCCTCGCCGCCGCTGCGGTGTCGGAGAGCTGCTCGAGCTAGGCCTCGTCGAAGGCTCGCCTCAGCGACGTCGGTTAGTCCAGAGGAAATGCTGGTGGTCGCTGTCCGCGTTCGACCCTCTTGCCTTCCGCGGTTGCACGGATGAGAGTGTGACTAGGCCGTCCGCCTCGACGACGAGGAGGTTTTCGATGAGCGCCGTCATCGCGCCGTTCGACCAAGTGACCCGACCAGCGCGCCGCGAGCGGAGGGCGGAGCGGCGTCGGCTCAAAGACCTTGACAAGTTGTCCGGCCAACTCGCCGAGTTGCACGCCATCCGCGCACTGCTCAAGCAGGCCGCCGACTTGGTCAGCGATGGTTGGGTCCAAGGCGCGTGGTTCACAGTGGCGACTGCCGGCGGCGAGCGAGCCGTCACGGCTTACGAGCTGCCTATGGTCGTGAACCACCCGGTCACCGGCGCTTGCTTGGTCGGTGCCGTAGTGCAGGCAGCTGGCGGACCGGCCACTGTTCGGTCACAGCTCGTTCAGCGGACCCTGGATGTGACCCGGCACGCCCTGCGCGAAGACCCCGCCCGGCCGGTCCAGTGGTGTCCCGGTCCGCACATGCGCATGGTAGGGATGCTTGAGTTGACGCACTGGAACGATGCGCTGGGACGGACACAGCGAGAGGTTGTCGACCTGCTTCAGGCGGCCCAGCGGACAGTTGACGTGCAGCGGACCATGTGCCGCGCCAAACAGGCGGAGCTTGTCACCACCCACGAGTCGCTGACTCCCGCGTGACCGCGTGATTAAGGGAAAGATCGATCCGCGGTACGGCGACGCATCGGCCACCGCGCCCTCGTGGGATGAGGTTGAGCGGCTCATCACCGACGCGCAGCTCTACTGGATCATCACCGTCCGCAGCGACGGGCGTCCGCACGCCGTACCACTCGTGGGCGTCTGGCACGACGGCGCCTTCGCGTTCTGCACCGGGCCCGAAGAACAGAAACAGCGCAACCTCGACGCCAACCAGCAGGTGGCGGTGACGACCGGCACCACCGGCGCGAACGGCTGGAACGGCGGCAAGGACATTGTCGTCGAGGGCTCTGCGGTGCGGATGACTGACGCCGAGGCGCTTCAGGCGCTGGCTGACGCGTGGTTAGCCAAGTACGGCGAGGACTGGAGGTTCGAGGTCCGCGGCGAGGAGTTCATCGAGCTGAGCTCTTCCGGCGGCAGCGCCGGGGGAGGAGCTTGGGTCTACCGGGTTCCGCCCGCCAAGGTAATCGTGTTCGGCGACGCGCACGGCCAGACCACATACCGCTTCTGAGAGGTGGCATCGAGACGAGGGGACGCTCGGACTGTTCCCGGAAGCTCCTCGGGCGTCAGCCGAACGGTGAGTTCAAGTGATATTTCTCGACGAGTTCGGGCACCCAGGTGGGATCGACGAACAGTCCGTACGACGCCGCTAGTGCCTGAAGGGTTGGCGGGTCCGGTGGTCCTTCTTCCACCAGGTCGGCTAGTTCCCGAAAGAAGTGCTCAAAGCCTTCGGGCGTGATGATCTCGATCATGCGCGCCTCGCCAGAACCGGCGTTCCACATCGTGTGAAGTTCCCCGCGCGGCTTGGCGATGTAACCACCTGCCTCAAGCACGACCTCGTCGTCACCGGAGCGAAAACCGATCGCGCCAGCGGTGACGATGGAGAACTCGTCCTCTCGGGTGTGAATGTGCGGCGGCACCAGAGCCCCGACTGGAAACGGATGTTCGACGACTGACACTTGACCTCCGGTTTGCTCACCCCAGAGGCGGAAACCCACTCCGATGGACCCAATCCCCCGGTCTGGTTCATGAGGGGGCTGGAGCACGGTAAGCGGCAGTGAGCGGCCCATCGCCACGGCCTGCTCGATATTGGTAAAAACGGTTTCTGCCGACATAGCGGGTCTCCCGGGTTAGGCGGGACTTGAGTAAACACCCGCGAAGTAGTGATACT
>JBBSHN010000171.1:0-4222 GCA_038252945.1 Propionibacteriales bacterium | reverse complement strand
CGGTGTTGCTCTCCAGCCACCTAATGGGCGAGGTCGAACAGCTGTGCACCGAGCTGGCCATCATCGCCCAAGGCCGTATCCGGTTCGCCGGCACCATCTCGACGTTGCGGGACGGTCACGCACATGCCGACTATCGGTTGCGGGTCACCGATCTTGCTGGCGCTACCGCTGCCAGCGCCAGCGTGCGCGAGGTCAGCGTCTCTCCAGGTGAGGGCGGGGAGCTTTTGGTGCGAGCGGAACCGGAGGCAGCTGCCCGCCTGACCGTCGAACTTGGACGGGCCGGGATCGGCATCTACGCAATGCTGCCCGACGCGCCGTCATTGGAAGATCTCTTCTTCGACCTGACCGAGATTGACGACACCAGGACGGCCGTGGCCGCGTGAGAGTGTACGTTTGGGAGCTGCGCAAGCTCGCCAGTCAACGGCGTACTTTGATCGGCCTGGTCGCCGCGGTGCTCATCCCGATCGCCTTCGCCATCGGTCTCGCGGTCAGTCCGGCCAAGCCTCCAGGTGCCGAAGGTTCCGCTGACCCGGAGTCGTACCTGACGTGGGCCTACAACACCTCCGGGCTCATTCTTCCCTTCATCGCGTTGTTCTTCTCCTCTCTTGTCCTGCTGCCGCTGCTCGCCGCGCTCGTCGCCGGTGACATCGTTGCGGCGGAAGACGGCAACCAAACGCTGAAGACAGTGCTCACGCGCTCAACCCCCGGCTCGCCTTGCTTACTGCCAAGGCCGCCGCAACCGCAACGTACGTGGTCGCTCTCATCGCGATCTTCGGTGTCAGCAGCACAGCCATCGGGGCCCTTGCGGCGGGCGCACACCCGGTCACGCTGGGGGGCTTCCCGCTGGCGGGCGGCTTCACGCTCGGGGCGCCCAGCATCGGCGTCGGGACGATTCTGAGCCGGATCGCTCTCTCGCTGGCTGTCTACACCGCACCGTTGTTGTCGGTGAGCGCGTGGGGCTTCTTGTTATCCACCGTGACCCGAAACAGTGCTGCCTCCATTGTGGGGATGCTGGTCTTCAGTTTTGCCAACCAGATCATCGGCTTCCTGCCGAACATCCCGACTGCTGTCACGCGCTGGCTGCTGACCGACCAGTTCACGGCCTGGCAGGCGGCGCTGGGCACGAGCATCGACTTTTCCCCTTTGCGGCATGCGGTCGCCGTCAGCTTCTTGTACGCCGTCCCTCCCCTTCTGCTGAGCGCCTGGTGGTTCCAGCGACGGGACGTGCTGGTCTAGCCGGCCATTTTTCAACGAGTGCCGGAGCCGAGCACGTGCAAGAACCGGATACACCTCGACGTCAACGTGGAGGACCAGAGGCTTCTCTTCCACCGCCGCCCCGGACTCGACCCTGTTGGGCCTCAACGCCGCTTATAGTGGCGAGACTGGCGTTCTTTTGATCCCGCCAAGTACATGGCCTTCTGAGGTGGCGGAGCGTTAGGAACCATCTGGAGGCTCTTGATGAAGCGTCGACGCCCGCGATTCAATGACCTTGCGCCCTTATTGCGGTTCAAGCGGCCGGTCCTGAACCCCAAGACCCGTCGGCTGCGCGCTGCGCTCACGATCGAGGATCTGAGGGCAATCGCGAAGCGCACCACCCCGAGGGCCGCGTTCGACTACACCGACGGCGCGGCAGAGCAAGAGCTTTCCCTCTCTCGCGCACGCCAGGCTTTCCGCGACATCGAGCTCAGGCCGGCGGTCCTGCGCGACGTCTCTCGGGTCGATCTGACGTGCGAAGCCCTCGGCAGCCGCTCGCTTCTGCCGTTCGGTATCGCGCCCACCGGCTTCACCCGGTTGATGCATACCGAAGGTGAGATCGCAGGCACCACGGCTGCAGCCGCGGCTGGCATCCCGTACACCTTGTCGACCATGGGCACCACGTCTGTTGAGGACGTCCAGCTGGCGAATCCCCACGGACGCAAGTGGTTCCAGCTCTACATGTGGAAGGACCGCGACAAGTCCATGGGACTGGTCGAACGTGCTGCTGCCTCCGGCTTCGAGGCCCTCATGGTGACTGTCGACGTGCCCGTGGCGGGGGCGCGGCTTCGTGACATGCGCAACGGGATGACCATCCCGCCGACGCTGACTCCCCGGACAGTCATCAACGCAATCCCGCGGCCGGGCTGGTGGTTCAACTTCCTGACGACGGAGCCGCTGAGATTCGCCTCCCTGGAGTTATGGGGAGGAACGGTGGCCGAATTGCTGGACGCCATGTTCGATCCCACCGTCGGTTATCAAGACCTGCGCTGGCTGCGCGAGCAGTGGAAGGGCCACCTCGTCGTCAAGGGAGTCCAGTCGGTGGACGACGCACGAAAGATCGCCGCTGCGGGAGCCGATGCGATCGTCGTCTCCAATCACGGTGGGCGGCAGCTAGACCGTGCACCGGTTCCGTTTCACCTGCTCCCAGACGTCGTACGCGCCGTGGGCGGCGATGTCGAGGTCTTCCTCGACACCGGGATCATGTCTGGCGCGGACATCGTTGCCGCATTCGCCCACGGGGCCCGCTTCACTCTGATCGGGCGGGCCTACCTGTACGGGCTCATGGCAGGTGGGCGCGCAGGCGTCGACCGTGCGATCGAGATCCTGTCGAGTGAAGCTGCACGCACGATGCGCCTCCTCGGGGTCAGCTCCCTTGACGAGCTGACCCCTGAGCACGTCATCCAGCTGCGACGACTGGCTCCCCGGCCACTCTGACCAGGCACCGACGGACTCGGTGAGGCGTGGACATCTCGACGTGCGGTTACAGGTGACCCTGGCGGGGCGCCTATCCAGGCACCATCCAACTCAGCACCGCACTGCCCTGGAGTGCCACCAGGATGCACATGAGCACCAGCAACAGCAGGCTCCATCCGAGGACTTTACGGAAGATCTCGCCCTCGCGGCCAGCCATCCCGACCGCCGCGGCCGCGATCGCCAGGTTCTGCGGGGAGATCATTTTTCCCATTACGCCACCAGAGGAGTTGGCCGCTGCGAGCAGCACCGGGTCGAGGCCCGACTTGGCCGCAGTCTGCACCTGCAGAGCCCCGAACAGCGCGTTGGAGGAGGTGTCCGAGCCGGTGACCGACACCCCGAGCCAGCCCAGTATCGGAGACAGAACCACGAAGGCGCCACCGGCTCCGGCAAGGAAGAACCCCAAGGTGGTGGTCTGACCGGACTGGTTCATCACGTAGGCCAGTGCGAGTACAGCCATCACGGTGACAATTGCGGTCCGTAACTGGACGAGCGTTCCTACGTAGGCCTTCAGAGCCCTGGCGGGGCTGACCTGCAGTGCCAACATGGTCAAGAGCCCAGCCAGGATGAGCAGCGTGCCGGCAGCCTCCAGCCAGTTGAACTTGAACGTGAGCGATGACAGCGGGTCGCCGCCAGCGCTGGTCACGTGAAGGCCCGGCCACTGGAACTCGTAGTACCACGGCGCCTTTTCCAGGGCAGCTTTGATGCTGGTGATGTTGGCGACCGAGAAGATCGCGATGATGATGAGGTACGGGGCGTAGGCGCGAGCGATGTCGCCCTTGGAGTCACCAGCCGGCCCTTCGCCGACACGCGTAGCCGTGATTGTGGAGAGTTCTGAAGCGGTGGGGGGGCCCAGTTCTTCGTCACCGCTCCTATTCGCGGCCTTAGCCTCGGCGTCGTGGGTTGCGTGCAGGTCCGGTGATTCCACTGGCGTCCAGACACGGACCAAAAGCACCAACGCGATGAGAGAAAGCAGGGCGGCGAAGATGTCGGTCAGCAGCACCGAGATGTAGTTGGAGGCCACGAACTGGACGACTCCAAAGACTCCGCCTGCCACAAGCGCGGGAAGCCACGCCTGCCGCAGCCCTCGTCGGCCGTCGACGACTGCGACGAGCACGAAAGGCACGACGAACGCGAGAATCGGTGTCTGACGCCCGACCATTGAGCCGAGCGTGTCGACCGTCAGGCGAGGGTCATCGCTCACCCCGGACGTGATGTCGGCGAGCGTCACGATCGGGATGCCCAGAGCACCAAAGGCGACGGGGGCCGTATTGGCGATCAGGGCGACCGTGGCTGCCTTGAGCGGTGGGAAACCCAATGCGATAAGCATGACGGCGCTTATCGCGACTGGGGTACCGAAGCCGGCCAGAGCCTCGAGCAGCGCCCCAAAGCAGAAGGTGATGATGATCGCCTGAACCCGCATGTCTGGGCTGACTCCCTCGAAGGAGCGGCGCAGTACGTCGAAATGCCCCGTCGCGACGGTGAGCTTGTAGAT
>JBBSHN010000170.1:0-4285 GCA_038252945.1 Propionibacteriales bacterium | reverse complement strand
TGCCGGTCTGGTCGGCGGCGTAGCTCAGCAGCAGCCGGAACGTGTCGCGGTAGGCAGCGATCGTGTGCGGGCTCGCCTGCCGTTGCTGGATCAGCCGGTCTGTGAAGAACGCCTGTAGCGTTGGCGCGAGGGCGGTCATGGCTGCCCGCCAGCGTGGGCGTTCAGGTGTGCCGCGGCGAGTTCCATCAGCTCAGGTGCGGCGCTGAGATACCAGTAGGTTCCGGCCGGGCCCTGATGCCCGAGATAGGTCGACAGGACCGGCATCTTGGAGTTCACATCCGCGCCGGAACGGTGCCAGTCGATGAGGGTGCGGACCGCAAAGCTGTGTCTGAGGTCGTGGATCCTGGGCTGCACCGATGCGGTCCGCAGCCCCAAACCTACGGTCAGCTCTGTGAAGGTGTTCCGGACGTTCGAGTACGTCACGGCGGCGCCAGTCCGGCAGACGAAGAACGCATCCGGGGTGGTCGTGATGGTGACCGCAGCGGCTGGCCGGTCACGCCGGTCGGCGTAGTTGGCCAGCCGGTCGGTGGTGCTGTCGTGCAGCGGGATGAGCCGTTGCCGGTGATGCTTCGCCTCCCGGATCCGGAGCACACCCTCGGCTAGGTCGACGTCGCCGCGGGCCAGGCTCAGAGCCTCCCCGACCCGCATGCCGGTCACGGCAAGCAACCCCAGCAGCGTCTCGTGGGTCGCCGCCCGGAACGGATCGGAAAGGCCCCTGGCCGCGCCCAGTAGCCGACTGATGTCCCTCGCCGACCACAGATACGGGGTGGGTCGTGGGGTGTGAGTGGCCCAGATCCTGTTGGGTGGAACCTGCACGGCTGGGTCGATCGCGTGCAGGTACTTCGCGAAGCCGCGCGCGGCGCCGAGCCGGTGCGCCAGCGAGATGGGTCGTGATCTGTGTGGGAGCCCCGCCCAGGAGATCGCCAACTCGGACGTGAGCGCGCCGGAGCCGGCGTCGGTGAGGTAGGCGGCCAGTTGCGGCAGCAGGCGACCTTCGGCGGTGAGCTTGAACCCCAACGCCCGCCGCAGCCGCAGGTAGTCCGCGACGTGCTCGGTGAGCTCAGGCATCGCGGTCAGCTCCCGGCCAGGGCTGAGCCAGTCCGCGCAGCGCGGGAAGGTCCACCCGGGCGTAATTCGCGGTCGAGATCAAGCTTCGGTGTCGCAACACCTGTCCGATCTCGGGCAGCGGGACCCCAGCGGTGACCATGTCGCAGGCCAAGGTGTGACGCAGCCGGTGCGCCCCAATCCCGGCCATACCCGCCCGGATACTGGCGCGTCGCACGACGGCGGACACGCCGCCGCGGCCCAGGGCGGCGATCGGAGCACGTCGGCGCAAGAACAACGCCCGGCAGGACGTCTCGGGGCGACCCTGCTGCAGATAGCTCACGATCGCTTCCCCAACGTCGGTGGGTAGAGGCAGCTGTTCCTCCCGATCGGCTTTGCCGTGGACCAGCACCTCACCGACGCGCCAGTCGACGTCGTCAACGGTTAGCGATGCGACCTCAGCTGAGCGCAAGCCCAGCCGGAGAAGGACCAAGACGATGGCGTAGTCCCGCCGCCCCTGCGGCTGTTGGCGGTCGAGCGAACCCAGGAGCGCTTCGGCGTCCTGGTTGCTGATTCCCAGCGGCAGCGACGATCGTCGGCGATCAGACACACCCAAGACCGCCGCCGACACATCGACCGGGGTCAGCCCCGACACGAAGCAGAACCGCAGGAACGAACGAAGCGAGGTGACGAAGTACTGCGTCGAACGCGCCGAGACGTTCTGGGACTCGCGCAGCACGGCTCCGGTGACGTCTGCGGCTGTCAACGCGGTGAGGTCACCGGACCGTGCCGACCATGCGAGGAACCGACGTGCCCGCAGCACGTACGCATCGGCTGTGCTCGCCACAAGGCCGCGCTCGTGGAGCAGGTGACAGCGGAAGTCTGCGAGCAGATCCAGCAGAGGCGACGATGTCGTCGGATCGGTGCTCACGGTCCCGATCAGCGTGCGCAGCGACCCCAGGATGCTCGCGGGGCACCCCGACGTTCGGTTAGCGGCCCGATACTCCGCCAGACGTTCATGCGTCAGGTCGCTGGCAAGGACCTGTCGTTCCTCCATCCAACAACCGAGACGCTCCACCTCACGCAAGTGACGGGCGATCGTGAATGGCCGATAGCCGGACCCCTCGAGCATCAACCTGAGTTCGTTGGTGAACGGAGCCAACGGCCCCGCCCCAACCTGGCTGACGCTGCTCCCCGCACGAGCCATCGTTTCCTCCTTCATCGAAGTGATGAAGGCGACGATCCGCCGGACCTCGCGTTATGCCGACCTCTCAGCCCGAGAAGCCCTCAGGAGCCATGGCTCTCAGCAGGAGTCGGCATAACCACGACATCGGCATAACGCTTGTTATGCCGACGTCGGCATAACAAACGCTACGGCACTATCGACCTGTTCGCGGCGATGAACCTCGCGACCGGCGAAGTGCTGACCGGTCTGCAGAAACGCCACGCCGCGACCGACGTGCTGCGCTTCTTCAAACAGATCGACGCGGCGGTCCCGCGCGGTCTGGCCGTACACGTCGTGCTGGACAACCTGTCCGCGCACTCCGCACCGGAGATCACCAAATGGCTCGCCCACAAAGATCGCCGGCGCTGGCACCTGCACTTCACCCCGACCTCGAGTTCGTGGCTGAACCTGATCGAACGCTGGTTCAAGGAACTCACCGACAAACGCCTACGACGCGGCCGGTTCACCAGCGTCGCCGACCTCACCGAGGCGATCACGATCTGGGCCGAACACTGGAACACCGACCCGAAACCATTCATCTGGAAAGCCAACGCCGAAGACATCATCACCAAAGTCCAACGCGGCCGCGACACCCTCCACCAGATCAAATCAACGACGGACCACTAGGGCGCCGACATCCTCTACCCGCCCACCGACCAGCCCTACGGCTACCGCGAGCACAGCGCCCGCGACCGCGAAGGCAGCTTGTGGTCCTTCATGAAACCGCTGGACTGAACCGCCCGGTCAACCATCGCCTGTGGAGCAAGATTGACTCGGCTGGAACCCCCGTCCCTGCGGGTCCCGCAACCGGTTCGTCCTGCGGCACTACCGCAAGCCTTTTGCTGGTCGCGACCGGGTCGCTCCCGAACAGTGTCGCGGCGTGACCGTGGTCGACTGGTTGCTGGACTCCGATCCTGCGCTGCGCTGGCAGGTGCTGCGTGACCTGAGCGGGGTGGCACCTGAGGTGGTGGCCGCGGAACGGCTGCGCGTCGCGAGACAGTGGTGGGGCGCCCACCTGCTCGAGCTGCAGGGGCAGGACGGCCAGTTGGCCGGAGGGGCGTGCTTCCCGGCGGACTCTGGTGGCGACTTCTCTCAAGGGCAACCGTGGACGTCCACTCTGCCGCCCTTGACGCTCTTGCGTGACTTCGGCGTCGACGGGGCAGCCATTCTTCGCCGGCGAGGTTGAGCCCTGCATCAACGGCCGCACCGTCGCGATCGGCACCTACTTCGGCGAGAACGTCGACGGCGTCGTCGCCGGCTGCTGAGCGAGCAACTTGCCGACGGCGCTTGGAACTGCCAGGCCGAGTACGGGTCGACGCGCGCGTCGTTGCGTCGACGATCTGCGTGCTCGAGGGAGTGCTGGAGCACGACTACTTCCGCAAGGCGAACGTGCGGGACGCGCAACTGGCAGAGGCGATGGGAGGGTTGCGCGCCAAGAAGCAGCCTGACGGTACTGGCTGCTGGAGAACACCCACTCCGGCGCGGTTCCATCTCGACCTGGAGGACGGTGACGTCAAGGCCAGTCACTGGAACACCCTTCGCGCACTTCGCGTGCTGAACTGGCACGACCGCACCGCTGAGTGACCGTCGCGAGCGAACTCTCGAATCGTGCCGCTCGGGATCGCTCACGGGACGCTCGCTTTCATTGGGTTCTCGCGGTGGAGGTCGGTGACGAACGCTCGGGCATTCTCGCTGAGGACGTGGTGATCGGCTTAGCCGAGTTCAAAGGCGATCGCCGCGCCAGCGGCGTACCGCTGGAGGTGCCGGCCCGGGTCGAGTTGGTCGGCGAACCACTGCGCGTACGGATCAGCGTTCCCCTGCTGGATCAGCTTGGAGGCATCGCTTAGGGCTTGCGTCAAAATAACCTAGGTTTCCGGTGCTGAGACCTCTACGATTGTGTGTGGCCGAGAGCGCACGTGTTGTCGAGGCGGTGGCGCGCCGCTACGCGGTGCTGCGGCCGCATCTGGACGAGCGGCAACGGCGTCTGTTGTTGGGGAGCGAGGCAACCGAGCTCGG
>JBBSHN010000169.1:0-4472 GCA_038252945.1 Propionibacteriales bacterium | reverse complement strand
GGAGGCTGAGTGCCGCCGGGCCGCAAGATTTGCGGCGAGACCTTCGCGGGATCGCTCAATGCAACAGTGCCGCTCGTCGAGGATCCGCGGGTAGGCAGGTGCCCGGTCCGTGGTGACCTCGAAGGGCACGACTCCGGTGGCCAGTGCCCGGGTGGAGAACGCCGAGCGGCGGTCAGATCTCGACTGGCGGACAGCCACATGTCGATGACCTGCCCGTACTGGTCGACCGCCCGGTACAGGTACGTCCACCGGCCGTTGACTTTGACATGGGTCTCGTCGACAAACCAGCGGTCTCCAGGCACGTGCCGTCGAGGCCGGGCCGCCTCGACGAACTCCGGGGTGAACCGCTGGCCCCACCGATAGATCGTGACGCGATCGACCGTGACGCACGCTCGGCGAGCAAGCTCCTCGACATCGCGGTAGGAACAAGCCGTAGCGCAGGTACCAGCGCACCGCGATCACCTCTCAAGGGAACCGGAAACCAGCGAACGCGGAGGCTGAGGACGAGACACCAGTCTCGTGCTTGACCCGATCGAGCAACGCAACACTACCCCTACGGCTGGTGGCAGCTCGTGGTGACCGCTCGCTGCCGTGGGCCTACCCGTAGTCGGCCGGGGGCAACCTCCCGTTCCGAGGGGTCCGTACCGCCGGGGTCCGGTCAGTGGACGCGAGAGCCGAAAGTTGCCATGACTGATAGATTCTGCAACAAATACGAGTGAACTCTCAGTGACTACCAGGTTGCCAAAGGGCGAACCTCGGGGAACGGACTGCCAGTGGACGCCCTTATCTTGGCTGCGGGTTGCGGCTCCAGACTTGGTACCAGATCGCCGAAGTGTCTAACGCGGGTTGGTGGTCGGTCGTTACTCGAGCTACAGCTCGAGGCGCTTGATAAGGCGGGCGTCGACAACATCACAGTCGTCGTTGGCTATCGGCACGAGGAGGTTCGCGAGGCTGCGTGCGGAGCAGCGGCCTTCGTCTACAACCCGCGTTTCGCGCAGACCAACAGCCTCTACTCTTTCCTCCTCGCACGAACCGCGGTGCGTGACGACCTGTTGGTGCTCAACAGTGATGTGTTGTTTCCCTTCGAGCTCCTCAGACGGCTCCTGGACGTCGAAGGCAGCGCCCTTGCGTTCGACTCCAGCTCGGGTCAGGACGACGAACACATGAAGGTTCACCTGCGCGGTGGTCACTTGGTGAGGATGAGCAAGCAGCTCGCCGCGGCAGATGTCCACGGCGAGAATGTCGGGGTGCTGCACCTGAGCGCGGAGACCGCAGATGCTGGTTTCGAAGCGGCAGCCGAACTGGTTCGCAAGGGGCGGCACCAGGACTGGCTAGGAGCAGCGGTGACCGCCATTGCCAGCACCCATGAGATAGTCGGCGTCGACATGTCGGGCCTTCCGTGGATTGAGATCGACTTCTCCGAGGATCTCGCTCTGGCGCGCGGCGAGGTCTGGCCGGCAATCGCGTCCCTCCAGCTCTTCATGGACCGCAGGGCGGCTGCCGCCGGGTCGGGCTCGAGCTTCGTCAATGCGGTGGTGGCCGGATGACTCGGGTGCTCTTCACTGGCTATGCGCCGGTGCACTTCGTCTGCTTCAAACCCCTGTTCGACGCGCTCGTCACTGAGCCAGGAGTAGAGGTGTTGGTTTCGGGAGGCCTCCGCTCTCGCAATGGGGACGGGCAGTATGAGTACGACACAGCGGCGATGTACAGCCCCTTCGCTCTCCCGACGCAGTCGGTGCTCGAGGTTCCGGAAATCAAGCAGATCGATGTTGACATTCTGGTGTGCTCGAACACCAAGCCCATCAAGCCGCGCAGCCACCAGCGGCGCATCGAGATGTTCCACGGGCTGTCCTTCCGAAACCGAGCGGTGCGCACCGAGCGTGACCACTACGACACGTACTTCGTGCTCGGCCCCTATCAGCATCGGAGGCTGCTGCAGCGTGACGTCCTGCACGCCGATGACACGCGAGGCGTCGAGATCGGTTTCCCGAAGACCGACCGACTGCTCGACGGCAGTCTGAGCCGGCACGAGACACTGGCCGGTCTCGGCTTCTCGGGTGATCGGCCCGTCGTGCTGTACGCGCCCACGGGGGCGCACATGAACTCGCTCGAGACCTTTGGAGAGGACCTAATCAAGCGGTTGCGCTCATCGGGCGAGTTCGACCTCCTGGTCAAGCCGCACGACCATCCCAAGGCGGCGATCGACTGGTTCGAACGTCTCTCCCCCCTCGAGAACGACCACGTCAAGCTGCTTCGAGCCGCGGACGCCATCCCCGCCATGCATGCATCCGACCTGATGGTCAGTGACGCGTCCTCGATCGCGAACGAGTACCTCTTGTTGGATCGTCCGGTGGTGTTCCTGGACGTCCCCAAGCTGCTCGCGGCGGCGGCAGCGGAGGACGACCGCCTCGACCTGGAGACCTGGGGACGCAAAGGAGGCTCGGTGGCCGTGGACGTGGACGACGCCGAACGAGCCATCCGGAGGGGCCTCGAGAGCCCTGCTGACCTCTCGGACATCAGGCGTGCCATCGCGAGTGATCTCTTCTACAATCCAGGCAAGGCAACGAGCGTTGCACTCGGCTGGCTTCGAGACGAACTGCAGCAACTGGCATGACACAGGTGGCAACAACCGTTCGTCGGGCCCGGACCGCGGTCCGGACCCTGGCGCCGTACGGCCGTCCGTACCGGAGTCACCTCATCGGCGGAGTCGTGGCGACAACCGTGCTGGTCTGTGCCCGGCTAGCGTTCCCGTGGCCCCTCAGAGGGCTGCTGGAGATCGTCTTCCGACGGACCTCGACGGGCCGCGGAGGGACGGTACTCTCGTTGATCCCGAGCGTCCGCGATCCGGTCGTCTGGCTGGTTGGTGGCTTCGCGGCTATCATCTTCATGTGGGGGATCTCCGAGGCGTTGCAGCGCCTTGCGTTCGCCCGCTACTCGGCGGGCCTGATACGGGACGTCCAGAAGGCCGCCATCCGGCGACTTCCGAGTGCCGTGAAGTCCGGAAAGGGTGCTGGCGACCTGATCTCGACGGTCACCTCCGATGCCGGGCTGGTCAAGACCGGACTGAAGTCGCTCCTCATCGGCATATCGCGCAACAGCGCTTTTTTCCTCGGCGTCGCGATCATCGTCATGATCATCGACCCCGTCATCGGGTTCGTGTTCCTGGCCGGCGGCCTGGGCACGGTCATCGCCGGAGCCGTCGGTGCCTGGCGCTCATCCATGATCATCCGCCGCTCGCGGCAGCGCGAGGGAGAACTGACCGAAGACCTCCACCAGTTCTTCCGCGGGGCGAGCACGCCGACAAAGCCGGCGCCGGAATCCAAACGTCCCGACTCGAAAGCCAGCCGGGTCGAGGGCCTCACCACCATTGCCGTGCACGTCATTCTGGGCGCGTCCACGTGTGCCATCCTCATTCTCACGATCCAAGCCGGCCGTGCTGGCTCGTTGTCGTCAGGGTCGGTGTTCACGATCCTTGCTTACATCCTGCTCATGCATAACAAGACCGTGAGCCTGGGCCGTTCGATCGTCAGGCTCGGCCGTGTGCTGCCGCCGGCCGAACGCCTCTCCAAGCTGCTCAAGCACAAGCCACCGAGCTTCTCTTCCGAGCGGGACCGGCCACGGGACGTCGACTCCCAGGGCGGAGGGCGAGATGCTCCCCAGGCCGACCCGACTCCGCCTCAGGTCGAACAGCCAGCACACAACTAACTCATATCAACCGTGCTACCCGGACCCAGTAACAGCAGCGCTTCTCGCACCATTCGCCGTTCTGCTGCCCGAGGCCCTGCTGAACCGATATCCTCATGCCCTGGCTGGGAGACCGTCCTGACCGCTCGTTCCTCTGTCTCGGGTCGCGGAGAACTTTGCGGCCCGATGGGGCGTTTTCGATGAGTCGTATCCCTTGCGCGCATGGCCGACGGCGCCTCTTTGGGGTACACGGTGCGCGAGTCGCGAGGGGAGGCTGGCGGTGGGCGCCCATGGATCGTCGCCAAAGTCTACGGACCCCGGAAGCGTTCGGTTTCCTCCCCGGTCCGCCACTCGTTGATGCCCGTGCCGAGGGTTTTACCGGCCGGTCACAACTCCCCGCACGAGGGATTCGATCGGGGCCCAGTGGCGTGCGTGTGGGGTCAATGCGCCGCTTCGGACCCTAGAGGCGGCGCTGACGGATAGTCCGGTGACTCGCACGATGTCACTGAGCGGGGTGGCTGCGATCAGTGGCAGCACCTGGTTCCGGAAGTGGGTTTGATCGCGGTTGGCCGTGGGGTTGCCTCGGTCCCACTCGTCGCGGGTCCTTCGATCGGCCACGAGGGCACTGTTGCGTTCAGCCATCGGACCGGGCAGGAGACTGATGTCGTGACTTCCTCGTCGGCCTCCGCGTTCGCTGGTTTCCGGTTCCCTCGGGAGGTGATCTCTGTCGCGGTGCGGTGGTACCTGAGGTACGGCCTGTCCTACCGCGATGTCGAGGAGCTGCTCGC
>JBBSHN010000168.1:0-4491 GCA_038252945.1 Propionibacteriales bacterium | reverse complement strand
TGCCGATGTGCGTACGTTCACAGGCAGAGGTACGACATGCGTCTGTTCCGACGGGGTCGGCGCCGGTCAGCAGCCTGGGTGAGCGTGCCCTTGCATGACGAGGGTGAACCGGTTGTCGTAGATCGCGCCGTAGGCATCGGCAGGTCCGGTCCCGGGCCAGGGCAGGTACGCCATACCAAATTCAGTGACGCTGGTGCCGTCGATCGTGCCTGTGACGTGTGCGGTGGTGAATCGGTTGTGGTTGTTCGAGATCTGAGTGAGGCAGTGGTCGACGTACCAGCGGGGAAGGCCGAAGTTGAATGGCCCGTTGTTACCGAAGATGTATACGTCGCTCGCCGCCGTCCAGGTGAAGGCGCCGAGGGTCACGGTGCGCCCGTTCGGCGTCACCCTGCCGGTCTCAGGGTTGATGTCTCCCAGGTTGATTGACGCGCCTTGGACGTGGGCGAAGGTCAACTGAGCCCGGTCGAACGACCCCGTCACACCGCTCGCTTGACCCGTCTCTGCGATGAATTCGTCGACCGTCCCATCCGAGAAGATGTGCGCAGCGTAATGCGCGTAGCCCAACACGAGCGCGGGTTGTCCGGCGGGCGACGAGTCACCGCGTGTGATGCCGTACTTGGAGTAGTAAACGAAGTAGTCCTGGCAGAGCATGCTGTCGGGCCCCTCCGGCACGCACGTGTTGAACGCGCCGACCGCACCGTAACCCCAGTGATTGAGAACGAAGTGCGTAGCCGGCGCGGCAGTGACAGCTGTTGCCGGCGCAAACGTCAAGCCGAGGAACACGACGAGCACGGCTGACACTCGACAGGCCAACCCAGCCCAACCCGACGAAGCACGCGTCCACCGCGCCAACTCCGCACGATCACCCATCACGCAACCCCAAGCCGGCGCGGGACGATTCGCCATATGCCATCGTCCCAACCCAGCAACAATAAATCAACTAACGACGAGGAGCGGCACTAGGCCGCTATCACGAGTTCAACGACTACCCCAGCTAGGCTACGGAAGCTGCTCGGTGCTGCGGGGACATCGACGCACTCGACGGCGGATGGGCTCGGTCCCGGGAGGTCATCCTCGCTGAGGTCGAGGACATGCTCGCCAGCGGTCGATGAGGCACGGGCGAAACATCTGCTCATGCCGATGTGCGGACGTTCGGGAATGGCAAACCGAGCATCCGCCGGCGGACGTCGACCGCCCCGAAGCGGCACCTTGTGCGCGGCCTGCCAGCGCGCGCGCCAATCACGCGGAAATGGGCACGGCCGTGCACGGCGGAGAGATGAATGGGTGGAGTTCCCTGACTGGCTAGTGATGGTGTCAGCCGGTGCTCATGCCGGCGAGGTAGGCGGCGACGGCGTGGGCGGCGTGCCTGTCGAGGTTGGCCTTAGCCATGTCGGGGCGCATCGTGGTGCGCGGTCGGCGTGGCCCACCGCGTACTGCGTCGCCTCGCGGTCGACGCCGGCGTGCGGCTACCGCGGATACACCCGCACATGGGCGTTCTGCGACGGACCGGGCCGACATGGAGACGCGGCCTCGGACCGAGGGCACGGACACTCAGTCCGCGGTAGGTGCCTATCTGTCGCGCAGCGTGCTCGCGGGCGAGTTGCCGAATCACGTCGCGCTCCTTGAGCGAGATCCACGGGTACTTGTGCTCCTCGCCCTGCTCGTTGTGCGTCTCGACGCCGCCCTTCTCGATCAACGCCCAGCAGGTCTCGCCATGGCGGCCGCCGATCAGATGCCGATGGACGAGACGTAACCGAAGCTGCTCTCCTTGCCCTGGAGCAGCCGCAGGTACGGGCGCCCGCTATCCGGGCCCTTCGGCAGGTAGCCGCGGTCGATGAACTCGGCGAGGATGTCGCGGCGCACGGTCAGCAGGTCGGGGTTCTCGCGGTCGTGCCGGCGTGGGATCGCGTCGACCTGTTGGAGAACAGTTGGGCCGGATTCGTCGCGCCGCACGAGCTGGGGCCGACGAGGGCCAACTCAAACCGACCGTCTGGGTGCCCCCGAGCGCCTCCGACCTGCTGCCGCGAGGGCAACCGCTTCTCACCTCCGTCGAGCGCGACCGACGGAGAAGGTCTCTAGTCTCGTGGGGTGAACAGTCAGTTGAGCGGCGGCCCAACCAGTTCGTACTGGTAACGCTGCATAATGCTCTCGGCCTTGGCGAGGATGGTCGAGTCAACTTTGCTCATGTCGGCTACGCCGGCCATGAGGTCAGGAATGTAGGGTTCGAGTTCCTCAAAGTAGCCAGCCATTCCGCCGGGCGTAAAGATCACCGCCACCCGCCCGGGACTCTCCCCAAGACTCGCCCAGGCGTGGGGAGTGCCTCTTGGGATGAAGACGAAGGTGCCTACCGACGCCTCGGCCAGTTCGTCGCCGACCTTGAATCGATAGGTGCCCTCGAGGACGTAGTAAGCCTCGTCGTGCCCATGATGGATGTGTTCCGGTGGGCCCACCTGGGGCGCTAGGGACAGTTCGCCAAAATCCATCGCGCCGCCGGTTGTCTTCCAGGTGAAGAGCTCGCCAGGCATGAAGGGCTGTGAGCGCCCTTCGCCCGGCGGGACAATCCGATTCTGCGATGCCATGCTGCGCCCTCCTGCCCGGTCGGCGTTCGCGTCCGATCAGCATGTCGGACCGTAACAACCGGCCGGCTCAGCCGCCTAGTACAAAAGCGACGTTGGCGGCCGAAGTTCGGCTGCCCATCGCCAGCCACGCATCCGCCTCGTGGAGGCCAGCAGCCCACCGGGTTGTCCTGGCGGGACCGCGGAAGAGCACTCAGGGACGACAGTCGAGCCACGTGTCGATCAGCGCGCTCGGTGCCTCCCCTCCGAAGCCGTGGCAGTCCCGAATGAAGTGCATCTGGTCGTAGTAGCCGGCCTCCGCGGCAACCTCGCTCCAGCTGCGGGAAGGCTCCTGACTCTTCGATTGCAGCGCCTGAGCGAACCGCACGATCCGAGCGAACTTCTTGGGACCCACACCGACTTGGTCGAGGAAGGCGCGTTCGAACTGACGAAGGCTCAAATCGCTCTCAGCAGCCAGCGCGCGCACATCGACCTTCCCGCGCCGCTGCGACATTGATGCCGCAGCCGCCGCCACCGGATGGAGGGGACGACTGGCGTCGAGCCTGGTCTGGAGCAACGCCTCGACGTGCCTGACCATCTCCACCGGACCGGCGCTCTCCTCGACGCGTTCATGCAGCACCCGGATCTCGGCGCCGACTACGTCGACGGCGTCAGGCGTGACATCCGTGACGTGGGTGAGCGGCATGTGGAACAGCCGGTAGAGCCCCGTGGGCTGGAAGTGGACGGTCAGTGTGGTGAGATCACCGGTGGCCACCAGATCGACGTTCCGGCGGGTCTGACGGCCGACGAGCACGACATCGGGCGCAGTCGCCTTTACACCAGACTGGTGATCCACGACTGTGAAGCGTTGCCGGACGGCGAACTGCATCATCTGGTCGGGACGAGCCGTCAGAGGCTTGAACAAGCTCGTCGAACCGAGGTGCATCTCGGTGTAGTGGTAAGACCGAACGTATTCCCGAAGCGGAGGCGACGGAAGCAATTCCTGGACGGTGATCATCGCCGCGATCCTCCTTATGACGCCAGCATCGTACGACCGAGGTCCCTCAGCGACCCCCACGCGGAGTCGACGGCATGCCAGAATCCGAGCTGGTTCCCGCAAGGCGCGATGGCGAGTGGTGTATCGCGCTGCGCCCAACTCGACGGCCGCTCCGCGCGGCCGTTCGCCGGCTGCGGCATCGTCGCCGATTTGCAGCCTGACGGCGCGGGTCTTCGCTACGGCGCGTCTGGCCGGTTGGGTGGACCGGTCGCGGTCGGCTGCGAGCGCTGGCGCTCCGCACGACTGGCGGCGAGCTCTGCCGACCGAGCTGCTGATCGACGCGGACCCGGAGTTCCCGGCAGGCACCTGCACCGGCGTCACCTTGATGGTGTGGGCGGCAATGGCCTCGTCATTCACGGCGATCTCGACGTCGTCGGGAGCTCCCTGCGGGAAGTTCAGCGTACGCCTGGCCTGGGCAGGCTCCTCTGGCACGGCGTCGGGTCACCGCGGCCAACAGCCGAGATCCTCCGGCTCCAGCCACTTCGTCGACAGACCGGCCTCGCCTCGACCACCCGCATCGGGCTCGCGGTCTCGACGACCCGGTCCAGCACGAACCCCGCGCGGTCAATCAGTGCGCTCAACTCACTGGCCGTGCGCTCCCGCCCCCCGGTCACTGTCAGCATGATCAGGTCCAGGGTGCGGGCCCGTGGATCGGCCTGGTCCTCGGCGATGATGCCCTCGATCACGAGCAGGGTGGAGTCCGCGCGGGCGGCCGAGCGAATCGCACTCAGGATCGCGACGCACTGCTCGTCGGGCCAGTCGTGCAGCACCTCCATGAGGATGTACGCATCTGCTTGAGCGAGCGGTAGTGCCAGCTCGATCGCGGTGGACGATCGGCACCTCATAGATGATCTGGGCGGTGCCGGGAGACCGGCTTCC
>JBBSHN010000167.1:0-4494 GCA_038252945.1 Propionibacteriales bacterium | reverse complement strand
CGGGGAGTCCTCGTCGGCGTATGGTTCGTGCCACGCCTGCCAGTCCCTCGCACCGTCACCTCGCCGAGGATGCCGGACAGCACCGCACAGGGACAACGACGCGGTCGGCGTGTCCGGTCGGGGATCCGCTTCTGGAGCTCGATCTGCTGGCGAGCTGGTGTAATCAGATCAGACAGGCACGGCAGGCAGTAAGGAGGATGAGATGAGGACAGAGGGGTCCAAGTGACGCTAAACGCCCGGCCCGATACCGACTTCCCAAACCGTCTGCCTCGCAGGGACGCGGCCCGGCTCCTTCTGGTGGATTCCGCTGGACGCGTGCTTCTCTTGCGACACGACCCACCGCTGCACGTTCCCCATTGGGCAGGTCTCGGTGGCGGAATGGAAGCAGGCGAGAGTCCCGAGGAAGCCCTGCAGCGTGAGTTGTCGGAGGAAGTGGCCCTGCCGTCGGAATTGCCCTTCCGCCGGATCGGATCGTGGCGACACCTCTTTGCTTACCAGGGAACAGACGTCGTCCAACACGAACGGCGGTTCAGCGCGGCACTTCCTTCCAACATCGATCCCGAGGCCGTGACCATTGGTCACCAGGCCCGACAGGATGGGATCTCCGCAGTGCGCTGGTGGCGGCCCGACGAGTTGGCGCAGACCCGGGAAGACATCTGGCCGTTGAAGACCGACGCGCGGCCAGGCTCTGATCTGAACTGGCCGAAAGTGGCCCCTTGCCGTCAACGCACGTCGCGGTCGATGTGAAACACACGCCGAGGCCGAAAGCGGGAGCGACCGTGGTGGGGCTAGACGGTATGAGGGTTGGTGGCTGGAAGCAGTAGCTTCGACGAGCAATCCGTTGTTCATGATGCTGCGTTCGGCCATGATGCATGTCCGCGCAGTGGTGATACGGACCGACCGAATCCCGGCCTCGGGCTCGAGAGCCCAGAGTCCACGCCAATGCCGCTGGCAGCCGGAAACTGGCACGGCGTCGCTGGCCTTCGGCTGGAGCTTCCGGAGCGTCGTTGCGGTAGTTGAGCACGGGGCAGGGAACGATGTCAGCGCACCGACCGGGACCGCGTTGTCGACCTCGCCGCGGATCTGGACCTCGGTCGGCAGAGCCGAGACATCCGGGGACCGATGCTCCGCCCGCCTTAGACCGATGGCCCGGTCCCGCGGTCGGCGCGCCGCCTGCACGACCCGTTCACCGAACCGGCCCCTGTGTCGAGGTCGGCTCGGATTCTCCGGCAGCAGCGGCGGGCGCCCGGCCCGTGCGCACGAGGACGATGGAGACCGCAGCGATCCAAAGAAAAGTCGGCTGGAACGACGCGATGAAGAGGGGCACATGCGTGATGACAATGAGCGCCGGGCGCAGGATGGTCACGACGCTGGACACGATCCCGAGCCAGGCGAGCCAGCGCGGGAATCCGGCGTCACGCAGCCACGCAACGCTAAGGGCGAGGATGACGACGCCCAGGGCGACCTGCCCCTGAGCGAGCGCAGTCGACCAAAGGCCTTGCAGGAGCAGGGCGGAGTTGACGTTGAGGTGGTAGTCGGGTGTCGAGCGAAGTACGATGGCGATACCTGTGGACAGCGTCTCGGACAACAGTCCGCCGGCGAGGAACAGCGCCGTGCCGATCGACACCACGCCGCTTACCCAGTCCGATAGGGCTGACTCGACGGTCATACGGCCCAACCCGGCGAAGAATCCGATCGCGAAGACAAAGATCAGGTTGGAGAATGCGAAGAAGACCACCATCTGCTCGACGTTCGAGTCTTGTTGGAGATACGCAGCGAGCTTGTCCCGAGCGCCGGGGTTCCAATAACTCGGAACTCTCTGCATGGCCATCGACAAGGGCCCGTTGATCAGGATCGCCGCGACCATCCCGACTCCGAACCAGCCAGTCAACCGTCGCACCGTGCCGTCAGAATCGGTCCGGCGCGTCTCAGCCGCGGGGTTCGCCACGATCTCATCTCCCTAGAGTTAGGCTCTCTTGAATAGAGTTCTACTCTATTCAATGGATCAGCGCTAGTGTTTTCTCATGGATGTTCCGGCCCAGCGGTTGACGCACCGCCAACGTCAGGCGCAAGAGACGAAGGATCGCGTTGTCGCCGCCGCCCGCTCGCTCATGGCACGCCAAGGTTGGGCGGCCACCACGATCGATGCCATCGCGACCGAGGCCGAGGTCGCACCCCAGACGATCTACGCCGCATTTGGCAACAAACGTGCGCTGCTCAAAGGGATGCGTGACGTCATGCTGCGGGACTCCCAGATCCCGGAGCTGATGACCAGGGCCGCCGAGGAGTCGGATGCGGCTCTCCGCGTCGAGCTGTGGGCACAGCTGGTGCGGCAACAGATGGAGACCAGCTATGACGTGATCTCCATCCACCGTCAGGCCGCCTCGGCTGACCCGAAGGTCGCCGTCGAGTACCGCAAGGTTCTCGACAACCGGTCGCGTGCGTTCGGCGAATTCGTCCACGGCCTCCGAGCCGATCTTGCGACCGGCGTCGACGAACGTGCTGCGACCGACATCCTGTGGTGCTTCT
The DNA here is from genome assembly GCA_038252945.1 of Propionibacteriales bacterium. Lineage (GTDB taxonomy): Bacteria > Actinomycetota > Actinomycetes > Propionibacteriales > Nocardioidaceae > JAUJOE01. The sequence continues at coordinate 1,965 of JBBSHN010000167.1, read as the reverse complement.
CGAATGAGGAGATCTACCGGGAACTTGTCCAGGAACGGGGCTGGTCCGTTGACCGGTACGAGCGCTGGCTCGCGGCCACCCTCGTCGCCCAGCTCTTGACCAAAGCCGCCGATCCGTCTTCACCGAAGCAGAAGTGACAAATCGGAAGAAACTCGGGCCTCCAGCGCGCTGCGGACGGTTAGCGTTAGCGGCTGACCTCGAAGTCCGGCCTGCATCTACGCTGGACGATCCGGTCACGAATCGCGCCGCCCGCTGGAAGGACATTCGTGACTGGCGCAACCGCGACGCTTCGCAGGACGCTGGGTGGTGGCCTGCCGGGGGTCGATGCCGCTGGGGCCGCCTCGCCGCGATCGATGCGCTCAACAGAGATCACCGCCGTGCTGATCGAAAGACTCGAAGCCCTCGACAACGCGCAGTCCGCCGACACAGCCCAGGACGTCTATATCTTCTTGCTTGGCGCAGTCCCCGCCCAGCCCACGACGCCGGCAACGGCCGGCCGAACTTGCCAGCGCATTGCCGCCCTGGCCGGCATCAACGCTCAGCGCCGCACGGCCAAACGCGAGCGGCCCAAACGATTCGGGACGTAGCCCTCCCCCTCGGCCTATATCCGACATCCCGTGAACTCAAACGCACGCAACCGCTCCAGCGTTCGGCTCAGCCGGTCTCATCCACGCTACGGCCGGTGACACCGTCACCGAACAAGGATCGGCCTGCGGGACGGTCCGGCGCTCGCTCATGCATTGTTATGAGCGTGCAGCCCTCAAGGCTGGTGGCGAGCGTCGTCGAGCTTGTTGCTCCGCCGCGATCGCTACCCGTCGACTCGGACCGGGACTGGTCCTTTCCGCCCAGAAGGACGCAGGTCTCGCACTCGCGTGACGCGCAACTGAGGATGCGCTCATCGCTGCTGGGTCGTGGAGACCGCCGCGGCGATCTGGCAGAAGGTCTTGGTCGTCATGGTCTGGCCGAACTGGTAGCGAAATCGCGCGAGTGCAAACGCATGCGCGTCTTGAGCCGAGAACCCGTCGAAGGGCTGCGATGCGCATGCATCCTCGAGGATGACCACTTTGACACCTGCCATGCTCAGGTCGTCTGAGGTGGTGCCCACGCAGATCGGAGTGGTGAGCCCACCCATGACCACCGTGTCCCAGTTGTTCTCGGCGAGGATATCGAGCAGGTTCCCGGCCGCGACCGCGGAGAAGCCCGTCTTGCGCATCTCCAGATCCTCTGGTTCGACCAGGCCGGGATAGAACTCGGCATTGTCTCGTCCTGACATCAAGGGATGATTGGCGACGATGTCTGCGATCGGCTTACCGTCGGGTCCGGGATAGTCGCTGGGGTAGTGGATCTCCCGGCACATCACCACCCGGCCTCCAGTGCCGCGCCAGCTCGCCGCGGCCTCGCGGAAGTTATTGACCGCTGCGAGAGCGTCCGGGGTGTGCTCCCAGGCGTTTTCGCCGAACCCTTGCTGGAAATCGACACCGAGCATGACCGTGTGACCAGGACTCAGGTCGTATGGATCTTCGACGCGTGGGTTGTTGCCCATCCCGACTCCTGAGTAGTGCCTGGGGGACTGCTTCAGTCTAACGCGGCCCCGAGAAGTCGGCGTTCCGTCGTTCCGCGTGGTGCCTGACAGCTATCCGTACGGCGCACGCATCGGCGTTGACGGCGTTCGCCACGGAGCGTTTCTCGTCTGGGCGCTCGAACAGGTCGTCCGCAGTGCGAGCCCGTTTCGGCGCGTGCTTGGCGCGCTAGTCTTCGCCGCTCAGCTCTTGTCGCTCGTCCGCGGCTGACCGGGCGCGTCTATCCACCGCCAGTGCCTGTGTCGGCACCGTCTCGGTTCGACCCGCCCGGTGGACGGTACGGCTGGCAGCGCCGGGACTAGGGTCGAGCACGTGCACGAACACAAGCGATTCGACGACGAGGCAGCGACGTGGGACGACGACCCCGGCCACGAGGAGCGGCAGG
>JBBSHN010000166.1:0-4496 GCA_038252945.1 Propionibacteriales bacterium | reverse complement strand
CTCCGACATACCCGTCGGTCGTACTCCGGACGTCGACCGAGGAGGAGCAGACGGGCTTGCCGTACGCTGACGTACGCATCTACACGGCCTATGCGTGGCGTGCAGTGCTCCGTGCGTTGGGCGAGTTTTCGTGGCTGATACATCCACGCGATCTCGTGGTCTTTCCAGATACGCCTGATCCCGGTCGCTCGCGGCTGCGCGGGTTGGACAGTGATGTCGCCGCCCGCACCATGGCCCTCCACTATCTCAAGCGTGAACACAAGGGCAGCAGGCCCACAGGTGGATCGAGAACGTGGCTCGAAGCGGTGGAGCTGTGGCGAGAAGCTCTTCCTGAATACAGTCCCGCCGAACTCGAGGACCCGCGACCATGGACCCGCCGCCGACGCATCCTGCTTCGTGGAGTCTTTGGCCGCCTGCCGAGCCCGGCTCAGCTCCTGATGGAAATGCAGATGGATCGGGGCCTGGGTGACGTCGAGTGGGCCACGCAGATGGGCGTGCCTGTCGAGACCTGGAACGATATCCGAGCCGAGCGTCATGTTGACCGCAAGACGTGGGATCGCGTCAGGACGGCCCTTCCTATCCTCGCGGATGACCTCCGCGATCAGCTGGATTTCAGTCCGACCCGGCCGTGACCACCTAAGGGTCCGTATCCGACCCTAGTAAGGATGCGTGCCGCCGCACATCCTGACTCTCGATGAACGATGGAGCCGCCCCCGAGGCACCGGCTAGGAGCCTGACCCGGGTATCTGACTTGGACCTCGCTGCGTACCTGTTGCATCAGGGTGCTGAGCTCGTGCGAGTGGTCCCAACTCTCGACCCTGCCAGGCACGAGTTCGAGCTGCGGGCACCGCAGGGGATGATCGTCGAAGGCGTCCGACGCTTCGTTGGCGGTGAAGCGAGAGTTGAACCGCGACGATTCGCCTTCGCGAGGCGGAAGCTCCAGCGCGCGCTCCGCGGATACCAGTGACACCGCGCCGTCGGGACGGGGCTGTCGAACAGCAGCGCCTGTTTGAGTCCGGACCCGTCAGCCGCACCTCGCATGCGACGGTCATGGAACCTGATCCCGCGATGTCAAGAGAGATCGATCAGGCAAGAGACGACCTCGAGACACCGACCAACGCCCCTGGCGCGAACGCAACCCTAGAAACTGTGTCCGCCATGGGCAGGCCCGATCGAGCACAGCCGGACGACGGGCCGGAGGCGGTGGGGTCCGAGGCCTTCGAAGGCCTTGCTGGTGACCTTGTGCACGCCGTCGAGGAGTCCACCGAGGCCGACCGTGTCGCTGTCCTTGGAAGCATTCTCGCCATCTTCGGCGTACTCGCCGGACGCTCCAAAACCCTGTACCAAGGTGGCCCGCAGGGATGCAACCTGAACGTTGCGCTCGTTGGGGACTCGTCGACCGCAAGGAAAGGGACCTCGTTCTCCGTGGCTCGGGCGGCCTTCGACGCAGCTGTTCCGGCATGGGAAGACATCGTCGTTCCGGGCCTCGGGTCTGGCGAGGGTCTCATTGGACACCTGAAGCGTATTGAGGGCAAGGACAACCGGGCGCTCGTGTTGGAGACCGAACTCGGTCGTCTGTTGAAGGTCATGTCGCGCGAGGGCTCAACTCTCGGGCCAGTGATTAGGGATTCGTGGGACGGGGTGCCACTCGGGCGAGTACTGGCCCGCGAGGAGTCCCGGGTCTTGTCACACCACGTCGGATGCCTCGCGCACGTCACGCCAACCGAACTACGCGGAGAGCTGACTGACGTCGATCGTGCGAATGGTTTCGGGAATCGGTTTATCTGGCTTCACGTTCGCCGGCGACGCCTTCTTCCGTTTCCGCAGCCACCCGGACCCCTATTCGCACCGTTTGCGGCCGCGTTGGGCTCCGCAATCGATGAGGCGCAGTTTCCAGGGAGCGTGACGTTTACCGCGGCAGCCGCTGAGGGATGGGAGGAATACTACGTTCGCGAAGCACTGCGGCCTCGCTTCGGAATCACGGGGGCGCTGACCGCCCGGAGAGATGCGCAGGTAGCGCGCGTCGCGCTGGTATTCGCGCTGCTGGACCGAAGTCCAGCGATCCATATCGCGCACTTGAGGGCCGCGATTGCGCTGATCGAGTACGCCGAGCGAAGCGTGACCTTCATCTTTGGGAGTTCCGTTGGCAATCGCGTCGCCGATCTTGTCTTGCGCACTCTCGCTGATGGACCCGCGCCGACCATGGAGTTGCGGAAGGAAGCGGGCGTAAGCGACGGGGTACGCATGGGGGCGGCGCTGGACCTGCTCATCGGACTGGGTCTAGTTGCCATGGAGAAGGGCCCATCGGGTCCCAACGGCGGTCGACCTCCCGACGTTTACCGACTTACTGAGCGATGAGGATGTCTCGGTGGATGCTGTCGTTTCTTTGCCCTGCTCATGCGAGCGGCATGAGGTCGAAATCGTCTGGGACTGCCGCCAATAACGGTACTAACGGACACTCGCAGTGCCGAACACCAACGCGCACGAGAAGCACTCACAAACTCCACAAACGGCATCATCGAGGGCGTCTCGCCGCCGCGTTGAGCTGCTACTTGGACCTGCGGTGGACGGACGCGTCGGGTCGACGCCATGGTGGGAGTGTCGGGCGAGGCGCGATGGCGATCGCCATCGTGACGCTGGTGGCGAGGTTGGATGCCTCATGAGCGTGTCTCGCGGTCGCCGTCGCTACGGACCACCGCTGCATCCAGCAGATAGCGCCACCGACGGCGTCAGGTCGTCACAGACACCCCTCTCGCGTGACGACGGGCCGAGCCTTCCGCACGCGCTAGCACTGGCCATGAAGCTCGCGGTGCAGGAGCGGATTCGGAGAGGCCAGACGGACCCTACCATGCACGTTGTCCAGCCTTGAGAGGAGGCCATAGAAATGCCGCGTCGCGCGAGCACGCTGCCTCGTTCGCTTGAGGAACTTCGCGGACGCCGCTGCGCGTTGTGGATTCGCGAGTCCACGGCCGGCCAACTAGACGCGTTCGGTCCAGACGCCCAGCGCGAGCAGTACAAGCGCGCTGTTGATCGTTTCGGACTCGTGGATACGGAGCTGGCTTGGGTCGTGGCCGCCTCTGGATGGACGTTCGCGTGGCGGACCAGCGCATGGGCCGAGATGATGACCGCCGGCGTCAACGGCCAGTTCGACGTGCTCGTCGCGGGTTACGCGAGCCGCTTCTCTCGCAACCTCCAGCAGTCTCTCAACGCAGTCAACGACCATCTACATCCAGCCAATGTGGCCGTCCTTTTCGCGGACGAGCAGCTCCTGAGCAGCTGCCCGGATCACTGGGAGCAGTTCAACCGCGAGGCTCTTGAAGCCGAAAGCTATAGCAGGAAGCTGAGCAAGCGGGTTGCAGAGGGATATGCGGCCAAACGGCGCCGTCTAGGGGTGCCTGGCGGCAACCGCGCCCCATTCGGGACGCGTCGCGAGGGCCGCCCCAGCCAGCTAGTGGTTCTGGAGGAGGCCCTTGCTCTCGTGCGCCTTGCCTATGAAGTCTCAGCAGCCGGGCACACGGACCGCGAGGTAGCGGCGGCCGTGGGCCTGCGACTCACTCATGTGCGCGAGCTGCTGACCAATCCGTTTTACGTCGGGCGGCTGCGCGACAACTCTGAAAGTGCCCTTGGGCCACTCGTGGACCGAGCCATCTTCGACAAGGTCCAGGCTCTCCGAGGCCGCTACAGCCGGCGGCACCGTGGAAGTGTTCACCGTCGTAGTTACGCCTTGTCGATGCTCCTCCGGTGCGGTTTCTGTGGCCGCCGCCTGACGGGCCACAGTGGCCGATACCGGCACGTCGACGCGTGCGAGGCTTTTAGAGCGGCCGCCCCGCGCCCGCGTCGCGCATTCAGCCGAAACTTCGACCGGCGGGTGCGCGGTGAGTCATATGCTGCTGACATGTTCGACGGCATGGTGGAAGCGGCACTTGCGAAGGTGGCTGCCTCCGCGCTCCTGATGGCGGACACGGTGCCGCTCGTGGCGGCAATGGACCGGGTGCAGAGTGATACGTTCGCTGCCGCCCGCATCGAACGCGAGCGCGATGCGGCAACCAAGCGATTCCTGTCTGACCGCGACGTGACGGCGCTGCAAGCCGCTATGGACCGGCTGGACCGGGAGGAGCGGATGGCCCGCAGCACTACCCTCGATCTGACGCCAACAGACGTGCGGCGCTATCTCAGCCATCCGGCGGACCTTTGGCGCGAGACAACGGCTGAAGGGCGACGAGCTATCGCAGAGGCGACATTTGAACGGATCGATGCACACGGGCTCAACCTCGTCGTCCACCTGACCCCGGAGGCGCGCCGTTATGGCTGGGCCAATGCCTTCGGAGGAGAACCACTCGTGTGCACGATTAGTCGTTATGGTCGGGGCGAGAGGATTTGAACCTCCGACCTCAGCGTCCCGAACGCTGCGCTCTGCCAAGCTGAGCCACGCCCCGACCGAGAGAGTCCCGCAGCGCTCAGGCGCCGGCGGGGTGCCGAGTATAGACGACCGACCT
>JBBSHN010000165.1:0-4508 GCA_038252945.1 Propionibacteriales bacterium | reverse complement strand
TGGCAGGTCGGCGGTGATCGCGTAGTGGCCGCGGTGCAGGTTCTGCACGAACGCGTGCCCGGCTGAGACGGTGCGCGCGGATCTCATCTGTTTTAGTCCGCGCATCGGCCGCAGCCGCGCCTTGAGCCGACCGTGATCGGCTTCTACTGCGTTGTTGGCGTACTGCTCGGTGACATGCCGAGCCGCCGGCGCGAGCTCCTCGATCACCCGCGGATATACCGGTGCCCGATCGGTCGTGACTCGAACGGCGACAGGCCGAAACGCAGCGCATGAGACTCACGCACCATGTCATGCACGCCCTGGGCAGCCGCATGTTGGGTTCACCCAGGAGCTGTTCGACGACACACCGAGCCTCGACCCTGAAATGCAGGCCGTCATGCTTCGCGAGATGGCCGCAAGGTACCCCTACGTCACGGAGATGGCCATCGCCGCGACCCACGAAGACGAGTCGATCATCGGTTCGGGCTGCGATGACCAGTTCGAGTTCGAGTTCGCGCTCGACCTCCTCCTGGACGGGTTCGAACTGCTCCAGCAGCACGGGTGGACATCCACGAACCATGGCTGACGCGGCGACCGCACGTGATGGCCCCGATAGCCCGCGGTGAGTGGTCTGCGCGACGCGACGTGGGGGGGGGGGTATATCGCTGACCAGTCGTGCTCGAGGCTGCCCCCCGGATGCCGAGCAGATCGCGAGACTTGAATGAGTGCGCAACGGTCGGAGGCGGTCGGCAAGCCTGGAGCGACACCGGCGGTCGTCCGGGGTCGAGAGTGGGCAATCGCCACCATCATTCGCTCATCTCACTGCAGAGGGAGTGAACTCCGAAGCAGGCCCCGCCGGGGTACTCCCGGCACCCCCGGCCCAACGTTCACCCGTGTCAGCGGCGAACTAGCGTCGGGAGCGGGTGGTCGCATCAAATGCGACTCGCTTCGTATTGCCCGCGATACTGTCTGCCGCAGCGCGGGTAATACGTTGGGGGAGTGCGCACTCGTTCTCGTCCACGCCCGAGCACGCCTGCCGTGTGGCGGTCCGGTCGCGTTCCGACGCCCCGTCAATAGGGCGTCAAGATCGGCCGGGTGGGCATCAGGACCGCGTCAGGGGCGTTGACCATCAGCGTTGCCCTGTCCTGGGTGCACTGGCTCAACGAGCAACGGCTCCACGGGCACTGCCAGGACGGCCCGCCAGCGAAGTACGAAGCAGCGTTCTAGGCTGCTCAAAGGACCGACCCCGCCGGGGTTGGAATCCAATAGAACGGGCCTCCATCAGACCCAGGGTGGTTCACGTACGGGAAGCGCGATTAGCAGGCTGTGGAACCCTTCAGCCGGTCGACGATTCGGCTGCGGTCGGTCGGCGACGACCTCACGACGCGAGCATGAGGACCGTCGAGAACGGCATGCCGGGGGCTGGCACCTGGCGTGCGGGGCCAGCAGAGAGTCGTTCTGCCTGCAGCTTTGGTTGTCGACGGCAGCCAGCGGCTTGGGTTGGTCGGATCCGGGCGGTGGGCATTTCAGTCGAGCCGGCGGTGCCCGATCATCGTGAGGCGCCGGTCGTGCTTGCAAACAGCGTTGGCGTCTACCCAATCATCTGCTCGAACACCCGCTCGGTGTGATCAGCGTGTCCTAGCAGGTAGTGCGGATGTGTGGAGAGACAATCTGCGGGCGGTCGCGACCCCGCACCGCTCCTGTTTACCGACATGCGGAAAGGGTGCTTCTGAGTGGCGAAGGTCCGCGTCCATCAGCTGGCCAAGAGTCTGGGAGTGACGAGCGCCGAGGTCATGCGCCGATTAAAAGAGTCGGGCGAGTTCGTCAGGAGTGCGTCGTCCACGGTCGAGCCGGTCGTTGCCCAGCGCCTACTGCAAGGTTGCCGGACGAGTCCAGGCCGACCAGCGCATGAGCAGACTCTTGAAGAGTTTATGGGCGTGGCCAATCTCCGTCGTCAGCATCAGCGCCGGCGTTCTGTTGCCTCATCATCCACGACGCGTGCTACCCGACTGCGACCTGCCCAGCAGGGAGATCTCTCGGTAGCAGTGGGTGAGCGCTTCAACCTGTATCGACAGGCCGCAGCGAGCCGCCTTGGCGTGGGCCAGCGCCGACTTTGAGCCGGAAGAAGTGCGGCGATGGTGGGACGCCGGACTCGGGCCGTATGACGCACCGGCAGCTAGGCAGTACGAAACCGCTGGCCTTCGCCCGCAGGACCTACAGAAGAAGATCCTCGGCATCGCTGCGGCCAAGCGCCTACGCCAGGGTGAAACGCTCGGTTCCGTGGTGGCCCGTCTACGCGGCGCAGGGTAGGCCACGACGCGGCCCCTGCCGCTGGTCCCTGTCGGCGGCCTCGCCCAACTTGTCATCGCCGCCGAGTGGCCGACGACCTGCCGGCGACGGTGACACGCAGCGTGGGTCCGCGACCAAGTGCCGTAAAGGGCAGGTGGTGACCGAGCGTGCCACCAGAGGACGCCTGCCTAGCCGGCGAGCAGACGATCTCTCTGCTTCGCCGGTGCGGATGCTCCTGATTCCTGGGCACGTCAACACTTGAGTGCGGCTTCACTGGTGAGAATTGGGCCGCTGGTCTCGGCAATTCTGCAGCCCCACCGACGCGGGGAGTGGATGGGCAATCATCAGTTCATTGAACCGGGCGAGGTTCGAGCTCTCAACGTTCAAGCATGCACTCGTCCCAGCTCCAGCTGCGGGCTCGGAGATGCTTCTCTGCACGATCGTTCGCGGCATCGTCGGGGTGATACCAGCGTCCTATCGCGACGACCGCGACTGCTCCTGCTCCTGCAGCCTTGAGGGCTGCTGCCGCACCGTGTGCATGCGCGCCGGTCGTCCAGGTGTCGTCTACGACGAGGACAGCCTCTCCGGAGAGGGCCGTCAGCGCACGGAAGCGATTGGGGGAGAACTCACGTGGACCCGGCGCCACGGCACTGGGTGCGAGCAACGAACGGTACCTCTCGCCTGATCCGATGACGACACGCGTGGCAAGCCGCACCAGAGGGTGCTCACCGGCGCGTCCGCTGCTACTGGCAGGGACCAGTGCAAGTATTGGAAATCCAGTCACGCCGGCTGCGGCCGCCACGCAACTCTCGTGCTGTGCCAACCACTTCCATAGAACAGCAGCTAGACCAACTGTAAACCGATCCCGCATGCCGCTCGACGTAGCCTCGCGCTTGTAGTTCGTCAGCTCGTACGCAAGCTGGTTCTGCTGGGGTGCGAGCGCGATCATCGCGACGGCGTCAGCACCTCCGCTCCCGACGCCGAGCGACTCCTTCCCGCACTTGAAGCACGTGTCGTAGGCACCAGTCACGCCGCGTCGGCACACACCGCACACACCAGGCACAAGCCGCGGCAACGGGGTCAAGAAGTTGCCGTACGGATTTGCAATGTCATCGACTGTGCGACGGCGCGGCTCGGTCACGCCAAAACGAGCTCAGTGACTGGCGCCAGGACCTCATCAAGGGCCGCGAGGACCTCGTCTGGCCCGGTCACGACCGTCGTCCCGGGTCGAGCTGCGTACCCCTGCGCCCACTCGCGCTCGAGTAAAGAGTCCAGCAGGAATACCGGTCGTCCATGCTCAAGGGCCAGACGGGCTTGCATCTTCGCCCCACTCCGGGCCGCCGCTTCGACGACGACAGTTGCGGCGGCGTAACCGCTCATCACGGCGTTGCGCATCGGGAACGACTGCTGTGTCGGCGGGCTGTCCGGCCAAAACTGACTCAGTACTAGATGGTCGCGGCCAAGCCTTGACTGCAGCTCCGCGTTCCGCGTCGGAAAAGCGCGACGGAGCCCGGTCCCGATTACCGCGACAGTCCGACCGGCAGCCTCCAGTGCGCCCCGGTGCGCAGCAGTGTCGATGCCCTCTGCCAGGCCGCTTATGACGGTCACGCCGCGACTCGCGAGGCCAGCGGCGATCTCATGGGCCCGCCGTACACCCTTATCCGATGGATGCCTGGTGCCGACGACCGCGACGCCAGCGGCGTCCTGGGGATCTGGCCGCCCACGGAACAACAGGAAAGGCGGACGCTGATGGATCGTTCGCAGCTGCTCCGGATACTCGGCGTCCAACAGGGTAACCAGCGCCATGCCCTCACTAGCCCACGAGTCGATGTCTGCCGCTGCCGCGTCGATTCGCGCGTTGATCTCATCCTCGGGATCACCAGCGAGCAGGTCGCCCTGCCCGTGAAGCAACTGTTGGCGCAACACAACAGTCGCGCTGCCTGCCTCTTCGACCGCGTTAGCGATCTCGCCCCAGCCACGTTTCAAGCCACGTAGTAGGGCGAGAAGGGCCGCGCGCTCCGCTCTGCTGTCCATCGTTCTCAGGCTAGCGCGCGGGGGCTCGGACGTCGGTAGCAACTCACCTCTGGAGTCTGACGGCAAGGTGTGACAACGCCACGCCACGCACTCAATCCGCGACGCCCAGGCCCCTCGCCACCACCACCGATATTCACGCCGCCACCAAGATCAAGACTGCCGAGAACGGGACGCCGACGCCTGGCACCTGGGGTGCGGGGCCAGCA
>JBBSHN010000164.1:0-4573 GCA_038252945.1 Propionibacteriales bacterium | reverse complement strand
GTGTCCGAGGGGGGACTTGAACCCCCATGCCCTTATACGGGCACTAGCACCTCAAGCTAGCGCGTCTACCTATTCCGCCACCCGGACCTGAGTGCTCGCCGCTTGGCGGGCGTCCGCCACGATACCAAAGCGGCGGCTTCTAACAGCCGCACAGATCCAGTGCAGGATGGGCTCATGACGAAGCCGTATCAACCCGAGGCCGAAGTAGTCGACCTGTGCCGAAACCTGATCCGAATGGACACGTCGAACTACGGCACGGACTCGGGCCCGGGGGAGCGGACCGCCGCGGAATATGTCGCCGAACTGCTCTCCGATGTGGGGCTCGAGCCGCAGCTGTTCGAACCCAGCCCTCGCCGTACGTCGGTCGTGGCTCACTGGGGCGATCCGTCCGCAACCGACCGGCTGCTGGTCCATGGGCACCTGGACGTTGTGCCAGCCGCGAGTGCGGACTGGAAGGTCGACCCGTTCGGGGCAGAGGTGCTGGATGACTACGTCTGGGGGCGTGGGGCCGTCGACATGAAAGACTTCGACGCGGTGATCCTGTCCGTGGTCAGGGCACGTGCACGAACTGGAGTGACTCCGAAACGAGCGCTCACCTTGGCTTTCACCGCCGACGAGGAGTCCGGAAGCAGGCAAGGAGCGCATGCCCTTGTGGATCAGCACGCCGACTGGTTCGAGGGATGCACCGAGGCGATCGGGGAGGTCGGCGGCTTTTCGACGACCATCCGCGGCAAACGGTTGTACCTGATCGAGACGGCTGAGAAGGGGCTCGCCTGGCTCCGGCTGCGGGCGCACGGCACGGCGGGTCACGGCTCCATGCGCAATGCCGACAACGCAGTCACCGCACTCGCTGAGGCGGTTGCGGCGATCGGCCGCCATGAATGGCCGGTAAGACTGACGCCAGCGATGGGGCAGCTACTCGATGAGGTGGCTCGACTCACCGGCCATCAGAACGTGCAGGACGACGTCGACGCGCTCGTCGAGGAGTTCGGTCCCGCGGCGCGAATGCTTGCCGCAGTGACGCGCAACACCGCCAACCCGACCATGCTCGACTCGGGCTACAAGCACAATGTGATTCCAGGAGAGGCGACTGCGAACATCGATGGTCGCTTCCTGCCCGGTTACGAAGACGAGTTCTTCGCGACTCTCCGCGCGCTGCTTCCCGACAACGTCAGCTACGAGCTGCTGGTGCACGACCAGGCCATCGAGACACCGTTCGACGGCCCGATCACCGACGCGATGGTAGCCGCGATTCATAGTGAGGATGCGGACGCGCCAGTGCTGCCCTTCTTGATGTCGGGCGGGACAGACGCGAAAGCTTGGTGTCGGCTCGGAATCCGCTGTTTCGGTTTCTCACCCCTCCGCTTGCCAGAGGATCTGGACTTCACGGCGCTGTTCCACGGGGTCGACGAGCGAGTGCCGATCGATGGTTTGGAGTTCGGCGCGCGCGTGTTCGACGAATTCCTTGACCTGGCTTAACGGGGTTGCCCGAGGGGCTAGGGTCTCGACAAGCTCAACCGGCGGCCTCGACAAGCGCGACCGCCCAGCCGTCTTCAGAGGTAAGGCTGGAAGCCAGACGAGAGCGTCGACCGCACGCGGATGATTCGGCGGCGTAGCTCCACCTTGCGGGTACCGTCGGGGTAGAGACGCAGCCGCGAGAGCTCCCAGCCGCCGTACTCCGCTTGATCTGTCAGGAGTCGACGCACGGCGGAGCGCGAGAGGGTGCGTGGGAGACGGAAACGTCGGAACTCGTATTCCATGTCACTCCCATGGTGGCACGTCTGGGGGAACCTCCACGTCACCGGTCGCTGATCGGTCCAAGCTGTCGAGTAGAGGCGTTCCATCGATCGCCTCGAGGTGCTTCACGCGCAGCTGAAGGCCATCTGAAGATCGCTCGACTACGCGCACGGTGTGCAGCCCGATCGGATTGGGTCGGTCGGGCGACCGCGTGCTGAAAATACCTACGGAAGCTCTGGTCATATCGCCGCGCGGGTGGCCTGCGAGCACGCCACGGTCAGCTTCATGGAGCCAGGTCAGCACGACGTACTCGCCTCCGACCTTCAGGTCTCGCGCAGCATCACCGAAAGTGTCGTTGAGAACCAACCACGCGTGGGAGCACCTTCGTCTCCCTGTTTGGGAGTTTCCGCGCGGATCCGCAGCGGTGACTTCACGTGGCCGATCGGGACAACGTCGTACCGATCACTCATACGCGCCTCCCTCAACGTCGCCGGGTTCTTTCAGCCGCCGTCCCCGAATGGCCAGCACTGATCCTTGCTGACCCCCGCGTGCCTCAGACCTCGGGATAGCCCAGGTGCGGCGCGGACACGTCATCCAAGGCGTCAACGATCTCATCCGGCAGCGCGACGTCTTCGGTGGCCAGCGACTCCTCGAGCTGCCCAGCGGTCCGAGCGCCTACGACCGGCGCCACGACTCCGGGCTGGTCTCGCACCCACGCCAAAGCCACCTGGCCGGGACTCAGTTCCAGGCCCTCGGCGGCTCGGCAGACCGCTTCGACCACCTGTGCGGCATGCGGATTGAGGTGCTCTGCGACGTACCGTTCGAACGCCGCTGACGCAGCCCGCGAGTCGCTGGGTATGCCATTGCGGTACTTGCCGGTGAGAACGCCTCGGCCCAGTGGCGACCACGGAAGAATGCCGATGCCCATCGCCTCTGCGGCCGGGACCACCTCGCGTTCGATGCCTCGCTGCACGAGGGAGTACTCCATCTGGGTCGATGCAAGCCGGATCGGTTCAGCTACGGCGGCCAGCAGCGTGGCGGCTCGCGCCGTTTGCCAGCCGGAGTAGTTCGAGATACCGACATACCTGGCGCGGCCTGAGGCGACCGCCGCGCTCAACGCGCCTAGTGTCTCTTCCAGAGGGACATCGTCAGACCAGGTGTGCACCTGCCAGAGGTCGACGTACTCGAGGCCGAGGCGGCGCAACGAGGTGTCGAGGTTACGCAGCAAGGCACCTCTGGAGAGGTCGATGACGCGTTCACCGTGCGGCCTGCCGATCCCCGCCTTGGTGGCCAAGACCACGTCGTCGCGGTCGACCACCGAGCCGATCAGCTTGCCGATCATCGACTCGCTCGCGCCGCTGCCGTAGCTGTATGCCGTGTCGAGCAGCGTGCCACCGGCGTCGACGAATGTCGTGAGCTGAGCTCGCGCCTCAGCCTCGTCCGCGTCAGTGCCCCACGGGAGCGTTCCCAGCGCGAGACGGGAGACCTGCAGCCCGGTGTGCCCCACGTAGCGGCGCTTCATGGACGCCGACCCTAGTGCACCGTAATTGGTCCGCTGGGGCGCTCGGGTCTTCCGGCTGCGGACCGCAAGCACGGGGCCACCGGGGATTTTTGCGGTTGGCTCTCGGGAGCCTCGCCGGCTCGACTTCTAACCGCCTTGCGGGCCAGAGTGCGGACGAAGACGGTGCGTGTTGCGGCAGATGCTCGACGGCGCCAACGCGCCTGGTACAGCAGACTAACGCCCGTGGACTTGCTACAAGCAGTGGTCTTGGGAGTAGTCGAAGGCCTCACCGAGTTTCTCCCCGTCTCGTCGACGGGGCACTTGACGATCGCGGAGAAGCTGCTCGGACTAAGGATCGACGACCCAACAGTCACGGCTTTCACCGCGGTGATCCAGATGGGTGCTATCGCGGCGGTGCTGCTGTACTTCTGGCGAGACATCTGGGCGATAGCCAGCGCCTGGGGGCGGGGGTTGGTGCAGCCCGAGGTGCGTGGGACGTTCGAGCATCGGATGGGCTGGTACGTCATCCTCGGGTCGCTGCCGGTGATGATCGTGGGCTTCCTGGCAAAGGATCTGGTGACCGGGGCACTTCGTAATCTGTGGTGGGTCGCCGCCGGCCTGATCGGCTGGAGCCTGGTGATGGTCGTCGCGGAGCGCCTGGGGCGTCAGAACCGCGAGGAGCGGGACATCAAAGCGCGCGACTCCCTCGTTATCGGGCTGGTGCAGTGCATCTCGCTGATCCCGGGGGTGTCTCGGTCGGGTGCGACCATCTCGGCAGGCCTGCTGTCGGGGCTCGACCGGGTTGCCGCCACCCGGATCTCATTTTTTCTCTCGATACCAGCGCTGACGGCCGCGGGTCTCTACGAGCTGCCGTCAGCACTCGGCGGCGGCATACCCGTGCTGGACACCGTGGTGGCGACGCTCGTGAGCTTCGCCGTTGCGTACGCCGCGGTGGCCTGGTTGCTGCGCTTCGTCGCTCATCACCCCATCACCTGGTTCGTCGGCTACCGGGTAGGGCTGGGTGTCGTACTGGTGCTTCTGTTGGCGACCGGCGTACTTTCCGCGACCTGAGCACGGCGCTCCGGACAGTCGGCCGAGACGTCATTTCGGAGCCGAAACGCCGGCAAGGCCGGGCCTTCCGTGGCGTGTCGGCGGAAGGGGGAGTCAGAGCCAGCCGGAGTGCTTGAAGAGGCGGTAGAGGGTGAGGCAGACGGCGGCCATGACGCTCAGGCAGGCCGGGTAGCCGTACTCCCAGTTCAACTCGGGCATGTTGTTGAAGTTCATGCCATAGATGCCCGCGATCATGGTGGGGACCGCGGCGATGGCCACCCAGGC
>JBBSHN010000163.1:0-4628 GCA_038252945.1 Propionibacteriales bacterium | reverse complement strand
GCCGCCCTTGACGGAGCCCTTAGGTCAGGCGAGAAGGCCCGGCGCGCCCCACACGGCCATCCAGCGACCAAGTTCCGGCTCAATGCTCAAGTCGTCAACAAGGAGGCCGCGCGCTTGCAGTTCCAGAGAATTGTCGCGCTGTGTTTCCGCCTTGGGCGCGAAGGGATAGAACGTCCCTTGCTTATAGAGATAAACGAGTCCCAGCTTGCGGCCGGAATCGTCGGCGAAGGCGATCAGCGAACACAGCAGCGAAGGGCCGAATCCAGCGTTCTCCAGCGAGCTGTTGACGGCGTGCACATCGGTGATGAGAGCCGAGACATCGGTGGGGTCGCCGCGACTCACCAGCCACGTGAACCCGAATTCGTCGGTGGACAACTCGACCTTCGGTCCTGCATCCGCGTCAAGCAAAGCCTGCACGTCGCTTTGCGCTGAAGCGAAGGCCCCACCTTCAGCCGCTCGGTAGCACACCGACGCAACGCCAGTGGGCCGAAAGCCGGCCGCCACCTCCAACGTGACTGCGGCCGACGGAACGGCGAACAGGTTGTCGAGATTGGCCTTTGGCACGTCGGAGCGGCCGAACAGGTTGCTGAGGAAGCCCACGTTGTGATCCTTGCACCAAGCAGCTCGACTGAGTTAGCCGTCGTACTTCCAGCCGACACGTCAGTTAGCGTCCGACACTCCGACGACTTCGGGCCTTTGGTGGCGTGTCGGTGGAATGGGTGCTTAGACCGTCGGGCGGGAGAGGTCGGCGGAAATCTTCGCCAGCTGCTCGAGGCGCTGCTCCAGCGACGGGTGCGTGGAGAACAGTGCGCCGACCGCCTGCCGGTTGATCGCCGGGGCGAAGAAGAAGGCGTTGAACGCCTGGGCTTCGCGGATGTCGCGGGTGGGGATGCGGGCCATGTCGCCGGAGATCTTCGTCAGTGCGGAAGCCAAGGCGGAGGGCCGGCCGGTGAGGTAGGCACCGGAGCGGTCTGCGCATAGCTCGCGGTAGCGACTGAGGACCCGCGTCAGCAGGAACGAGATGAGGTACACGAGGATGCTGCCCAACCAGATCACGATAAAGGCTGGGCCACCGTTGCTGTCGCGCCGCTGACCACCACCGAAATACAGCCCCCACCGCATGACGAGCCCAGCGACAATGCCGAGGAATCCGGCGATGGTCATCACCATGACATCGCGGTGAGCGACGTGGCTCAACTCGTGAGCCAACACGCCTTCGAGCTCCTCGCCATCGAGTCGCCGCAGAATGCCGGTCGTCACGCAAATGACTGACTTCTCCGGGCTGCGGCCGGTCGCGAAGGCGTTCGGCAGATCTGATTGCGCGATTGCCACTCGCGGCTTCGGCATGTCGGCAAGCGCGCACAAGCGGTCGATCATGCCGTGCAGCTCCGGCGCCTGCTGAGGAGAGACCTCCTTCGCGCGCATGGCCGTCATGGCGATCTTGTCGGAGAAGTACCACTGAGCCAGCCCGCCAACGACCGCCAGCACCAGCACGGTCACGGCTGAGACGCCGTACCAGATGAGTCCGGCTGCCACTGAGACGTAGAGACCGCCCAGCAGCAGCATGACGAGCGTCATGCGCGCCGTGAGACCTGTGTCACTGCGGAATCGGGTTTGTGCCATCGTGCCGCCTTCAGAAGACAACTTTCTTCCTACATTACGACGCTCAACGACCCCTTTTTGTTCCCGGCGGACGCGGTGACGGCTAGCCGGGGATGAGGCCGTCGTCGCTCAGTAGCTCTTGCACCTCAGCGATGCCGGCGTCAGCGGACGGCAGCAGCAGTGTCGAAGGAATCAGTGCATCCAGCGAGACCGGAGTGCCAAGGCTGCGCACGCGGTCGAGCAATTCGGTGAGGCTGCTGCTGAACGCCTCGTCGTCGTTGTTCTCGATGGCGGTGGCCAGCACGCTGTCGAGTTCGTTGAGCTCGTCGAGGGCGTCATCGGCGACGTCGTACTGGCCTTCGCCAAGAATCCGGACGATCACGCCTGCTCCTCCGACCGGACCTGGCTTTCGATTTGAGCCGGAGGCTGCGAGGTTCCGGGCTCGATTTGAGCCTTCATCCGCGAGAGCTCCAGCTCGACGTCGTTCGTGGCCGACATGCCCTCAAGCTCGGCGGTGATGTCGTCCTTGCCACCGCCCACGGCTAGGGGGTCGCTGAGAGCACCGGCGGCGATGAGCTCGTCAACGGCTCCAGCGCGCGCCTGCATCTGCGCGGTCTTGTCCTCGGCGCGCTCCACCGCGAGGCCGACATCTCCCATCTCCTCAGAGATTCCGGAGAACGCCTCGTTGATCTTGGTCTGCGCTTCCGCCGCCGTGTAGGTCGCCTTGAGCGACTCCTTCCGGGTGCGGAACGCCTCAATCTTGGCCTGGAGCCGTTGTGAAGCGGTGGTGAGCTTCTCTTCCTCTGCCTGCAGATTCGCGTGCTGTGCTTGCAGGTCTGCGGCTTGCTGCTGCAGCGCCGAACGCCTGGTGAGCGCCTCACGGGCGAGATCCTCCCGGCCGGCAGCCAGGGCCTGCTGCGCCTGCTGTTGCAGCTTGTCGGACTGCTGTTGCAGCTGCTGCATCTGCAGCTCCAGCCGTTTGCGGCTGGTAGCGACGTCGGCCAGGCCGCGCCGAACCTTTTGGAGGAGTTCGCGCTGCTTGGCGTAGCTGTAGTCCAGAGTCTCGCGGGGATCCTCAGCAGCATCGAGCGCGCGGTTGGCCTTTGACCGGAAGATCAGCGCGATCCGCTGCATGATGCTGCTCATCGGTGACGACTCACTTCCTCGTTGTGCCAGCGTCGTACGGCGGATCGCGTACTGAGGCAACCCTACGTGGCAGGTTGTCCAGGCGCTATGGCGCGCGCGAAGACCGGGTAGGCTGCGCCGCAAATGGGGCTTTCGGCAGTCAGCCACAAAGACCGTCGGCACAGGAGTTGATCCGTTCGGTGTTTGGTCGTCGTACGTCGCAGTCGACCGAGCCTGCGCCGCTTGAGCCGACAGGCGCTACTGCCGCGGGGAAGGGCCGGCCGACCCCCACCCGGGCGGAGGCGCAGGCTGCGCGCAAGCAGCGCACCGCTCCCCCGCGCACCCGCAAAGAAGCGGCTGTTCGACGCAAGGAGCAGGTGCGCACCTCCCGCGGCAAAATGCGCGAGGCCATGGCGACCGGCGACGATCGCTACCTGCCCGCACGCGACCAGGGCCCAGTGAAGCGGTACATCCGCGACTACGTCGACTCGCATCACACCGTCGGCCAGTTCCTCCTCCCGATCTTCTTTGTGATCTTCGTATTCGTCTACGTGAACGCCAGCTGGGCGCCGACGGTGAGCAGCACCGCCTGGATCGCCGTCATCATCCTGCTTGCCGTTGACTCCTTCCGAATCCTGCGCGGGGTCAAGGCTGGTATCCGGTCACGGTTCGGGGACGCAGAGACAAGAGGCATTCCGATGTACGCGCTGACCCGCTCCTGGCAGATGCGCCGGCTGCGCATGCCGAAGCCTCAGGTGAAGCCGGGGGACTCTTTCTGAGTCTCTCGCAGGCATGAAGTGGCGGGGCACCGAGGCGGCCAAGTCGACCGGGTGAAATCTCAGCCCCGTAGGGTCGAGCCATGAAGTTTCGCAACCTGGGTGAGTCTGGCCTCAAGGTCAGTGAGATCAGCTATGGCAACTGGTTGACTCACGGCTCACAGATCGAGGAGGAGCAGGCACTGGCCTGCGTACGACGAGCTCTCGACGAAGGCATCACCACGTTCGACACCGCGGACGTGTATGCCAATACCAAAGCCGAGACGGTGCTCGGCCGCGCGCTCGAGGGCGAGCTGCGGGAGTCGCTGGAGATCTTTACGAAGGTCTACTGGCCGACCGGTCCCGGCGGCCCGAACGACTCAGGGCTCTCCCGCAAGCACATTTTGGAGTCCATCACGGCGAGCCTGCGCCGGCTCAAGACGGACCACGTCGACCTATACCAAGCCCACCGGTACGACTTCGAGACACCGCTCGAGGAGACGATGGAAGCGTTCGCCGACGTGGTTCGCTCCGGCAAGGCGCTCTACATCGGGGTCTCTGAGTGGACCGCTGATCAGATCCGCGCTGGTTACGAGTTCGCCCGCGAGCTGAAAATCCCCTTCGTCTCCAACCAGCCGCAGTACAACATGCTGTGGCGGGTGATCGAGGCCGAGGTCATACCGACGTCAACCGAGCTGGGCATGGGTCAAGTCGTCTGGTCACCGATCGCGCAAGGAGTGCTCACCGGAAAGTACCTCGCCGGACAGCCGCCTCCGGGGGATTCGCGGGCGGCGCATGCAGAGGCGGGCGTCTTCCTGGAAGGCGAGCTCACCGACGATCTGCTACGCCGCGTACAAGATTTGAAGCCGCTCGCCGACGAAGCGGGCCTGTCGATGGCGCAGCTGGCCGTCGCCTGGGTTCTGCAGAATTCGGCCGTCTCCTCAGCGATCATCGGGGCCTCCCGGCCCGACCAGGTCAGCGACAACGTGAAGGCGTCCGGACAACGTTTGGACGCCGACCTGCTGAAGCGCATCGATGAGGTCCTCGGCGATGCCGTTGAGCGCGACCCGGCCCAAACTCAGTCACCGCCAGACCGGACGTTCGACTGACAGCCTCAGTTCGACGCGCGCGGCGCCCCGTGAGAAT
>JBBSHN010000162.1:0-4687 GCA_038252945.1 Propionibacteriales bacterium | reverse complement strand
CCGAACCGTGAGCAGCATGTGAGCGGCACCGCAGCACACCGCAGCGCCTAGAAAAAAGGCGCTGCGATCCGCCCTGGGGTGACCAAGCCCATTTTGGTGGGCCATTCTTCAGGGAAGCCGGTCGGTGGCCGGGGTTTTTTGTTGGGCGGTGCTCTTTTTGTGGCACCCCATGAAAAAGGGCGCGCACCCGCCAACGCGCAACGCTGGGAGACCCCGTTAGGCGCTCGAAGCCCCATCTTGGTGGCTGGTTCTTTGAGCGACCCGACGGACGGGGAGCGGCGCGCCAGGTGTCCAGCGCATCGAACGCGCGGCTCTGGCCCACCCGGAGGATCTCCCGGTCGGCCCTGGGCACGCCGTCCCGGCAGCGCGCCACCACGTGTATCCGTTCCTCGATGTCGACGCCGACCGTCGTCACTGGGCAGCCTCCTTTCCGGCGGACCCCAGGGGTGCCCGCTCGTCCGGTCGACGTCAGCTGATGTATCTGATCACCGGTCAACGCCGCGGGATCCCAATCACCGTTCACGGCCGGAGGTCGGGGGCCGGACTCTAGGTTCAACGGTCATCTGCCGGATAGCCGGGCGCCGGTCTCCCCGTGGAGGTCGGTGCCACCATCGACCTCCACAAGGCGGTATATCAGCCGGTGGTTCGACCCCGCCCGGAAGTCCCCGTGCGCTTACGGATGTAGTCGAGCAACGCTTCCGCGAGCTTGCTGTCGGTGTCGGAGACATGGCGCGCGACAAACTGACGGACTGCCTCGTCCGAGACACCCGCGCCGCTCTCTGCGAGGCGTTCTCGTACCGCCGAACGAATGCGCCGCAGCCGGTCCCGCTCGGCCAAGGTCCGCAGTGCTTCATCCCGGTATCGGGCACGGTCCCCAACAGACAGAAGGGTGATCGAGGCGATTCCGTCGGCCCGGACGAGCTCAAGCTCTAAACGGCGCAAGTGGCGATCGCTGCCTACGTCGCTGCGCAGCAGCGCCTTGGCCTGCGCACGGTCTTGGTCTTCCTGGCCAGTGTCTGAGCGATGAATTCGCACCCTGTCCCGATCGTTCGTCAGATCAGTCGCTTTCTCCCATGCCGCACTGACCGTTGCCATCTCCTTTCGGACCACAAGCCGCAGGTATGAACGGCCGAGCGGGTAGGCCGGGACGTGGATACCGCGAACCGCTTGGTCCACGAGGGTCCTCGCCGCCGCGTCGACGAGTTGCATGATGTCCTCATCCGCCTCGAACCGACGAGCGTCGGACTTGCTTCGCCAGAAGTGGAGCCGGCGCAACTCGCGCTGAAGTGCCGCGAGACCATCGCCGGGCGTGATCCATCCCTCGTGGATTCCCACCTGCAGCACGCGCAGTTCAGGCTGGCCGCGCCCGGCGACAACGATGGCGTCCCACCGTCTACTGCCGTAGACCTGCTGATGCGCGCGAGCCCTCCGTGCCGTCGGGTAGGAGAGCGGCGTGCCCGCGGTGCCGCCGAGAGACGACCCTGCGGTATTCCATCCGCGTGAGTAGCGCCCTGGCGCGGTCCACGATTGCACACCGCGGAGAGTCGGCCGACCCATCACGAACAAGATCCGCACCGCCGGAAAAGCCAGATGGACCGCCAGCAGATCCGTCGAGCCAGGGTTGATGCCTCCCGGCCGAGAGTCCATCGGAAGGATGTCGGCCCACCCGTGGGCAGACCCAAGTCCGACGCCTGAGGCGTCAGGCGCTGGCATCTGAAGGACGCGGGCCCTCGCGAAGTCGACCTCCTCCACTCCTTCGATGAGCTTGGGCCGACCTAACTCATCGCCTACCTCAATGGCCAAATAGCCGGGAACGGCACGCAGATCCCAGCCCTCGAGTGGGCTCGGGTGGCGATCGAACAACCATGCGGAGGCGAATCGTCCCATCTCGGCGAGCTGGCCTGCGAGATCTTGGATTCCGTCCTCCACAAACATGGTGTGAGTTGTAGCACGAGACGGACACCAGACCAGGGCACGAAATGCCAACCCTCAGGGAACCGTGCTACTCGTGCTAGGCGGCTTCGCTCGGGTGAGGTTGAGTCCAGGGTTGCCGGGGCTCCCCCGTTCGAGGCCCCCGCTCCCACTCGGAAACAACTGGCTGGTTTAGCACGCGGGTACGCAGCTATCACGCGCGACCCGGTTACGAGCCAGGCCAAGCTCAACCTTCTGGCCGCCGCGTACCGCGTCCACGGAGCGGACTTCCTGCCGTTCGTCGCGACGCTCTTCCGTGCCTCGGGTACGGCTACGAATCTGCTGGTCAACGTCCGCTGCGCCGAGCCTCGGTCGCTCGCCGTCGCCAATCCTCAGGCAAACAGCGAGACACGTCGTGCGCATCGGCCGATAGCTGGAGCAGGTACCGTCGGCGGTAGGCAGGCCCAGCCAGCGAAGCCTTCACAGCCGTTGGGCAAGGTGCGCGCACCAGACGAGGTGGACGTCCGCGGCTGCGGCTGTCCGGTCGACAAGCTCCTCCCCGGGTTGATCTACTGCGACCAACACCGCCCGTCCTATGGCGCGGATTCGTACACCCGCCATGACCGAAGGCCGTCCAACCCGGCCGCGGCACCTTTCTTCGACTCCGACGAGCCCGCCCACGATGCCAGTCAGTCGACCGTAGGGATCCACCCACATTCGATTTGGCGATTTCGAATGGACCCGGAAGGCACCCATGTCACGGCGACCCGGAGCGACGGCTCGCTCTTCTGTGCTACCTGTCATCCCTCGCTAAACGGGACGGGCGGGCGATGAGCGGGCTCCTCGCTTATGCACCTAGCCCCATGGCGCGCCATCGGCGTGGCCGGGCCCAGATGCAGGTGATTCGGTTCGAACGCGAGGTGCTGTTGCGCCAGGCAATGAACCTGGGCAGGCCAGGGGCATGAGTCGCGTTAGTCGACGTCGGCTCGCGACTTCGGTTTCCGAGGCAGCAGACGCGCCCCGCACGCTGTTCGACCCTCTGACCGCCGCCCTGGGGCAGCTGGTGCGCGACCGGTACGCCGCCGAGCAGGCGGCGCTCGAGAAGGTCGTTGCTTTGCGGCCGCATCAGAGCAAAGGTCGGACCGTGAACCCTCAAGGCCGGGAGCAATCGGCATGAGCCTGCCGCAGCGCCCGACCGAGCTGCGCGGATTGCGGGCGGCGAAGTGGGTTAGGGAAAGCTCGACCCGGCAGCTGGACCGGTATGGGCCGACCGCGCAGCGTGCCATGCAGGATCGCGCCATCCACGAGCTGGGGATGGTCGATACCGGGCTGGCGTGGAAGGTGGCCAAGTCCGGGTGGTCGGGCCCTGACTCGATGAGCGAGCCGCCGGCCACCCGGACGGCCGAGTTCGAGGCCATGGTGGCGGCCGCCGACCGCGGCGAGTTCGACGTGCTGGTCGTGGGCTACACGAGTCGCTTCATCCGCGACCTCGCGCTGGCGCTGCAGTACCGGCGCGTCTTCCACCGCTACGGCGTGGTCATCTACCTCTGCGACGATCGGCTCCTGACGTCCAACGCCGAGGACTGGGAACGCTTCGTGGACAAGGCCAAGGCGGCTGAGGTCTCCAGCCGCGACCAGTCCAAGAACGTGCGCTCAGGCTATGCCGCGAAGAAGGCGCGTGACAACGATCCGGGTGGCCATGCTCCCTTCGGCTTTCACCGCAACGCCGCGAAGCTCGTGGAGCCGGACCCTGAGCAGCTGCCGATCGCGCAGCGCATCGTCGAGCTGGCTGGCCTTGGCTGGACCGACCAGACGGTGGCAGCCGAGACCGGCGTGGGCCTCTACACGGTCCGGGGGCTGCTGACTTCGACCTTCATGATCGGTCGGCTGCAGGACGGCAGCCCTGCCAACTGGCCTCCGTTGGTGGATCTTGGCGTCTGGAACCGTGCCCAGGAGCTGCGCGCCAAGCGTGCCACCAATACAGGTCGCCCCGCCTCACCCAGCCGCCACTATGCGTTGCCGATGCTGCGCTGCGCTGCGTGTGGGCGACGCCTCATCGGGGACACAAAGTACTACCGCCACCGCAAGCCCTGCGCCGCGTTCATGGCAGCCACTCCGGACGGACCTCGCGACCCCCGCGGGCGGCGCGACGGCAAGGGCTACCACCAGGATCTCTATGAGGACGCCATCGGGGGCTTGTTGGAGCACGTCTCGCTCGGCGCCGACGTGCTCACCCGCGTCGTGACATCGGTCGCGGCTGGTCCATCGGGACCGGATGGGCTGGCGCTCGCGAGAGTGGAACGCGAACGACAGAGGGCCCTCTCCCGCTATGTCCGGGACCGCGACACGGCCACGCTCGAGCGCACTATGAAGCGCCTCGACGCGGAAGAGGCCCAGGCCAACCGGCCGCGAGAGACCGAGGGAGTTCCGGCCGCTGACGCCGTGCGCTACCTCAAGGACCTGGTCGGCACATGGCGCGCAGCCGAGGGCGGACGGGGCCGACAAATGCTGGCTGAGGCGCTCTTCGAGGGCATCGATGCCCGCGGCTTTCGGGAGCTGACGCTCCACCTCACTGACACGGCGATCGCCCACGGCTTCGGTGCGGTGATCCCGGAGCGGCTCGACCTAACTGTTGGTTATGGTCGGGGCGAGAGGATTTGAACCTCCGACCTCAGCGTCCCGAACGCTGCGCTCTGCCAAGCTGAGCCACGCCCCGACCGAGAGAGTCCCGCAGCGCTCAGGCGCCGGCGGGGTGCCGAGTATAGACGACCGACCT
>JBBSHN010000161.1:0-4747 GCA_038252945.1 Propionibacteriales bacterium | reverse complement strand
CGTATGGCGCGAGTTCCGCGATCTCGCCTGTCGTGGGATTCAAGGTCAACCCGTGCTCAGCAAGTGCTGCCCGGAACTCGGGGTCGGTGGCGACCGCGGCATGGCCGATCCCGTTGATCGCCTCCAGCGAGTCCCGCATCCCGACCGAATGGATGCTGCGCCACCCCCCAGCGGCGAAGACCCGGGCGTTGATCTGAAGGTGCAGATGCCGGTGCGGGTCACCGGCCCGCGACGTGTAGTGCCGGATCACGGTCGCCTCGATCTGAGCGACGGGCACCTGCACCTGCCGACCGCGCGGCCCCACGCGGGTTGTCGCGTGCTCGGCGACCCACCCGATGATCTGCTCGGCCGCCCGATCCTGCGCTGCATCCAGCGCGGTCGAGATCTGCGGATTCAGCGCCGCGGCCAGGGACCACGTCTTCGGCCCGTTGACGGTGACCTCGACGAACCGCAAAGCGTTGGCGTCGTCCCGCAGCCGGCCCTTGGCCCGGCCGGTGTCGACGTCGTACCCGGCGACCCACCGCTCGTAGGTCTCGCCGTCGAGGTCAGCAGCCCTCCTCACCATGGGCCTCACCGGATCGCTCACTTCGACGACGAAGCGGGCGGCGACGCCTGAGGCTTCGGTCAGGTAGTAGTCATCCGCCCGGGAGTGATCGGCCTCCACGTAGGCGCGCGCGGCCGCAGCGGAGCCGCGGTAGAACTTCATCCCACCATGCACGCCGACCACCTCGAATCCGGCTCGGACGAGGCGACAGCAACTGCCAACGACGTCCAACAACTACTCTGAAAATCGATCGTGGGCCGCCCGTCCACGGGCGACCCATCTACGAACTTCGTAGCATGCGTGCCGGAGGTTTTGGAAGGCTTGAAGGGCGAGTCGGAAGGCCGCTGTGGCAGAAAGTTGAGCGGCCATCAACAGGCAGCGATGTCCAGCGATTCGGGGTCAGTCGGGCCTCACGGGCCGGGGTTGTGAACGTTCTCCACATGTGGGGCGCTTGCGTTCGTCCGACACGCTCGCTGTGAGCCACGCTGGCGGCATGCCCATGTCTCTCGCCTACGCCATCGCCCTGGCCGAGGCGCGCTCCTGCCTCGCCGCCCTTGCCGATGGCGCTACCGACTTCGACGAATCGGTCCACTTCGAGCACCTGCTGCTCGACCTCGACTCACTCCACCCCAACGGCCCCTCGCTCCACGCCCTGGTCGGCGACCGTGCCGTGCTCGTGCGCCGTTTGGAGGAGGCAGTGGATCGGATGCTCGACCTGGGCGGTGACGGCCTGAGTCTTGAGATTCTCCTGGCTCGGGCGGGCATCGGCTGACCTCCGTCGATGACACTCGCCGCTCAAGGATCTGAGAACCCGAGATCTCGTCAACCGAGGTATGGCGGCAGCGTTTCGGCGCGGGCGACTCTCTGCTACTACTGGGCCCATGGCCGTCCCGGAGACCGATCTCGCGCGGATCAGGCGATTCTGCGAGAAAGAGGTCCCGCCCGAGATGCGGGACCGGGTGCGTGTGGAGCACCGCGTGCGCGGTCGCACCGTCACGATCGTCGAGCATCGGCCGCCGTGGAATCCGGCACTGGGCCCCGAGTGGACCGACACCCCGCAGGCTCGGATGAAGTACGACGAGCAGACCAAGGGCTGGACCCTGTACTGGTTCGACCGGAACTCCCGAGCCCATGTCTACGACCTGCTCGAGCCCGATCAGCCGATCGAGCGGCTGCTGGCCGAGTTCGACGATGACCCGACCTGCATCTTCAAGGGCTGACCGGGCCAGGCTTTCCACAGGTGTCTCGGACGCGATAGTGGTCGCCCGTTCGGCGACCTAGCGTTGCGGGATGCCGATCATCTCGCGGATCCTCGACGGCGACCCGCCGCGCGAGCGACTCCTGCGCCTGGGACCTGGTGCGCTCAGCGACGCCGAGCTCGTCGCCCTGGTGGCCGGCGTAGGAGCTCAGGGACGCAATGAGGTTGCGGTCGGCCAGGAGCTGATCGTCGAGTGCGGTGGACTGCGTGGCCTGGCAGCGGCGTTCCCGGAGGAGCTGACGCGGTCCTCGGGCATCGGCCTCGCAAGCGCGGCGCGTCTTCTCGCCGCCTTTGAGCTGGCGGCCCGGGCAACAGCTGCGCCGACCAACCGTGTCCTGGACTCGGCAGCCGCGATCGCTGAGCTGGTCGCCCCGATGCTCGCTCGCGAGCGGCGGGAGAAGGTCGTGGTCGTGGTGGCCGACGCCGCCAACCGCGTTCTTCGCGTTGTGCCCGTGGCGACTGGCGGCCTGGACTTGAGTCCGTTGCCCGTCCGAGAGGTGCTGCACGCCGTGCTGCGGTACGACGGTCGAGCATTCGCCTTGGCGCACAATCATCCTTCGGGCGATCCAACCCCAAGCGTCCACGACCGCGAGACCACGGGCGCCGTAGGCCAGGCCGCCGACGCGGTTGGACTCCGGTTCCTCGACCACGTGGTGGTCGCGGGCAGTTCCTGGCGCGCCGTCAGGTGAGTTTCGCGAACGCCTCGTTTCGGGCGGCCGGTAGGAGGGAGGTGCTCAGCACGTTTCGCCGCTCCGTCAATGACGCAGCCCGCACGCAGTCGCTCGTCGTTGATTGAAGCTTCGACATCAGCCCGGGGGGAGTGAGCCGCACATCTGGCACCGTTGCTGTGAGCAGAGCACGGATTCCTAGACGTGGGAGTTGCAGGCTGTTCGTCTGACTTACCGCGTAGTCCAACACCCTCGAGCTGCGCAGTGCAGCAGAAAGCAGCGTTGGATCCACCAGAGGACCTGGGCGGAGTACGTACTGCTCGACTGAGCAGAGTCCGACGCGGTCGGCCCCCCAAACCTTGTTCTGGTAAGGCCGGAGGTAACCGTAGAGAACGTCACCCTCTTGAAATCGGAACTTCCGACCGCTGAGTCCTGTGACGGGACCAGCTCCCAGGCGAAGCCCTGTATGCGGCTGCAAGAACTCAAGACCCACGAACTCTCTTGCTGGCGAGGGATCTTGCCCGGGCCTGACCAGATCATTGATTGGCTGACACAGCTCGCCCACCGTCGTGTCGGGGAGTTGGGCCGACGTCCAGACGCGGTCGAGGATGCGAGGGAGCAGCCGCAAGACGGAACTGCCGGACTGTGTCGAGCGAGACAGGTCGTCGCTCCGCTCCGCCAAGCGATCGAGGCGAGCGGCGATGCGCCGTTGCTCGGGCGGACTTGACAGGGGCACCAGGATGTCCTCGAACCTTGATGCGGCCAGCGTCCGGTTGCGATCCGCAGACCCAGGTGAAGCTCGCTGGAGTTTCTGGTTTCCGGCCTCGGTCAAGAAGTAGTGCCGGACAAAGTTGACGTCGGCCTGGCCATCTGTAGGTTCGTAGCTCAAGAAGCGATTAGAGCCGATAGCGCCCTTCTCATTAAATCCCGAGACGTCGACGGCCCCCTCCCACGCCTTGATATTGCTTACGATCAGCGATTTGGGCTGAACTTCAAAGAACCGAAGCCTGCCCAGATTTGAGCCGGGAACCGGCTCGTAATGGAAGATGCCTCTCCCAAAGGCGCGGACCCCGATCGCCACATACTCCGCTGAAGCATCGACTTTGATCCACCGACGATTGGAGCGAAGCACGTCCCCTACCGCCACCTGCCGCACCACCATCAGGCGTCGATCCCGAGTTCGATCTGGAGGTTTCGGAGGGTCGCGAGGATCTGCTCTTCAACCGCGATCAGTTCCTGGACGAGCTCCTCGGGCGAGCGATGCGCCAGGTCGTCGACACGATGCGGGTTGCGGAGGTCCAGGTTGTAACCGTCCGCAACGACCGTCTCGGCGTCGACCTTCCAGGCGTGCTCGTTCTCGACTCGGCCGACTCGACCACGGCCACCCCACCACGTCTGGACGTCGGCGAACTCCTCGAAACGCAGCGGCTTTGTCTTGGTGTAGTTCTTCCGCCCCTCCGGGAGGGGTTGCTCGTAGAACCAGATGTGCTTCGTAGGTCCGCCGTATTCAAAGAAGAGCAGGTTGGAGGGGATGAGGGTGTACGGCGCGAACACGCCGTTGGGCAGTCGCACCACTGTGTGCAGGTTGAATTCGGTGAGCAGCTTCTTCTTGATCCGTGCCGGTGCACCCTCGTTCGCGAAGAGGACCCCGTTGGGTACGACGATCCCGCAGCGGCCCTTCTTCTTCTCCAGCCGCGCCATCACCACCTGGAGAAACAGCCAGGCGGTCTCTGCCGTCCGCGAGTCCGCGGGGAAGTTCTCCAGGCTGCTGCTCTCCTCCTCGCCCCCGAAGGGTGGGTTGGTCAGAACGACATCGACGCCCGCCTTGCGCTGGTCAGC
This sequence comes from Propionibacteriales bacterium, assembly GCA_038252945.1. GTDB lineage: Bacteria > Actinomycetota > Actinomycetes > Propionibacteriales > Nocardioidaceae > JAUJOE01. The sequence goes on along the minus strand of JBBSHN010000161.1, from coordinate 438 downwards.
CAACTTGAAGGTCAGCGAATTCGTGCGGGTGACGTTGGGCTGTTCCACCTCATGCAGGAGCAGGTTCATCTGGCAGAGCAGGTAGGGAAGTGGCTTCTTCTCGAAACCGCTGATCGAGTTCTTCGCCGTCGCGATCTCGGTCGCGGACCGCGCTTGGGCGCGGAGGTGCTCGTAGGCCTCGACCAGGAATCCGCCGGTGCCGACGGCCGGGTCCAGCACCGTCTCGCCCAGGCGCGGATCGACCTGCTCGACCATCAGCCGGATCACCGGCCGGGGTGTGTAAAACTCGCCCGAGTCTCCTGCGGCGTCCCGCATCTCACGCAGCATCGACTCGTACAGCAGCGCCATGGTGTGGATGTCGTCGGCCGACGTGAAATGCACCTTGTCGATCTGGTCGATGAGGTCCCCGAGCAGGTAACCGGACAGCATCCGGTTGTT
>JBBSHN010000160.1:0-4897 GCA_038252945.1 Propionibacteriales bacterium | reverse complement strand
CCGACCTGTCGGTGCACAGCGAAGCCGACCTGGACTGGGCCGCCGCCGAGCTCAACGACAGACCCCGAAAACGACTAGCGTTCAGGAAGCCGATCGAACAGATCGGACCGCTCCTGTTGCGTTGACCGCTTGGATCCGCCGTTCCTCATACGGAACGCCCGGATCCGACTTGCGGACACTCACGGCGGAGGTCACCCCAACCGTCTGACGAAGTCAGGACAAGGGCAGGAGTGCGAGACAGGCCTCGATATTGTGGAGCCGGATGTCGTTCCTTCGGCGTTGTTCCCAGTCGCCTCGGGTGAGTCGCCACCGGTTGAGCAGGGCGGGTTTGCCTTGCCTCGTTGCCCATTCGAACCCGTTAGGCTCGTAGCCGAGACCTCGCGAGATCGCGTTCGAGCCGTGGTTATCCACGAAGGCGTCGCTGCTTGCTTCCTTCGCCCCGAGGCCGTCGAACGCTAGGTGCAGGATCGCTGCCCGCATCTCGCGCCCGAGGCCGTGGCCACGCTGATCGACAGACAGCCAGGAGAAGGTCGTGACCGTTCCGAGAGTGGAGAAGTTCACTCCCGTCCGATGCTCCACCAGCGCGTCGCCATCCCAGAGCTGGACCGCCGCTTGCTTCTGTCGCCACGAAGCGCGCGCACGAAGCAGTCGATCGCCACAGGGTCGCCCATGGCGTCGTAGACCCAGCGGTCGCCGAGCACAGAGTGCTGCATTGTGGCCACGAGGAACTTCTTGCTCCCCGCGATCTGTGCGGCGCGGCAGCTCAGTGGGACGTGCAGGATGATGCCGCCCCGATCGACCAGGAGCGCCTCGACCCCCACCTCCCGTCCGGGTCATCGAAGCGGTAGCTGCCGAGCACCTCCACTGCCCCGGAGCCACCCCAGGGCTGTTGGTCGAGCCAGTCAGTGACGATCGCCTGCTTCGACGGTCTGACGGTTGCCTTGTAGACGATGGCCATGGCGGCAAGCCAACCAGATGAAGGTCGACAGTCATCCGCGGTATCCCCAGCAGCCCTCTCCCGCATCTCACCGAGGGATCCTCAAGCGGCGTTCAGCTTGGCAGGGCGCAGCGGCACGTTTCGGAGCCACATGCCGTTTTGCACCAGGTAAGACCACGGAAGTGCTGGGCCCCCGCGCAAGGGCTGGTCGCCCGCGCGATGGCGCCGCGCAGCGTCGGCGTGCCCGGCGTAGCAATGCCGGTGCACGCGGCCGCTCACGTGAGGCCGAACCAGGGCAGGCACGCCTCGGCTCCGAAGACATCGACCCGTTGCCGCTCAGCGAGCCAGCGCTCACGAGTCAACCGGAGGTGCTCGAGTTCGACCACGCCGTGCGGGGAGTTGATCCGGGAGAGCCCGTTGGCGACGTACCCGAGTCGCCGGGAGACTGCCAGCGACGCGACGTTGGCCGGCTCTGCCGACGACACCGCGGCGACCGCGCCCAGGGGTCCGAAAGCCAGCGCGAGAATTGCAGTGCGCATTGCCGTCGCGGTCCCTCGCCCGCGAGCGGACCTGCTCAGCCAGGAGGCGGAATCGACCGTGCCCAGCAGCGGAAAGTCCTCGCCCTCCAACGACTGCACTCCGACGACCTCATCGTCGACCTCCACGACCAGATCGAGGCACCACGACGACGGAGACCACTGACCCCGATTCGCCCACACGCCTTGCAGGAAGAGGCGCCGCCGATCGCTGTCACTGTCGAGCCAGTCGAAGCGAAGCGCAGCGGGATTCTGCTCGGCATCCGCGGGGTGGATCGCCATCAGTCGCGGCAAGTCGGCGTCGGTCACCGCCCGGACTACGACGTTGCGATAGGTCAGACGCAGGTCGAAGAAGGGCCAATCCACAGCATCAGACTAGTGACCGCCGCCCTGGAATTCCCGGGCGCCATCGGGAACTCGGCCAGGAGCGTTGACGGCTCGGACTCGGGTCTCCTGCGTCCATGCAGAGCACCACCATCAGCTGTCAGACCCGCAGGCTCGGCCCGCTCACCCATCGATACGCCGCGCAGGCAAGTTCCGGTCACGGATCCCCCGGGGACATCCGGAGGCGGTGCCAGGTGCCAGGGCGTGAGGTCTCATCGCGGCCGGCTCCCGTCCCTGATCTTCCCTGCGAGTTCGGCGATCTCGTGCAGTTGACCGGCGGCGACCTCCATCACCAACTCGTATGCCTCGTCATTGGTGAGGGTGAGCCGACGGCCGTTGATCCCGAGGAACGCGATGGTGGCCGCCAGGGCCAGTCGCTTGTTCCCATCTACCAGGGCGTGGTTGCGTGCCAGCGAATGCAGCAACGCTGCGGCCTTCTCTTCCAGGCTGGGATACGCATCGCTCCCGAAGGCCGAGGCCTGTGGACGTGCCAAGGCCGACTGCAGCAACCCGTGATCCCGGACCGGCACTTCGCTGCCCCGGGTTCGCTCAGCGACGTGCAGTAGCTCGGCCAGCGTCAGGTAGATCACTGACCTAGGCGCTCCAAGGCCTCCGCGTACCGGGGCAGTTCCTCGTCGAGCACCCGATCGAGCAGCTCAGCGCGACTGTGGTTCTCGATGTACTCGCGCACAGCCTGCCGCGCGACATCCTGCATCGAACGGGACTCGCGCTCGGCGCGAAGACGCAGCGCGTCCGCTTCGGCATCCGAAAGTCGTAGAGTCATCGCCATGTGCCCACGGTATCACCAGTGACACCACCGAGTCTCGCATGCCGATCGTGTTACGGGACGGACTGGTCCGACGGCCGGTCACGTCCAGGGACCAGGGAGCGTGGGTGCGGACCTTCCTTGGTAGGTGCGGCGGTAGGCGGTGGGGGTAGTTGCGGCGTCGCGGGCCAGGTGCTGGCGGAGGTTGGCTGCGGTGCCGAGCCCGCACTGGGCGGCGACCTGGTCGACGGGCAGGCCTGTGATCTCGAGCAGCCTTCGCGCTTCGCGTAGCCGTTGCGCGGTCAGCCAGCGCAGCGGGGTGGTGCCGGTCTCGGCCAGAAACCGTCGGGCGAAGGTACGGGGCGCCCAGCCGGCGTGGCGGGCCATGGCCGTGACGCTGATTGGTTCGGTGAGCTGCTGCGCGCCCAGGCACAGGTGCTGGCCAAGCTGGTGCCGTCGGAGGGCGCCGGTCGCTGCAGGTATTGGGCCTGTCCGCCGTCGCGGTGCGGGGCCACGACCATCCGGCGGGCGATGCGTGCCGCAGCTTGCTCGCCGTAGTCGACACGCACGAGGTGCAAGCACAAGTCGATCCCCGCCGCGACGCCTGCGCTGGTCATGATTTGGCCGGTGTCGAGGTACAGGACGTCGGGATCGACGTCGACGGCCGGGTAGCGGGCCGCGAGTTCACCGGCGTCGTTCCAGTGCGTCGTTGCTCTCAGTCCATCGAGCAGGCCGGCGGCGGCCAGCGCGAATGCCCCGGTACATACCGAGACCACCCGCGCGCCTCGACCGGCGGCCGCGCGCAACGCCTCGATCACCGGTAGCGCCGGCGGCTCGGCCGGGGCGTAGCCGGGGACCACGACTGTGTCCGCCGCGGCCAGGGCCTCGAGCCCGCGGGTCGCCTGTACCGAGTAGCCGGTGGTTGAGGGCACCAGGCCAGGTTCGACAGCGCACAGCGTGAAAGAATAGTCCTCCCATTCGTCGCGATGGCCGAATACCTGCGCCGGGATCGCCAGGTCGAACGCCACGACCTCTGCCAGCGCGAGCGCCACGATCTGATGCACCCGGCCATTGTGGCAGCATCCTTGCGAATAGCGGCACTCCTGCCTCTCGCGGGTCAGTCGCCCCGGCGAGCACGCTGATCGCATGACTTCGAGCCCGCGCCACCAGCCGACACCCCGCCGACCCCGGCATCTCGGCATCTTGTTGTTCGACGATGTCGAGGAGCTCGATGCCGTCGGGCCGTGGGAGGTCCTCGCGCACTGGACCCGTGAGTACCCCGAGGACGGCTACGCGGTCTGCTGTCTCTCGCGCGACGGACGCGCGGTCACGGCCGCGAAGGGCCTGACGCTCGGCGCTCACCACTCCATGCGCGACGCGCCCGCCCTGCAGGTTCTGGTGCATCCCGGCGGCCAAGGCACCCGCCCACTGCTCCGAGATCCCGCCCACCTGACCTGGGTGCGTCAGCAGCGCCAGGCAGTGCCGTTGATGACCAGCGTGTGCACCGGCTCGCTGGTGTACGCCGCGGCCGGACTATTGCAGGGCCGACCGGCGACCAGCTACTGGGGTGCGCTGGGGGAGCTGCACGCGCTCGACCCCAGCGTGCAGATTCGCCCGGAGGACCGGTGGGTCGACGACGGCGACATCATCACCTCCGCCGGGGTCTCCGCGGGCATCGACATGGCCCTGCACCTAGTGGCTCGCCTCGCCAGCGCCGATCGAGCCCGACAAGTCCGCCGCGGCATCCAGTACGACCCCCAACCCCCCGTCTGATCAGGAAGGTTCTCCATGCGCTTCTTCGACGCCAACGCTTACTCCGCCGACCGGGCCTGGGACGCTATCGACATCACCACGATCAGGGACGCCAGCGTGCGGCTGCACTGGACCGACCAGCCCTACACCTGGCACGTCAACGACGGCCCCGAGGTCTTCGTCGTCCTGGACGGTGCCGTCGACATGCACTACCGCCACGCCGGAGGCGAGCACGTCGAGCGACTTACCCCAGGTCGCATCTGCTACGCCGAATCCGGCGACGAACACGTCGCCCACCCCGCCCCGCAAGCACGGATCCTCGTCATCGAACGCAACGGCAGCATCTGACAGCAGCGAAGCTCCGGCGTCCCACTGGCCGATCGGCGGATCCAAGCGGTCAACGCAACAGGAGCGGTCCGATCTGTTCGATCGGCTTCCTGAACGCTAGTCGTTTTCGGGGTCTGTCGTTGAGCTCGGCGGCGGCCCAGTCCAGGTCGGCTTCGCTGTGCACCGACAGGTCGG
>JBBSHN010000159.1:0-4897 GCA_038252945.1 Propionibacteriales bacterium | reverse complement strand
CTCGACGCGCCGCACCTGCTCGCCGACGTCTACGACGGAAGGAGGTTCGCGGACGGCAAGCCCATCACGCGAGCGATCGGGAAGGCAGCCGCCTGATCACGTTTTACACATCTCTTGACGTGAGCTCCTTCTTCTGGCCTTGGCGACTGTGCTGCCGACGTCCGCGCTGGGACAGGAACCCTTTTCGTTGAGTCAGTGTGGTGTGATCCGCTCTTATGCGGCTCCCACCAGCGTCACTGCCGGCAGCATTGTGATCGGCTCCCGAACCTTCCAGATCCAGATTGGAAGCGTCCCCAAGCCCGTCGACGGCGGCTCACTCAAATGCGTTTCCGGACCCACCGTGGCGAGTTCGATATTCCTGTCGTACACGATCTCGCCGATTCCGTCGCAGGTGTGCGGATTCATTCGAACCGCCGCTCTTCCAACAGACGTCACGCCTGGCGGAATCTCGGTCGGCGCGAATCCGGAGCTGGTGTTGAAGGTGCCTGCCGGAAGCCCGTTCCCGGAAGATATCAAGGGAAATGTCCGCTGTGTCACGGTCGCAGTCGACGGCGCCGGGGATGCGATATTCACGGGCGTCGCATCCGGCCGCCCCTTGCCGTCGACGACGACCGCGGCGCCGCCTCCCTCAGCACGGTTCCCGGGCGCATTTCTGATCCTGTTGGGAACTATCTTCATCGTGAGGCCTCGCCGCCGTAAGGCACAACTCGCGTGGGAGCGGTCAGCAGACTCCGCCCACCGAGCCTTCAAGGCCGCCGCTCGTCGCCGCGAAGGTGTCCGAGGTCACCTCGACGCCGATGGCGATGACCGTGGAGATGCGCCGGGGGAAGCAATCGCGTGATGCAACCCGAGCGCCTTGGCATCATGTCCGATCGCGCCGCCGGGACTCGCGGACCCTATAGCTATCGGCCTGCCCGTCTTGGTGTCCCCGTTCTGCGCTCGTTTGGTACGCGCGAGCGTGCGTGATGGGCAGCAGTTTCGGACCTGATATCAGCGGATCGTGCCCGTGGTGAATTCGAAATGGCCGACACCGCGAGGCGTAACGAAGATAATGCTGTCGCCATCGATCACCGTGATCCGCGGCACCCCGCTCCCGGGCGCCAGTGGGAACACACGCTGGATAGCGCCGTCATCGTGGTTGCGGTCCAGGACGATGAACACTCCCTGCGTCGGATCCGCATTGGTCACGCCAGCATAAACAGTAAAGAAGCCACCGCCGAGTGAGAGCACATTCGCCTGCGTGTTGATCTGTGCACCCCTCACAGGAGTGCCCTTGTATTCGCTGATACCCAACGCTCCGAGGTTCTGAACGCCCGGAACCGGCGTCACCGGCGTGGCGGGCTTGGGCGCGCGGGGGGCGGCAGCATCGGCGGAGCGAGCCGCCTGATACGCGACCTCGAACGACTGCTTCGCTGCGGTAGGCGGCGTTGGCTGTCCAAGGGGATCCGCGAGTGCGACGCCCACGAGGGCGAGAGCCGCGAAGAGCGCCAGGCCCATTACGACCGCGAGGGTTCTCGACGTTCTCATCTGCATTCTCCTAGGGCAGGTAGCGGATGTTGGACGCGAAGTCGAGGGTGGGCTGCGCAACGTTGTTGGCGATCATGGCGCTCCAGAGAGAATTCCATGCAGTAGATTGGACTGAACTCGCTCCGCGTCGCGCACCCCTCCGTTGACACCCCCGTTGGGAGCGGATCGCCTTGGGAGTTGCACTCCGTGAGCACGCCGTCGTACGCGATCGTGTAACTGAGCTGCAACGCGACCCACGTGTCGGTCCGATACTGACCGTAAATCTGCGGCAGGGGATACGCGGGTGGGGCGCCGTAGGAAACGTAGTAGACATCCGCCGCTGTCCAGCACCCCGTTAGGCATCGCCGTAGTTCTCTAGTCGCAGGAATGAGCTGCTATTTGAGGTGAATCCGTCGACGAGGAGCGCGTATTGGTCTTGCAGTCCCAACCAGTTTCCCAGTCGCCGCTGTCGCGCGCCACGGAATTGACCCACCCGCGACAAACCAATGACCTCTTTTCTGGTAGGGCCCGCCGGAATGTCCACGCGGTCACCTCGTGCCTATCGAACCTCGATCGAAGCGTCGTAAGGCGTCGTATACCAGGTGCCCGCTTGCGGGAAGACAGTCTGCGCGGAGTAGGCCAGCGATCCGCCCGGCGGATATGGTCCGTGGGTCTGACCAAGGGTGGCATGGCCGCGCACCGGCGGCTGGGGTTGCGCGCAGGTCCGACAGGTCACCGTGAAATCGAAACCGTCGGCGGGCGGACCTGAGTCTTGCGCGGTCGTCGGTCGCACGCGAAACACGATCATGAGGCTGCGCCCGACAGTGGCCGACGGCTGCGTCGTCACGACCCATCCTCCCTGCGGCAGCGGGAAACGGTGGAAGTCCGTCATCTTTCCGCCCGAGCAGTGAAGTACGCGATGCGATCGCCCTCGTCGATAAAGCCGCCGGACTCACCGGTTGCGGTGTTGTAGCCGCCACTCGAGTAGCTCACGCCGCCGAAGAGCCCGCCGGACGACGTCGCGCCTCCGCCGCCGGAACGACACTCGGCGACCGCCGGCTGAAACATGACCAAGACGTATGCGATCAGGCCGATGCCGAGCGCCGCCCCAGCAACCGCCGCACGCGCGGCACCTGGCGTTCCTCGCTGGCGGAGCTGGCGGAGCGCCACAACGAGCAGGACGAGCCCGACAGGAAGGACGAGCAAGCCAATCGAGAACAGCGCCAGGAAGGCGAAGACCAAGGCGCCGGTCGCGAGCGCGAACAGCGGCCCGATGGATCCCTGGCGCAGGCGCAGCAACACCACCGCGCCAGAGGCGATCGCCACGCCCGATGCGAGCACGAACCCGATCGAGAGAGGCGTCACGTCGTAGTGCGCGCTGTCGCCCGCTCGCAACGCGACGAACGCCAGGTACAACGCGCAAATGAGCGCAGCGCCGCCTGGAATGAAGACCCACGCGAATCGACCCCGGATTACGGCGCGACCCGTCGAGGACTCGCTGAGATGCTCCGCAACAGGCGCAGATCCGCGACCTGATCGGAGAGCGCGATGGAGAACTCGACGTATAGCGCATGCGCCAGACTGCCCTGGAGCAGCAGCGTCTGCCGCCGGCCCGCCGGGAGCGTCGACCACGACCAGGTCGCTCCGTTCACCTCGTTCTTGTATTCTTGGCTTTCAGCTCACGCTTCTGCATCGGGTTCCCCTTTACGCGCTCGACCCAGCGCACTAACCGTGCCCCGCTAGCTCCGGTGACCCCCGCTTATCGCCCTTGGACTGAGATGACGGCCCGGTTGCATCGTTGGACGTGGCGTCATAACCCGTCCCGCCCAGCAGGCGCCATCGGCGTCGACGTGACCTCGGAGACCTTCGCGGCGACGAGCGGTGGCGCTGGAGGTGACCTCGACGCGGGCGAGGAGTTGATCCTCGCCGACGAGGGTTGACGGCGAACCCTTGCGTCACGGCGGATCAATCCCGCGACCGGACCGTCAGTTCCCAGCGGCTCCCGGCACCACTGCCGCTGCGTCGATGTAGATCGTCTCGTCCTTGACCGTCAATGCCAGCTGATTGAGGTTGAAGGGCGATGGACCGCCGACGACCCGGCCATTTCGGTCGTAAAGCGATCCGTGACAGACGTCGTGAAAGACGCCGGGCGTGATGTCCGCTCGCCACTCGAGCGCGCACCCGTTCCGGGGATCGTCGCCGATGAAGGCATGCAACCCGCCCTGGAGGTCGCGGACCAGGTAGACCGTGACCGTCTGGACCGGAGTCGACGCAGGGCAACCCATCACCGGCGGCGCGATCGGACAGGGGTGCCCGACGCGCTCGCGTTGGATCACCCGATCGCTTCCCCGGCGCATCTCCACGGGTATCGCCATCGGCGTAGAGGTGACCTCGGAGACCCTCGCGGCGACCAGCGGTGGCGCTGGAGGCTGACTGGGCGGAGTCAGAAAGGCGATGACCAAGACGACCCCCAAGAGGAGCGCAAGGAATGCCGTTCCGATCAGCAGCTTGCGAAGCGTCCTCGAGCCACGCCTCATCACTTACGGTGGTCCGGCGCCCTCGCCGAAACTGGTCAGGCCACGGCCGTCCTCGGCGTCGAGGAAGACGAAGGTGCGCCGACGACCGACGGGAGCCGGCCCACCCGTGGGCGCGGGCCGAGCGACACCCTCGAGGACGACGAGCCAGGCGGCACGGTCCGATCGCTCGCCGAGGTTCCCGTGCAGCTGCCCGTACTCGGCCGTGGCCCGTGTCAGCGTGCCGGAGAGCCCGACCTGGGCGAGGGCGATGGCGCGATCGCGGGAGATCGGGACATCGCTCGGCGCGCTCCGACGATCGAACGTCATGTCGTTCGTCTGCAGATACACGGCAAGCGCCGGTTCGACGGACGCGGTCGCGCTGGGCCCTCCCCCGGTCGGCGAAACTGCGCTGCTGCAAGACGCCAGTAGCAGCACGACGGCGCTCCATTGAAGCCGGCGCACTTCAGCAATCGGTCGGTTCGAGCGAGATCTCGTTCTTCACCGCGGGCGATCGTAGGGACCCGACCGGTGCGGTGTCCACGCGGGCGCGGATGCACCCGTGCCTGTGGTCCAGCCCTGTTCCGCCAGAGCCGTGGCTAAGACCAGGGTGGCGTCGCCATTCTCCACCCACAGTCCATGCCATGCCACTGGTTCGAGTCCGGCCGTAGAGTCGCCGCGCCGGCGAACACGCAACCTTCTGGCAGCGTGAATCCGGTCGGAATCGGTGTCGGCGATGTCGATTCTCAGAAACTAGGGACCACCTGAGGGGGTCTTTCTCAAGAACTAGGGACCATCTTTCCGGAAACTAGGGACCACCCGAGGGACCTTCGGAACTCTGGTACTGCGCACCTCAGGCGACGAGGAGGTGCGACGTG
>JBBSHN010000158.1:0-4902 GCA_038252945.1 Propionibacteriales bacterium | reverse complement strand
TTCGCAAGGCAAGCCTGAAAATTCACTTCCGGCCCGGTGAACCGCTACTCGGCATGGTCTGGCAAGACGGCAAGAGCCGGTGGGCGGATGAGTTGCACCTCGACGTCAGGTCGTTTCTGCGAGCCGACGCCGCTATGGCGGCATCCTTGCGTGCAGCCCTCGTCGTACCAGTCTGTAGCAACGGGCGGGTGCTCGCGGTATTGGAGTTCCTCACTCGCGAGCAGGCCCCGCAGCGAGCGGGTGTCCATGAGCTGATCGATGCAGCAGCAGCTCAGCTCAGCTCTCTCATGGCGCAAAAGGAAGCAGAGGCGCGGCTTCGCCGTAGCGAAGCTCGATTTCGCGCCGTAGCTGAGACTGCCACTGATGCAATCGTGTCGGTAGACAACGCCGGCACGATCATCTACGTCAACCCAGGCGCGGCTCAGTTGTTCGGCTATGACCGCGCCGACATGATGGGCGAACCGGTCACGATGCTCATTCCGGACCGCTTCCGCGCTGACCATGCCGACGGATTCAAGCGCTTTCTGCGGACGCGTGAGGGTCGTCTCATCGGAAAGACCGTCCTGGTCTGTGCGTACCGCAGAGACGGCAGCGAAGTGCCCATCGAGTTGTCGTTGGCGACCTGGCAAGAGGAGTCAGCGCCGTATTTCTCGGCGATCATTCGAGACGTCTCCAAGCGTCAGCAGATGCAAGTGGAGCTGGAACAGGCTCTGGAGGACGAGCGCACGACGGCTTTTCGACTTCGGGGGCTTGACCAAGCGAAGAACACGCTGCTCGACGCAGTGGCGCATGACCTACGCGGACCGCTTGCCGCCCTGCGGGCGACGGCCATGGTGTTGCAGGGCGACACTGAACAGCCGAGGTTGACCGCAGAGGAGCGGCGCGAGTATCTGGCAGCGATGAAGACGACGATGGACAAGATGCGCCGAGTGCTCGACGACCTCCTCAATGTCGAAGCGTTCAAGTCTGGCCAGATGCCGTTTCGGTTGGAATCCGTCGATTTGTCTGACCTGGTACGCCGAACACTGGAGGAACATCGCTCGGCGCTGGGTGACCGTCCCATCAACTGCAGCTTGCCGGCTGTCTACGCCGAGGTCGACGCTGCGAAGATCGAACGGATAGTCGAAAACCTCCTAGTGAACGCAAGTCGGCACACTCCTAAGGGCGCCACAGTGGAGATATCCGTCAAGCGACGAGGCGGCCATGCCGTCATCTGCATTGACGACACTGGGCCTGGCGTGCCCGAGGAGATGAGAACTGTCATTTTCGAACGACTTCGCAAGCAGCCGGGCAGTTCACGCGAGGGGTTGGGAATGGGACTGTCCTTGGTTGCCCGCCTAGCGGAGTGGCATGGGGGGCGTGCCTGGGTTGAAGGGCGACCCGGTGGCGGGGCAGCGTTCAGAGTCGCAGTCCCGGCTGCTTCTCTTGATCGCACGGGTACGGCGCGGTGAGCGACCGAATCCGGCTGGTCATCTGTGACGACCACAGGCTGCTGACCGATGCCCTGGTGAGCCTGGTCCGGACTGACCCCGGCCTTGAGCTCGTGGCCGCTCCAGTCGACAACGGGCTGGAAGCCGTCGAGCTCTGCCGCGCGCACGCACCCGACGTTGCGCTCATGGACGTCGAGCTGGTGGGCGACATCAACGGGCTAGAGGCAACTCGACGTATTCGGGAGGTTGCGCCTCAGACCCGGGTGGTCGTGGTGTCGGGACATCAACGCCCCACCATCATGGTGGAGGCCATTGAGGCCGGTGCGACAGGCTTCCTTGACAAGAACACGGCAATCGACGATCTGCTGGACACGGTCCGCGCCGCAGCCGGTGGCGAAGTTCTCATAGATCCTGCGGTGCTTGCCGAGCTGCTCCCTCTGCTGGCTGCGGAGCGTCGATCGGCGGACCAGGCAGCCGGGCGACTGAGTCGACTCACTCCTCGGGAACGCGAGGTGCTCGTGCTCATGGCGGAAGGCTGCCGCAGTGATGCAATCGCGGCTCGACTGGTCATCACCCCTGCAACTGTGAGAACGCATGCCCAAAACATCTTGTCGAAGCTCGGCGTCCATTCGCAACTTGAGGCTGTCGCGGTGGCCGCACGAACGGCACACGTGTCGGGCTAACCGGCTGTGCCGGCGGGGATAAGCGACTGGGAGGCGGCGGCGAGTTCGTCGCTGAAGGCACTCATGCCGTCATACGTCAGCTGACGACATTCGTCCCCGTTCGAGAACGCCACAGTGTCGCCGGCGTGCGACAGCATGACGACGCACATGTCAGCGGCGCGCACAGGTTCTGACACGACCAGCACCTGCGAACCGAAGTTCTGGGCCCAGGAGACCGGCTCACCGTCTAGCGGACACAGGGAGACCTCGAAGCGGTCATCGGAGGCGAGAGCTGCGTGCAGGCTTGACCGCAGCAGAAAGGGACGCACAGCGACCGTTACTCGCAGTGCTGGCACGCGTTCTTCACGGGGCTACTGTAACCGTGTCGCCACTCTCCGCACATCAACACGGCGAACGATCTTGGGCTACACAGTTTGCAGTACCAGCCGTACTAGGCCAACTGGTCCGTCGAGCACTCGAGTACGTCGACGTCGGTGCGAACGGCGCGAATGACGGGGTTCCGGAGCACTCCGGAAGGGGTGATCTGCGTGTACTCGACCTTGACCACGAGCGGCGGATGTCGCAGCCCGTGCAGCAGAGCCGGACGCAGCGCGGGCGAAACGCCTGCGGACGCTTTGCCCACTGGAGTCAGGTCCCCGTCCGCTTCGACGAGGAACAGGTGCAGCGAGCGGGGCTCCATCGACGCGTCAGGCGCCCACTCGACGCCTCCAACCAAACATGTGACCGTGTGCGTCGCCTTGATCTTCACCCAGTCCCGCGACCGCCCGGTGATGTACCGGCTGTCCGGATTCTTTGCGATCAGCCCCTCGAGTCGGTGCTCCAGCACGAAGCGCCACATCGCCAAGGGGTCCTCGCTGACGGGGGTGACGGAAAGTGAAGCAGGCAGGGACTGGCCGATCTCCTCTAGGATCGTGCGGCGTTCCCGCAGCGGTCGAGGTGTCAGGTCATGCCCATTTCGACAGAGCACGTCGAAGACGTAGAGGACGGCTGGCGGCTCCGCTTCCGCAGCGAGGTTGCGTGCCCCTCGTTGGGCGGTACGCCGTTGTGTGAGCGGCCAAGAGGGCAAGCCGTCCGCGCCTGGTACGGCGACCTCCCCGTCGAGCACCAAGGCACCACCGGCGGCTGCCGCTGGCGGTTGGCCACTCGCCTCGTTGGAGCCCAGCTGGCGCAGCGCGGTCAGCAACTCGGGATAGCGGCCGGTGAGGTCCAGCCCGTTGCGGGAGGTCAGTGTGACCGCCACGTCATCGCTCGCCGACCCGTCGACCGTGGCGAGTGCGCGGATGCCATCGATCTTCAGGTCGAACCAGAAGCCCCGCGCCGCGAGCCGCTCCAGATCCGCAGTGGTGCCGCGCTCGGCGAGCATGAGGTGCGTGGTCGGCATCTACGTTCGCAGTCTGGTCACCGGGTCATGATGCGGACGCAGCGTTCGCCACCGTGAAGGTGGCAAGGTCGAGCAGCAATGCGTCCCAGTCGGCCAAGAAACGTCCTAGGCCATAGCGCGCCAGCGCTGCCTCTCGCGCTTCGGCGCCCGCGACCTGCGCCTCCAGCGGGTCGTGCACGAAACGCCAGACAGCGCTGACGAGGTCTTCGAGCCGAGTAGACACCACGCCGGCCTGCGCTGGGATTGCTCGTACGGCCTCTGTGGTCGCGAGCGCGACAACGGGCATGCCCAGATGCATGGCCTCCAGCAACGACAATCCCAGCGAGGTCCACCGAGAGGTATGCACGTACACGCGGCGGCGGGCGAGCTGTCTGTGCATCTGCTGCTGAGGGAGATCCTCGAAAGTCCAGAGTCGCTCCGGCGCTATCCCGGTGTCCTCACCAAGACCGTGCACGTTGATTCCGAACACATCAAGCGGTGCTGCCTCGGCGAAGGCGGGGAGCAGGTCGAGCCCGACGGCCCGCCCTCGGCGTACCGGATCGTTGATTGCGACGGCAGCTCGCGCCCACTCCCCGGAGTACTGATGACCGGGGTCGACGACGCCGTGCTCGATGACCTCAGTGCGGGCTCGCCCGCAGTCCCAGAACAGCCGGTTGAAGTGCGTGACGTGGACGATTGGGATGTCAGTCTGGTCGGCGAGGGGGTGGCGTGTGGTCGCCGGGGAGTGGCCGGGGGTGTTGTGCTCGACGTACGCTGCCGGGAGGTTCCGGCCGGGTCGCCGCCTCGTCCATTTCTCGGCAAGGGCCAGCTCATGCGGACGCTGGATAAGTACGACGTCGATGTCGGTGTCAGCCAGCTCGCTCGGTGTCACCTCCCGTGCCGTCTCCGGCCACGTCCAGGTGCGCGCACGGCCTCGTCCGTCAGGGCCGCGGTCGGGGAGGACAGGAATCAGATACTCATGGCCGCCTTGCACGAGAGACGTCGTCCACGATCCGTGCACGTGCCACACGAGGACTTGCATGACTACCTGCTCGCTCGACCGAGCCCGCGGAACTCCCACCCAGCCGCGCGCCACTTGTCGGGGTCCAGCACGAGCCGCCCGTCCAGCACCTTGGGCGCCGCGACGTTTTCGGCAAGCGATACCGGATCGAGGCTGGCGAACTCCGCCCAGTTCGTCAAGACGAGCACGGCGTGGGCACCCCGGCAGGCTGACTCCACGTCTGTCGCGTAGATCAGCTCCGGGTGAACGCGTCGGGCGCTCGTCATTGCCATTGGGTCGTAGACCCGGACGGTGGCGCCGCGAGCGGCCAGCGTGGCGGCCACATCGAGAGCCGGTGAATCGCGGACGTCGTCGGAATCTGCCTTGAACGCCGCCCCCAGTACGGCGACCGTGCGGCCCGTCGGCTCC
>JBBSHN010000157.1:0-4935 GCA_038252945.1 Propionibacteriales bacterium | reverse complement strand
TGGCTGCTTTGAGGGGAACTGCGCACTGTTCGTCCGTGACTCCGTGACCCTCGCGGAGAAGGTAAGCGTCAACACCGGCGATGACAGGGGCCAGACCGTGACGTTCGTGCGGTGGCTGTCGGATAGGGCGTTCGAGTACAAGCAGTACACCCAGGTGTTCCAGGCCCCCGGGCCCACGCCGGGACCCGGGCCGGAACTGAAGACGGCGTCGTACTGACGCCAGATCATCAGGTCAAGTGACAGTCCGATCATGGTTACGTTCAACCTGGGAGCGCCGCTTGGGGATCACTTGGGGGCACGTCGTTACGCCTTTCTGGTTTCCGTTGCATCCGCTGGTACTCGGCTCCACCGGCGTCGCAGTGGGCGCGCTCGGTCTGTCGATGGTGTCCGGGTTCCGACAGACTGCCGGAGCCGCTGGCAATCCGTGAGAGGCATGAGATGAAACGAGTACCGATCGCGAGCCCTACTCGTCGTTCTTGGCATCGGACTGGTCGACGATATACCGAGGATTGGAGGGATCGTTGTCGACGGCACATTCCAAGCCGGAGCGCGACGGTACCTGCTCGTTGGTAGGACAGCCGACACCGTGCTGCTAGTAGATGCCTTCCCGGCATACTCGTCGCGTGTCAGTATCTTCGACATGTTGCTCGCAACGCTTCGTGTGAAATAGCAGCTCTGTAGGGGTTACGGTTCTCGGTGGCGGTACGCGACGGCTGGACGAACTTGCGATTCAAGGCATTCTGATTTGAAGAACCACGTGTCGCCGGTTCAAGTCCGGCTCTCGGCACAGAACCCTATTGCTGGTCTTTCTGATCGTCGGTGGTTACGGATGGCGCTGGCAAGTAGGTTTGGCGGGTGATGCCGTTCCGGCCCATTATCTACCGCGCACTGCTGCTCTTAGGGGCGACAACGGGCACGGCTCTACTGCTCGTCCTCCTGCTACTCGGGCCGACTCCGGGAAGCGAAGGCGTCATTCCAGGCACCGCATGGCACCTCGCTCTTACGGTTGCGGCCGTGGGGCTCGGCATCGTAAGTGCGACCGTCTTTCCGCGCGCGATCGGGCGAATGGTCGGCACGCTTGCGGGTGCGGCAGCGGTGGCCATCTTCCTGGCCATGCGCCACTACCGTTTTCCCGATGTGCCGGTGGTAGCAGGGCGCTGGGAGATGTGGTTGGTTGCGTACGGCATCGCTGGACTGATCGGAGCGACGTGGGCGTGGCCGCCCGGTGTTTCGAGACTTTCCCGACCGCTTCGCCTGGTCACGTCGATTTCTTGGGTCAGCCTTCTTTCACTCGGGACAGCGTTGGCACTGACGTTGATCGGACTCATCCTCCTGGCGGTCGGCTGACATTCATGCGCCGCCTCTCGCGCGGACCGCACGCCGCGCGGTAGGTTGGCTCACCCTCTGATCAAAGGCCGAGGTGGCCAGTTTCGTTAGGCCTTATCCCTTATCCCCGCGGTGCCGTGAGGGGGTATGGGGAAATGCACTTTTGTGAACATCTTCGAGTAGGGCAAGGCGATGAACGGTGAGTATCCACGGAGAATTCCCATCGAGAACGTGAGAGGGACCGCAAGCACCCCGTCAACGGCTACGCGAAACTCAGGCCAGGCGCGGCGCGTGGGCGAGGTAATGCCCCGAGCGACGGCCATCGCACCTCGGGTCCGGCTATGGGGTCGAGGATGAGCGGGTCGATCGGCCGGCGGGTCGATAGATCGCGTAGAGCCAGACCAACGCGGCGAGGGACATGAGGCCATACCCGGCAGCGGCGAACGGATTGGTAGGATCGACGGCCACGCCGGTCGCGTAGAGCCAGGCGAGGGCGGCGAACGGGATCGTCGCGAGCACTCCCGCGATCCGGCCGACCAGCGGCAGCACCCCGGGCAGGCTCACGAGCAACAGTCCGGGGATGTAGAGCGCCGCGCTGCCGCCTACTGACGCCGTCGCGGCCGCCCCGCCGGCGGCCAGACCGAGCGCATGCGATTCCGCGAGCGCCAGCAGCGCAAACCCCGCGGCGACCGTGGTCGTCCCAGCGCGGGCGTAGCGCACGCCGAGCAGGGCGCCACCGGTCACCAATCCGAGCGCGCTGATTGCGAAGCACACGTTCTGGGTCCCGCCAGCCCCCGCAAGGGTGCCAACAAGGCCGAAGCCGACCCACGCAACGACTCCGCCGGCAGCCAGATGGTGTGCGTCCACCTCGTTCCTCATCGCACTCCTTTCAGAACGGCTTGAACATCATCAACCAGAGGATGATGAGCAGGCCTCCGCCGCCGATCAGGAGCGTCATCCAGGGGTTGTTGGCGGCCGCCGCCGCCACGATCTCCGCAGGCGACGCCGGAACTTGCGCATCGTGCGGGCGCCAGTTCTCGAAGTACGGCAGGCCCACCGCCTTGCGCGTCTTCGACAGCTTCGCCGCTGGATGGACGTGCATCGAGACTGACATCACAACGAGAATCGCAATGGACGCCCAGACCCAGCAGCTGGACCAAAAGCCGCCGATGAACACCGCCACGATGCCGCTGCCGACCAGTAGCCCAAGGGAGGCGTAACCCAAACCGTACGCGCCCGCCGATAGGTCGAGCAGTGCGGCGATCCGGACGGGATCACGCTCGGAACGGATGCGGAACGCCACGGAACTCGACGCACCGTGGGCGAGCAGGAAACCGAGAAGCGCCGCGACATGGAGGAAGACGATCCACGGATAGAAACCAAACATGGCGCGCGACTCTAGAGCGTCGCCAAGGTGTCAGGGGCGCCAATCGGGATCACCGCGAGGACCACCGTGATCCAGATCTCGACGCGTAGGTCCCGAGCCTAGTGGGAAGCATGGTCATGACAGCCCGACGTTCCGTGGCCAACGCGCCGGGCTCCCCGGCGAGTGCCGGCTGCCGAGCGGTGGAAAAGAAGGTGCTGGATCCGTGTGCCATGAACGTCTCCTCTACGAAGGTCGGTTCCGGCTATCTACCGACGCGCCATTATCCGATAG
Source organism: Propionibacteriales bacterium (assembly GCA_038252945.1). Classification (GTDB taxonomy): domain Bacteria; phylum Actinomycetota; class Actinomycetes; order Propionibacteriales; family Nocardioidaceae; genus JAUJOE01. Next base: position 1,952 of record JBBSHN010000157.1, on the reverse strand, counting down.
AGCGATTCTCTAATTCGCTAGAGGTAGGATAGACTGGAATTCGAATGACTGTCAAGTCCGCCCGGCAGTACAACTCTCCCGAACGCGATGAGCAGGCGAATGCCACCCGTCGCCATGTCCTCGTGGCAGCCGAGGAGCTCTTCGCGAAGAGCGGCTTCGCGGTGGTGACGATGCCGGCCATCGCTCGCCAGGCTCGGGTCTCGCCTGCCACCGTTTACTTGTACTTCCCGGGCAAGGCCGCGCTCGTCGCGGCGCTTGCCGAAGACCTGGCTGCGAGCCCGGATCTGAGCGTCGAGCAGGTGGAGCGGGAGCAGGATCCCATCCAACTACTGCGGACCGCCGCGCACATCATGCGCCTGCTCAACGAGCGCTCGTGGGTCGTCGCAGACATCCTGCGCAACGCCCAGGGGACGGACAAGGGCCTGTCCCAGACCTGGCGGCGGTGGAAGGAGCGGCACCTGGGGGCGATCCGGAGAGCGGTCACAGCGCTCGAGCGCCGTAATGCGCTTCGCACCACACTCACACCGGACGAGGCGGTTGACATTGGATACACGCTGGCCGGGACGGATGTCTACCGTGCCTTAGTGCGGGAGCGCGGATGGTCACCCGACCAATACGAACAGTGGCTGTTCGGCGTGGCATGTCGGGAGCTCCTCAACTAAACGAGACACACGTGAAACGCGCCAAGACGCCGGAGACTGCGTCGGACGGGTCGCTGGACTATCCGCGAGTCAGCAGCGCGCTGCCGAGAGCGACGAGCCAACCGCCAAGGGCTGAGATGAGGGCTGCACTGAGGAGCCATGTCGCGGGATCGAGCTTGACGATCGACGCGAGCGTTACCAGCGCCGCGGATCCAAGTGCCGCCGCGCCGAACCAGCCGACCGCCTCCGGGAGCAGATGTTGCGCGAGCGCGAGCCACGCCGTGACGCCGAGCCACGCCAGCACCGGCACAACGCCGACCCCACCGGTGACGAAAGAGGTCCGGAGATCAATGATGCGGAGGATCAACAGGAGCTGCCCGGCGGCGGCGAGCGCCATGCCGGCGACCGCTGCGATGGTGAGGAGGAGCAGCCACAAGCCGACGTCGCCCGGGCGACGACGTAGACGGCCGCGGCGGGCAGGATGAGCAGCAGCAGGGCGAGGGCGGAGAAGAAGTCGTTGAGGCTGCCGTACGGTTCGCCGCGTCTGAAAAACAGCACGAGGAAGATTCCGGCGAGGAGTAGAGCCAAGAGCGCGAGCAGGGCAGAGACGCAGGCAACCCGCATCAGGAGCGCCGTGGTCATAACCGTAGCGACTCGCCGGTCGGCTGCGCCATCGTAACGTTGCTCGCGTAACACCCTGCCCGGCTCAACTACCTGTCCGACGCCCCATACCCACCTCAGCTCAACGCGTTGGAATCCGGCCTGGGAATTGTCGGCCATGGCCGGTGAAGGTAGGTGACCCGGGCTAGACCCACAATGGCGACTCATTGACGGTGCGCGAGTCGCCGCGATGGCAACTCCCGCCGATGGTCTGTGCAGCCACTGCCCGCGGACATCGCCCTGTGGATGAAGGTCGTACTGAGCAGTCAACGCTGCGGCCGCGTGGCTGACGGCTAGATCTGCTCCCGGACCGGTACGGATTGCAGCCAATCTCGGACCTGCCTCACAAGGTCGTTCGCCGCTTCTTGCGGTCCGAGGGCCGCATCTGCCGGCCAGCAAATGTCCGCAATCCGGGTTAGGCCTACCGGAAGCACCCGTAGCGACGAACTTCCAGGTGTCGCTTGCCAAGAAATAGGGACCATCTAAGCGGGTGTTTGCCAATAAATAGGGACCACCTGGCCAGGAACTAGGGACCACCCGAGGGCCCTTCGGAACCGTGGTACCCCGCACCTCGACGAGGAGGTGCGGGAAGTGTTCCGGGAGGTATCGGTGGTCGAGGCGCGCGAGGTCCTGCGGCTCTGGCTTCGCAAG
>JBBSHN010000156.1:0-4963 GCA_038252945.1 Propionibacteriales bacterium | reverse complement strand
ACTGCTCGTCCGGTACGGCGGAGGTGCGGTGGCGCCGACCGCCACCGTGGTGGGAACGCCGGTCCCCCGCAAGCCGATCGAGGCTGCGGCCAGTCTGGCCGCCCAGATCTCCGGCATTCCGATCGATCTCGACATGGCGGTCTCGGCTTTGCAGACGGTGGGCTGCGACGTTGCCGTCCAGGGCGAGAACGTGGCAGCAACGCCGCCGCCTTGGCGAAACGACCTCACCGACCCTTACGACCTGGTCGAAGAAGTCATCCGGATTGTTGGCTACGACAAGGTGCCCAGCGTCGTACCGGCTGCTCCGGCCGGTCGCGGTCTCAGCCGAGCACAACGGCTACGTAGGCGAGTCAGCCGCGCCGTCGCCGCCGCCGGGTACGCCGAGGTGTGGAGCTATCCGTTCGTCAGTGCCGACGACTTGTCGAGGCTCGGAGTCTTCGGCGACGACAGCAGGCGGACGGCGGTGCGGATAGCGAACCCGTTGTCGGACGAGCAACCACTGTTGCGGACGACTCTGCTGCCGGGACTGCTGCGGACTCTCGCCATGAACGTCGGACGGGCGCAGTCGGACGTCGCGCTTTTCGAGATGGGCAGCGTCTTCCTTCCGGAGCCGGACGGCCCGGGTCAAGCACCGGAGCTGGGAGTCGACCGGCGGCCCACAGTTGAGGAGCTCAAACAGCTTGCAGCCACCTTGCCTCGCCAGCCCCTGCACCTTGGCGCCGTCCTGTCCGGCCTGCGCACGCCGGCCAGCTGGTGGGGCGACGAGCGCAGCAGCTGTTGGGCCGACGCAGTGGAGCTCTGCCGCGAGTTGGGACGCGGTCTCGGCGTTCCGGTGGAAGTCGTGGCGGGGCAGCGGGCTCCCTGGCACCCTGGCCGCTGCGCACTCATCGCGGTGTCAGAAGCGGTGATCGGCGCTGCCGGTGAGCTGCATCCGCGCGTGTGCACCGCTTTCGGAGTACCCGCACGGACATCGGCGGTGGAGATCGACCTGACGGTGCTTCTTTCACATGCTGTCGACATCGTCCCTACGCCGTCGCTGTCGGCGTACCCCATCGGCAAGGAGGACGTGGCGCTGGTCGTGAATTCCGACATCCCTGCGGCGGATGTCGCAGCCGCTCTACAGGCGGGGGCGGGTGACCTGCTCGAGTCGCTGCGACTCTTTGACGTGTACGACGGCGAGCAGGTGGCGAGTGGCAAGAAGTCGCTGGCGTTCTCGCTCCGGTTCCGCGCGCTGGACCACACCCTTAGCGACGCGGAGATCAAAGCCGCCCGTGACGGTGCAGTGCAGGCCGCCGCGGACCAGGTCGGGGCGTCACTGCGAGCCTTCCGTGCACAATGAGCCTATGCCCCGCTCCTTCCTTCGCGACGACGACCTGACTTCAGACGAACAACGCGAGATTCTGGACCTCGCGGACACCTTCCGGGCCAAGCGGTTCTTCGCACAACCGCTCGCCGGGCCACAGGCGGTGGCCGTCATCTTCGACAAGTCGTCGACGCGAACGCGTGTCTCTTTCTCCATCGGCATCGCCGAGCTCGGTGGCTATCCGCTCGTCATCGACGCACAGTCGTCGCAGATGGGCCGTGGAGAGCCGATCGAGGATACCGCCCGGGTCTTGGATCGGCAGGTGGAAGCAATCGTCTGGCGCACCTTTGGACAGGACCGAGTGGAAGCCATGGCGGCTGCTGCCGCTGTGCCAGTCGTCAACGCTCTCACTGACACGTTCCACCCGTGCCAGGTCTTGGCCGACCTCCAGACCATCCGCGCCGTTAAGGGCAAGCTCGCGGGACTGACGCTCACTTACCTCGGCGACGGTGCCAACAACATGGCGCACTCCTACCTGCTCGGCGGTGCGTTGGCAGGGATGCACATCCGGATCGGGTCTCCGGAGGGCTACGAGCCAGATCCGGCGATTGTGAATCGGGCCGCTGATATCGCGGCGGACACCGGCGGGTCGGTGCGACACGTAACCGCTCCGGACGCGGCTGCGGACGGCGTCGACGTGCTTGCGACCGACACCTGGGTCTCTATGGGGCAGGAAGGGCAGGCGGGAGCCCGGTCGTCACCGTTCGTTCCGTACGCTGTGGACGTCCATGCACTGAACCGAGCCGCCGACGACGCGATCGTGCTGCACTGCCTCCCCGCGTACCGGGGCAAGGAGATCGCGGCGGACGTCATCGACGGGCCGCACAGCGTGGTGTGGGATGAGGCAGAGAATCGGCTGCACGCCCAAAAGGCGCTGCTCACGTGGCTCCTCGACGAATCGCGACGCAACGCCGGCTGATCGCTGCGAACGCTTGAGGGAGGTCCGAAGCTTCGCTTCGTCAAGGGTGTACAGGGGCGCGCGGGCTGCGCTTGTACGCCGACACCGAATTGTCATCGTTCAGCCAGAACCGCCAGAGGCGGTCCGCGGCGGCGCTGACACCTACCCGAGGTCCCGTGGAGATGACGTCGGCACCGACTGCAGCGCTCGGCGGAACGAGCGTCATGCGGCCGCCGCCGAGAAGGTATGCGTCGTTGTCGCTTCGGCCCATCCCCAACGCTTGCGTCAACGTCGCCGGTCCACGCGCGAGGCTGCGGTCGGGCACCCTCTCTCCTCGGCGTGCACGGGCGAGCGCGACACCCTCGACCACCCGGCCAGACCGCAGCAGCACGGCAGAGGCAGTCCCAGGAGGGCCGCACACGACGTTGGCGCACCAGTGAATGCCGTAGGAGAAGTAGACGTAGAGGTGCCCGCAGGGTCCGAACATCACGCGGTTGCGTGCCGTCTCGCCGCGGAAGGCGTGTGAAGCGGGATCCGCAGCGCCGTCGTACGCCTCGACCTCCGTCAGCTCGACGCACACAGATCCCTCGTCTGATTTTGACTGCAGGCGCCAGCCGAGCAGCTGACGGGCCACCGTCGGCGCTGGCGCGTTGAGCCACTCCCATGTGTGCACCATGACGTGATCTTGGTCCATTTCAGTGGAGGGCGAATCCCCGATGCGGCAGTCTTGAGGCGGCAACCCCGCCCATCAGCACAGTGAAGCCGTCAGCAGAGTGAAGCCATCCGCAGAGTGAAGGAGCAGCGACTGTGACCGATCGGGTCCTCGAGGATCTGGCCTGGCGTGGCCTCATTGCTTACTCCACCGACCTCGACACTCTACGTGCTGAGCTTGCGGCCGGACCGGTGTCCGTCTACTGCGGATTCGACCCGACCGGGCCGAGCCTGCATACGGGAAACCTGCTGCAGATTTTGACTCTGCGGAGATTGCAAGCCGGCGGTCATCGCCCGATCGGTCTCGTCGGTGGAGCGACGGGAATGATCGGTGACCCAAAGGAGTCCGGCGAGCGGCGGATGAACACCCTCGACCTGGTGAAGTCGTGGACAGATGCCATCCGTTCGCAGTTGGAGCGTTTTCTCGCGTTCGAGGGTTCGAACGCTGCCACAGTCGTCAACAACTACGACTGGACCGCCAGCTTGTCCACCATCGACTTCCTCCGCGACATCGGCAAGCACTTCCCGGTCAATCGGATGTTGGCCAGGGACGTCGTACGGTCACGATTGGACTCCGGCATCTCCTACACGGAGTTCAGTTATGTGCTCCTTCAGTCCCTTGACTACGTCAACCTCTACCGCGACTACGGTGTTCACCTGCAGACCGGCGGAAGTGACCAGTGGGGCAACATCACCGCCGGAGTGGAGTTGGTTCGACGAGTCGAGGGAGCTCGGGTGCACGCGCTCGCGACTCCACTGGTGACCAAGGCCGATGGCACGAAGTTCGGCAAGACCGAGACTGACACGGTGTGGCTTGATGCGGAAATGACGTCGCCATACGCCTTCTACCAGTTCTGGCTTAATACCGACGACCGCGACGTGATCTCGATGCTGAAGTACTTCACTTTTCTCGATCGCGCCGAAATCGTCGCCCTCGCTGACGAGGTTGAGCACAAGCCGGCTGCTCGCACGGCGCAGCGGGCGCTGGCCGACGAGGTCACTTCCCGCGCTCACGGGGGCGAGGAGACGGCTCGGGTCAAGGCTGCATCACAAGCGTTGTTCGGCTCGGGGGACCTTCGACAGCTGGATGGCGCCACTCTTCAGGCCGCTTTGAAGCAAACGCCGCACATCGAAGTCGACGCTGCCAATCCGCCTCCGCTGACCGACCTGCTGGTCGAACTCGGGCTCGCGCCGAGCCGCAGCGCTGCACGACGCCGCGCCGCAGAAGGCGGGATCTACCTCAACAACGTTCGAGTGACCGATGCCGACACACCACCCGGTGCCGCCGACGCCTTGCCGAGCGGCTGGCTCGTGTTGCGCCGCGGGAAACGCACCATTGCCGGTGTGCAACTGCGCCGTTGAGCGATGCGCCGCGGCAGAAATGGCGACCCGGCAGTTGATGTACTTGATCGCACCGTTCCTCGTGCGTAGCGTGGGCGCTCGTACCCCACCGAACGCGACGGGCGACCAGGCCGAAGACCGGGTCGCCGGCTCGGTGTTGAGCTGCGCGAGTCGCGGATGTTGTTTGACCGCGACCGGGCAGCCAGGTAAGTTAGGTCGAAGTGCCTCGGCGTGGACGGGAGACCGTTCTACGCCGATGTGCGTCCGATCCTTGAGAACTCAACAGTGTGTCAAAAATCGACGACGAATTAATTAACGCCCCGTTGGCAAAGCAGGTTCATCCGGCTTTGCGAACGGTTCCTTTGGTAAGCGTTCGCACAAGAGGCGAACACACTTGCCGGGATACTCCAAGAAGTCGGCTGGATGCCTCACGGCTTGCAGCGACAGATTTCAACGGAGAGTTTGATCCTGGCTCAGGACGAACGCTGGCGGCGTGCTTAACACATGCAAGTCGAGCGGTAAGGCTCCTTCGGGAGTACACGAGCGGCGAACGGGTGAGTAACACGTGAGCAATCTACCCTTCACTTTGGGATAACTTCGGGAAACCGAAGCTAATACCGGATATGACCACGGACGGCATCGTCTGTGGT
>JBBSHN010000155.1:0-4982 GCA_038252945.1 Propionibacteriales bacterium | reverse complement strand
GTGCTTGACGAGCTCTTGAATCGACGAGGACGTGCACTCCGCGACCTGAGGCACGCGGGTAACACCCTCGCGGAAATGAGCGTGTCCATATGACCCGCCGGCTGCGTCATCGCATGTTCATTGCAATCACGGTGGAAACCAGTAGCGGGCCGTCACCCGCGAGAGGACGCGTTCGTCGCAGCCGTTGGCGGAGTTCCAGGATGCGTTGTTCGCCCACCGTGGTCACTCCCTCTGGGCCTCTTCGCATGCGAAGGCCCCACGAGGCGGCCGGGTCGGGGGTCCGACTGCGTCACGGGGCCGTAGGGTGACCGTGGCCGCGGCGAGCACCGAAGCGACCGACAGTGTCGCGGCGACTACCCTACGTTATCAACGCTTCCTCTTTTGCCGCAGCCGCCGCAGAAGATCAGGACCTCGGCGAGCACTGTCTTGCCGACCCGGGTCAGGTGCGAAAAAGGACGAACAGCACGCCGTGCACTAGGGTCCTGATGCTCGCGGGGTGTTCACCGCGAGTAGTGGTCGATCCGAGACCGCGGCGGCCGCCAGCTCCTGGGCCCGACAGACCAGGCCGCTGCACAGGCGAGGAATGCGTGAGGTGTGCCGATGCCGTTGACGCCCGCTGATGTTCACAACGTCGCGTTCAGTAAGCCGCCGATCGGCAAGCGGGGCTACCACGAGGACGAGGTGGACGCCTTCCGCGACCTGGTGGAGGCCGAGCTGGCTCGGTTGATCGAAGAGAATCACGATCTCCGCGATCGGGTGGAGCACCTCGATGCGCCGCCGCCTGCCGCGCCGATCGACACCGGGCCGCACCTTCGCCCGCTTGCGCCACCCCAGCCGGTGCTGGCTCCGATGCCGCCACCGATGACCGAGCAGACCTCGCCTGGTGGTGACCCTCACGTCCACGCCGCCAAGGTCCTTGGCCTGCCCCAGGAGATGGCCGACCGGCTCACCGGCGAGGCCAAGGCCGAAGCCGACGGGATGCTGCGCGAGGCCCGCACCAAGGCCGAGCAGCTACTCTCCGACGCCATGGCAAAGGCCGACAGCATGGTCAACGAGGCCAGGAACCGGGCCGAGATCATGCTCAGCGACGCTCACGCCAAGGCCGAGACTCTGAACCGGCAGTCCCAAGCCAAGGCCGCGTCACTGGAACGTGACGCGGCGCGCCGGCACACCGAGACCATCGCTGCGACCCGCGCCGATACGTCTATGCCCCCAACCCTGTCCGCGTTCAGTCCACTGGACAGCCGCCAGGCGCGATGCAGCTGAATGAGAAGCTGTCGGCCGTGACCAGCGGTCGCGGTCTGCTGCAACCGACAGCCGAAATGGGGACAGGTCGTGAGTGGAGTCTCGGCAGGCATTCAACTCTGGGACGACAATCCAAGCACCCTGGACCTGCTCGGGTTCAACGCGGTAGTCCAGGCGGTGGTCGCCGCACTGGAGTACCCCGACCTTGATCCGCTGACCATCGGCGTACAGAGCCCTTGGGGCGGTGGCAAGTCCACGGTGCTCGGGCTGCTCGGGCTGCGTCTGCACGGCCAGCCCCGTTACGTCGTGGTGCGCACCGATCCGTGGGAGTACGACGATCACGACGACGTCCGCGGAACCCTGATCACTGAAATCCTCGCTGGCATCGAGAAGAACGTCGCGGCGAACACGGTGCTGAAGACCAAGGTCAAGCGCAAGATCACTGAGCTGGCCAAGCGGATCAGTTGGGGTCGCGTCGCGCACGCTCTCGCCAAGGGTGCGATCACGATGCAATGGAATTACGACGAGATGATGAAGGCGTTCACCCCGAAGGGTGCCGATTCGCCGGAGTCGATGGCGGGGTTCCGCAAGTCGTTCGAGGAGCTTTTGGATCTCCTCCCTGATGTCGAACGGGTCGTCATTCTCGTCGATGACCTGGACCGATGCCTGCCCGACGCGGTTACTGCGACGCTGGAGGCGATCAAGCTCTTCCTCTCCGTCAGGAAGATGGTCTTCGTGTTGGCAGCAGACCAGGACATGATCCGGGAAGCCATCGCGGCGAGTCTGCACGCGACCAGCCGTAGCGAACGCTTCGCCCAGAGGTACCTGGAGAAGATTGTCCAACTTCCGATCTCGCTGCCCCGTCTGGCGCCCGCCGATGCGGAGGCGTACCTGGGGCTCCTCCTTGCAGGCCGCTGTCGACCGAACGACACGGCATTCCAGGCCCTGGCACATCACGTTGCTGGCCGGCGGAACGCCGGGCAGACGCCCCTTCTCCACGACTTCGACAGTCTCGGATGGAAGCCCTCGGACGAAGACCTCAGCCTCGCTGCCCAACTGGCGCGGGGGTTGACCTCCGACCGGTTGGCGAACCCGCGGCAGATCAAGCGATTCCTCAATGCCTTCGGTGTGCGAGAGTCGATCGCGGTCTCTCGCGGCGTCACAGTCCCTGCCGATGTCCTCGTCAAGATGCTGCTCTTGGAGGACCAGCACCGGTCCTCGTTCGAAACGCTAGCCGCCACAGCTGGCTTGGACCGACGGCCCCTGCTCGCGCAGTGGGAAACGTGGGCGAGCAGGGGCCAGTCAGCAGGCGACCCACCCCGGGGGATCGCGCCTGAGACGCGTGATTGGGCCCGGGCGGAGCCGTTACTGGCCGATGTCGAGCTCGGCAACTACCTGATCCTGGCGGCGAGCCTGCTGAACGTAAGCGCAGGGGCACAGGTCAGCGATGCCACTATTGCTCTGGTTCGCCGGCTACTCGCCGAGAGCCAGGCGGACCGGGAGAGTGCGGCCGAGGCCTTAGCCCGGTATCCCCTGGAGGAGCAGCGTGCCGCCCTGACCGTGCTGTTCGGGGAAGTACGGCGTAGCGACGACGCTGGTGCAATCGTCGCAGCAGCCTGCCTGTGGGCCCGACAAGCGCCGGCGCTGGTAGAGACCATCGCGACGGCGCGCAGCGGCCGCCGCACAGAAGGCCGGCACGCTCTACATCCCTGAGAACGGATACACCAGCCTGAACATCCCGCTGCACCCCAATCGTGGCGGGGCCCTGTCGACCAGGTCCACCCACCCTGAGACGCCGCACCGCGTGAACAACCTCCTGGCTGGGCTTGCCATCCCCGTTCAGGTTGTCAACCCCTTCGCGCACCTCACGAAAGGTGAACAGATGCGCCAAGTCGCGGACCAGCCCCCGCCGACTAGCTGGGTAAGGGCCGCAGCTAACACCGTCTCCTGCGGCAAGTTGGATGGCCGCACTATCCAGGGCGGCAACCCGAACCTCAACTGCGGCCTCTGCTACCCCTGCCTCGTCCGCCGCGGCGCGTTCATCGCAGCTGGCATCCCAGACGGCAGTGTTTATCTATCCGAGACGCTGACCGGCGTCAGCCGCGATCAACTACTCAACAAGCGTCACAGCGATCGCGCAGCTGTCGCCTATGCGATCGAGCGAGGCGTCGATGACGACCTAATCGACGCGAGCACGTGGGCGGACGGTTACGACCTTGATGAGGTCAGCGATCTTGTCCGCCGAGGCCTCGCCGAACTCGCCGCCGTGCCCCTCACATGAGCACGCTCATCGATGGCCTGCCCGCGCTCGATTGCCATGCGCACATCGCCCCCGATGTCACGGCCGCACAGCTACAGGCCCTCGGATCGGCCCACATCTTTGCCGTCACCCGCAGCCTTGACGAGGCGGAGCAGGCCGTTAGCCGCCGAGATGCGCGCGTGACGTGGGGGCTTGGTCTACACCCCGCCGTCGCCGCCGCTCGTGCTGCCTGGGACCCCGATCAGTTTGCACGGCTGCTCCCAAGCTTTGCCCTTGTGGGCGAAGTAGGTCTCGACAAGCGAGCCGGTCACTTACCCGTGCAGCAAGGGCTCTTTCGGGACGTTCTCGGGCTCTGCTCGCACGAGGCCGTCCTCATCTCCGTGCACAGCTCTGGAGCCACCGCTGCTGTCACCAAGATGCTGGCCGAGCAGCCGCACCCGGGGGTGATCCTGCACTGGTTCCTCGGCAGCCACGAGGAGATACGCACCGCGGTCGAGAGCGGGGCGTACTTCTCCGTCAACAGCGGCATGACACATGCTGCTTCCGCAGCACTCCCATCCGACCGAGTTCTAACAGAGACAGACTTCCCGGCACGCCAGCCCAAAGCAAAGCGGCCTGCGGACACAACGCTCGTCGAGCAGACCCTCGCCGATATTTGGAGCGTCACGCCGGAAGAGGCAAGAGTCCGCTGTTGGCGCAACCTTCGGGCGCTAGCGACGCAGGCGCAAGCACTCGATCGGCTTCCCGATGCACTCGCCGATCTCCTCCTTGACCTCTGACGAAATTCCGCGGACCCAGCCGCCGTCCCGGCGGGTCTGTTCGCGAACGGTGTTTTCCGGCGTGTTCGGTTAGTAGGTTTCAGCGGCCGGCCAGCGGTCACTGAAGGTGATGGCGAAGGCGTTGATCACGGGCTTCCATCGCATCGTCCATCGAATGCGGCCTATGTCGCTGGGATCCAGACTGCGGGTCACAAGGTACAAGCACTTCAGGGCCGCTTGCTCGCTGGGGAAGTGCCCGCGCGCCCGACGCAGACCGCCCCAACCGGCTTGCGTTGCTGCTCACCGCCTGGCGGCACCGAACACCTGCCTCTTGTCACAGGCGCAAGCCTGCCCGCGCGCGGCGATCGGCCGATGCAACAGTGCCGGCAGGGTCAGCGTTGGCCGGAGGCCATCGGGTAGCGACGTTGACGCCGACGGCGCGGCGTCGACCATCCAGCTCTTTGCGGCCACCTGCATTGGCCTGCACGGCGCCGCCGGGCTGCTGCTCACCGATCCTGGGCCCGGGGTCCTGCTGCAGACGGCCGACCTCGCCGTCCACTGTGGACCATGGGGGACCGCGTGAACTGGCGTTTCGCTACGGTGCTGGCGACCGCCCGGCAGCCGGTGCGGGAACGAGTCGCCATCGGCGAGAGAGCGGAGCTGCGATGGGTGACTCCGGACGAGGTCGCGAACCTGGCGTCGCATCGGGTCCTCGGGCC
>JBBSHN010000154.1:0-4987 GCA_038252945.1 Propionibacteriales bacterium | reverse complement strand
GGTCCGGAACCGATCACGAGGGTCAGGATTCGGCGCTCGCCCTGCTCGTAGATCGCCGCCGCGCGCAGCAGCACGTCCAGTCGCTTCCAGTCGGCGAACTTGCCGCAGAAGGCCACGACTGCGCCGAACCCTTCCGGCGGCGCCACCGGCTCGGGCTGAAGGTCGCTGCCCTCGAGAGGCTGCGTGAAGAACCCGGCCAGCACCGCGGCCCGGTCAGTGCCGTCGGGCGGTGGCAGGAAGACATCCTGGTTGTAGCCGTTGGGGGAAAGCACCACTCGCTCGCGCGGAAACTCGGGGAACACGTCGAGCAGCGCGTCCACCTGCTCGATCGAGATCGCCGCGACCACGTCGACCCCATGTTCTGGGTCGGCGACGTCGAAGATCTTCTCGCGCCGCATGAACGGCCAGAACCGCGACGGGAACTCCGCCGGGTCGTCACCGCGCCGCTCGTTGTCGAACATCTTGAGCTCGGTGCCGTGCGCGAAGCACAGCACCGTCATCCGCGGGCGACCGGCCGCAACCCGGCTCCGGTTGACGTCACGCAACACCACAGTATTCATGAACGCGTGATGGGCGATCGCGAGGCTGAACCGGTCCCCGGTCCGCGACTCGATCTCCCGCATCCAGTCGACGACGGCATTCGTCAGCCGCAGCCGGTAGGCATTCACCTCGGCCTCGCTCATCGAGTGCCAGCGATAGCTGCTGGTCGGAGACACCGACTCGCAGATCGGGATGTCATGATCGAGGGGGAAGACATGCACGTCCTCGTCCTGAAATCGCTGCCGCCGCGACGGATACATCGAGTAGGCGCGCACGCCCGGCAACGCGTTGTACGCGTGATGGTGCGACTCGTGCAAAATACCGGAGCCGGGCGCGAACTCACCGCCCCGCTGCCAGTTGTTGGTGCCAAGCTGAAAGATCAACCGGTCGGACACGACTCCAGCGTACGGATAAGGCCCCCAGCCGTCATGGCCAACGCGCCGCCAGGGCAACCACGCGGATGTACGGCGCGGCCAGGGCAACATCACCGTGAGTCGCGCGCGGTCGAGCCGGGTGTCGTCACTGTGACGCACACAGGAAAACCGGTGTCCGTCAGGGAGGTCGAGAGGCGCCGGAACTGGCACTGTGGCACTGTTGCATCGAGCCAACGCGGGGGGCTGGCACAGCAAATCTTCCTGCAGGCTGCCCGCGACGAGTCTCGAAGGGGCCATTAGACCGCTGAAGTCGATACAAGGGGACGCCCTGGGCGAGGCTCCGCGCCGCCGGGCCGCAAGATTTGCGGCGAGACGTTCGCGGGCTCGCTCAATGCAACAGTGCCTCCCCGCCATACGCCACGATGGTGGTACAGACAGCGATGTCGCCCTGACGGGCCGGCGGGCCAACGACCGGAGAGCGCCAAGTGCGCCTGTGCGGGACGGCCTCGCCACACGGCTTGCCGGAGCGGTCAGAGAGGTTCGCCAGTGTGCGACAACAAACGCTGCAAGCTCGCGACTCCTCTCGAGGTGTGGGCCTTGACGGTGCCCTCGCTGATCCCGAGCTCCGATGCGGTCTGGGCTACCGAGAGGTCGAGCCAGTGCCGCAGCACGACACAACGCCGCTGCATCGGTGGCAGTTGTCGCAGGGCTGCGGCGAGTTGGTCGCGGATGTCGACGGAGCCGGTCGGGTCAGGTGAGGTTCTGTCGTCGTGGACCGAGTCGGTGACGACCTCGTGGCGCCACGGACGCCGGGAGTTGTCGATGTTGGTGGAGACCAGGATACGGCGCACATACGCGTCGGGATGGTCGTAGTCGCGTATGCGGGGCCAGGCGATGTACAGCTTCTCGAGGGCGACCTGGAGGAGGTCGTCGGCGCGGTCGCGGCTCCCGGTCAGCGCGTAAGCGATGCGCCACAAGTGGGCGTGTCGGGCCACGACGTACTCGCTGTAGTCGGGTTCGCGATCGCGTCTGCGGGTCCACACGCTCACGGATAGCGGCCCTCCGTCACGTGTGGAGCCACCCAGTGGACGAAACCGTCAACCGTGTCAGGGCCGTTGTCTGTCTTCGAGTTCACCACCGGGTAGCCGATCACCGGGTAGGTCCGAACGCCTTGAGAGGACCGCACCAGTAGGACCCACCCGTTCGACGGGGAAGTCCCAGGGAACGTCACCTTCGCGACCGCCGTGGTAGTCCCCGCGCGGTCGAGCTCGGGCGTCGCTCGCTGGTCGATGACCTCAACCCCGTTGCGGCCAGTCATCACGTCGCTCCCCGAGACGGACACGACGGCGTCGGTCGATCCGTCGGTCGCCAAGGCGACCTCGATGTCGACGTAGTCGCGCAGGGAAGTCGGCCCGATGTCGTCGGGCTTGGCGTACGTGCCGGTCACGTTGCTTTGGTAGTTCGACCACCAAGCGAGTACCCACTGCGTTGTAGTGCCATCGGTCACCGCGAGCGCCGTCGACCGATCGGGCAATCTGCGAACAGTCCCGTTGACTTCCACGGGTGCGGTGATGGGCCGCTCGATCCGCTCCACGACCTGCCATCCAGGTCGAACGACGAGTTTGCCGTTCAGGTCGTAGCCGGCAACCTCCTGTCCCGCGAAACCGCTGTGCGACGGTCCCCGAGGTGTGGTAAGTGCAGTCTTGTCGCCTGCGCCGTGCGACGCTGCCTGAGGTGTGGTGAGTGCGATCTTGTCGGCCGCCGAGTGAGTGGTGACAGCCAGCGCGACGACAGCCGCGGCTGTGGCGCTGGCGCCGAGGACCGAGGAGACGCGACGGCGTCGCAGCGTCCGACGTCCTGCTCGCAGTTGTTCATCCAACCGCAGTGGTGTGGGTTGTTCGAGAGATTCGTCGATGAGCTGGTGCAAGTTCATGGTTTCCTCCAAAGGCAACGTCACCATCAGAGACGTAACGACAGGTGAACGAGGTTTACACCCCGTCGGACCAGATCCGTTCTGAGCGCGGCGACAGGCACTGTTGCATTGAGCGATCCCGCGAGCGTCCCGCCGCAAATCTTGCGGCCCGCCGGCACCTAACCTCCCGCAGGGTGTCCCTTTGTGCCGACTGCGACGGCCTGATGGCGCCGTCGGGACACGTCGCGAGGCAGCCGACAGGAAGATTTGCTGTGCCAGCCTCCCGCGTTGGCTCAATGCAACAGTGCCCGATCAGCTGCCCGACATCACCATGCCGAACGACGACCAGGTGCACCTAGCCGCTGAAAGCTTCCGCATGTTGGCCGACCCGACCCGGATAAAGATTCTGTGGGCGTTGCTTCAGGGCGAGTCCTCGGTGGCCTGTCTGGCCGAGCTGGTGGGAGCAACGGCGACGACAGTGAGCCAGCATCTGGCCAAGTTGCGCCTCGCCGGCCTGGTGAGAGGGAGGCGAGAGGGAACCTTCGTCTACTACACCGCTGCGGATGCCCACGTGCAGGCCTTACTCGCCGAGGCGCTCTTCCACGCCGACCACACCGACCGGGGACTCGGCAGCGATGCCCACGAACACAACCTGTCCAGCCCCTCGTCCTCTCTGTGAGGGCGGACTCAAGCCAAGGGCTTGGCTTGGATAGGTCCAACCAGCCCCTTGGGGCGCGGCCGGGAGAACATACGCTGTGCCTCCCCGTACGCCCATCGCTCAGCGGGACGGGGCCTGGGATTTCGTCAGTCGAGGGATGTCGATGGCGTCCTTTGGCCGCCGAGGCCCGGCCCGGCACCCAGACGGGCTTCATCTGCTTGATCTCAATCTCAGCGGCAAAGGCTTGTGACTAGGCAACGGAGTCACTCAGCCGCCCCCCAATTGCATCCTTGGTGTCTCAGCAGTCCTCGCCCCCTGGCCAGCCTTCAATGCCTCGTAGACGGCCGTCGGGCGGGGGTAGGTTCAGTCAAGCGCGACGACGATGGGTCCTTGCCGCAGGCGGCGATGAACGTCGCGAACTGTGCGGAGCTGAAGCCGATGCTCTCGGTCTGGACCATTGGGTGGAAATAGATTTGCTTGGCTCCGTCGATGTTGGCGTCAATATCCAGAGTTGCCACGTTTTCGATGTCGTTCATCAGCGCCAAGGGGTGGAGCAGCGCGTCCCCTGCGGCGCTGGGCGGCTTTTGACCTGCGAACGGGTGCTGCCAGGATGGCGAGCATGGCGGACGAGCAGATCAGCAGCGTCGAGGTGAAGGCGTTCTTCGAGCGGGTCTCCGTGGACTGGGACGACATGCGCTCCAGCTTCTACAACGCCGGGGTCATCGACGCCCTGGCCGAGCACGCCGCCGTCGGGGCTGGCAGCACCGTCCTGGACGTCGGAACCGGCACCGGTTTCGTCGCGGCCGGGCTGGCCCCCAAAGCCGCAGCCGTCATCGGGGTGGACAACTCCCCGGCGATGCTCGCCGTGGCCGCCGACAACCTGACCGCCCTCGGCCTCGACAATGTGGAACTGCGCAGAGGAGAGCTGGAGGCCCTCGGCCTGCCAGCAGGCAGCGCCGACGCCGCGGTCGCGAACATGGTGCTGCACCACGCGCCCGACCCCGCCGCGATGCTGACCGAGATGGCGCGAGTCGTCCGCCCAGGCGGCATGGTCGCCGTCACCGACGAGGTGCAGCACCACTACGCGTGGATGCGCACCGAGCAGGCCGACGTGTGGCTCGGGTTCACCGAAGACCAGGTGCAGGGGTTCTTCGAAGCAGCGCGGCTAGTGGACTACGGGTACGCCTCGCTCGGAATGCAATGATGCATCGCCTCGAAGACCTCGGTCGGGGTCACCGCAAACATCGGCATCTTCGCCGCCTGGGGCCGCGTCCCCGATAAGCCGACGCCGTCGTCAAGGGACGGTGACCGGCGGAATCACCACGAGGGGCACTGTTGCGTTCAGACATCGACTGGGCACGAGACTGGTGGCATGACATCTTCGTCGGCCTCCGCGTTCGCTGGTTTCCGGTTCCCTCGGGAGGTGATCTCGGTTGCGGTGCGTTGGTACCTGCGGTACGGCCTGTCCTACCGCGACGTCGAGGAGCTGCTCGCCGAGCGTGG
>JBBSHN010000153.1:0-5031 GCA_038252945.1 Propionibacteriales bacterium | reverse complement strand
CTGGTGCCGCTGGTCCGCGCCGGAGCCGCGTTTATCGATGGTCAGCTACCCGAACGAAGGGAGGAACCGAAGGACGAAGCCGTTGCCGACGGGTATGCCGCCTGAATCACGGCCATCCACAGGATTTGACGATAGCTCCGATCAATGGCGTCCGGTCCGCTAAGCGCTACGCCAACGCCGCGGCGTTCACTCTGCCGTTGCTGAAGGGCGAAGCGAATCCGATCGATGTGCTCACCATCGAAGGAATTCATGTCTGTTACCCGCCGCTGTACCAGGCCATGCGTGATCACAGAGACTGGTTCCTGCTAAGCGACCCATTGTTTGGCTCGCGCGATGAAGCCGCAAGGCAATCGCAACGTGAGCTCATCGAGACGGTAATTGAGCGACTCGAAATCAACGACCGGAAGGGAGCGCTCGAGCTCGTCCAACAGCTATTTCCGCAGACACAGGGCCTCTGGACCAATACCGGTTGCGGGCCTGACTGGCATGAGCAGTGGGCGACTGAGCAGAGGGTTTGCAGCGCCGAGTACTACGATCGCTACTTCGCCTACGCCTTGGCCACAAACGAGGTCGGCGATCAGGAGGTGGCCGCCCTTCTGGCTGAGCCGGAAAGCCTCGCGCGACGGCTTCATGACTTCGTGCAGGCCAGAGGTTCCGGCGTGGTCCAACCGCTCCTTCGTCGCCTCGACCGCCAAATAGACAGCCTCGATCGCCGTCATCTTGACGCATTGCTGGATGCTGCCGTGGCGCTCGGGCCGTTGGTAGCTGAAGACACCGTTCCGCGATTCTTCCAGCTCGGCGGACAAGAGCAGACAGCTCGCTTGATCGCGCGCCTGGTCCTCCAGCTTCCCGACCAGCGGCAGCGTCTCGCCGCCGCCAAGAGAGTCATAGGCACCGCCGAGCCGCTCGGATTCGCATCTGAGTGCCTCGAGTGGCTGAAGGCCAAGGCGTCGACTGCAGACGAAACCCAGGCGCTGGACCGGGAGCCGTGGATGAGGGTGCTGAAGCAATTCGCCCGCCGGATCCGTGACCGTTTACCGAAGTTGGACAAGCCCCTGTGGTTGGCTGACAAACGCGGCATCCAGTTGATGTGGCGCGCGGTCCAAGGCGGCGAACCGAGGGCCATCCGCCGGCATGTAGCCCATTGGCTCGACCGCGATCCGGAGTTTGTGCTGTCACTGCTCACGGTGAGCGCCGGAACTGCCTATGTTGGCGACTTGGGACTGCCACAACAGCGCGACTTTGACCGGGACAATCTGAAGGGGCTCGCCGAATTCGTAGACCTGCATGCGGTTCGCCGGGCAATTCGCAAAGTTCGAGGAAACGCGCGACCCCCGGCTCAGTACACCTCTATCGAGCGATGGGATGACGGGAAGCCCGTCGACCCAGGTCTCGTGATCGATCAGTTTCTCTTCCTATACACTCACCCGGTGGTGACGGAGCCCTCTCTGCCAAGATTCGGTGAGACGCCCCGCCTCCTCTGATTACTGAACGAGGGCGGGAACGGAGGGTTCCCCGACATGGCGATCTCACCCGCACTCCCTCGACCGGGCGCGCATCCTCGGCCGATGGACACGATCCCCGACCCCGAGGTCCCGGAGCGGCCCACCCGGCGGCGCTTTAGCGCGGCGTACAAGGTGGCGATCCTCGATGCGTACGAGGCCGCGACCGAGCCCGGTGCGAAGGGCGCGCTGCTCCGCCGCGAGGGCCTGTACAGCAGCCACCTCAGCGAGTGGCGCAGGCTCCGGGCCCTCGGCGGCCTCGAGGCCTTCGGGCGGCCGCGAGGCCCGAGACCAGCCCATCCGCTGGTCGCCGAGAACGAGCGCGGCGTCTCGACCTCGGACGGCTCGGGAGGCGGGCCCGCTGGCTGAGGCGTCGACGGCGTCAGGTCTTGGCCCGGCCCAGCAGGTAGCCGAGCGAGGCCACCTCGAGCCAGGCCGTGGCGCTGGCCTGGCTGCCCTCGTAGCAGCGCGCCCACCAACCCTCTCACTTCATGCTCAATCTGACCGTGTAACTAACGAAGGTTCCCGCGCTCGTTAGGAGGTCTTGGGCGCATTCCTGGCCCGCTCGTATCCCCCTCTAACTCCGCAGGCACGCCGAAGAACTCACCGAGGGGCGCTCACTGCTCTGCGCATTACGTGGTGCATCGTGGCAACATCCCACCAATCTTGGCCCCATGGGCAGACCGTCGTGGTATACCAACCCGGCGTCGCATAGGCTCCCCAGGCGCGGCCCACGGAGGCCCGCCCGTCGCGTGGCACTTCGCTCGCGCATGGGCGAACCCGAGACGTTGGTTGGCCGGGGAGAAGGGAGGGACCTTCGCTCTGTTTGGGGTGATGAATTTCGACCCACGCTCAAGGAGGATCTAATCATGCGTCGTCTCGGAATCCTCGGGGGCCTCGTGCTGGCCCTGGCAGTGGCATTGCCGGTCGCGGCCGGCGGCAACCCGGGCACGGTCAGCCAAACCCAGACATGGCATGGGCTGGCGGAGACAGTGCCCGATATCAACCCGTGCACCCTAAATCCCGTCTCGATCTCCCTGACCTCGAACGGGGTGATGCACCTCACCTACTTCGCCAACGGCGACGAGTACTGGTTCACCCTGACCGACACCTCGTCCTTCACGTTCACGGAGGCCGGCGTCACGTACACCGGTCACGGCACGTTCTGGGTCAACGGCAATTGGAACGAGCGCAACCAGAACTCCACGCTGACCTTCGACGTTCATGGACGCGGCTCAGACGGCTCCCACATCTCGATCAGCGAGAAGGCCCACCTGACGCTCAACGCGGTCGGCGTCGTGACCGTCTCGTTCGACATCGTCAGCAGAAGCTGCCGCTAGGCGACTTCGGCTTGCGAGCCCGCGGCACGAGTAGTCACCGAACCTTGTGGCTGCTCGTGCCCCGCGGGGAAGACGTGCACCGTCGACATCGGGCGGGCATCAAGTGTGTACCGGCACCTCCATCTTCGTCTTCCCCAATGGCGACGGCACCGAGTCGGCGTGTGTCGACGTCTTCACCTATTCGATCAGCAGCAACGGCCGGTTCCGCTTCATCTCGGACGAGAACGGGTGTGCCCCCACCAGTGCCCCGACAGTGGGGACAGATCTGTCGGTCACCCTCGCCCCGACGAACGTCACGCTGTCCTCCTGCAACCGGCGCTCATGCACGCCGTCGAGGACCGTCACGGTTGCCGCCAGTGACACCCCCTCGGGTCCCATCTCGACGACGACCAGCGTCCACTGCAAGTAAGCGCCGCGGTTTCAACGGCCGTCGAGGCGTTAACCAGCCAGAATCGGGACCCAGACCGGGATCCTGAAAACACCGAAGACCTGGCGCCGCCACGGTCCAGGCATCGACACGGCGCGGTTCTTCGGCAAGGGCAATGGCGCCCTGACAATGGTCGGCAACCGAGATGGCGAGGGCGCCACCTCGGATGCAGCCCACGTCGAGTGATGCAAGTACTGGAGGTGTGAGATGGACAAGCTCCACGGTGCAGCCCCGGCCGGGGAGGGCAGACGGCGCAGCCTGCAATTGCCGGCATTACTGCTCGCGATTGGGCTTGCAGTCACGAGCGCGGTGTTCGTATCGGGGGTTGCCGCCGCGGCCTGGCCATCGAGGGAGTTCCTGCCGCCGCCAGACGGTGTGCGCGACACGAGCTGCGGCTACGAGATCCGCGTGACGTTCCCCGTGCAGAACGAGTACCTCACCACCTTCTTCGACCAGGTGGGCAATGTCGTCAAGTTCATCGTCACGGGCCACCTGGTGGTGACCTTCACGAACACGGCGACCGGCGAGTGGTGACGGCTAATATTTCCGGCCCCACGCACGCCAACCTTGTAAGGGGGGCCATCAGCACAGAGGGGCGCACCGGCGGGCCTGTCGGCTCCCTGCCTGGACTAAACCTCTTCTCGGGGCGTGTCGACTCCGTGACTGGGAGCATGCACGGCCGCCTCGAGACCTCCGTCTGCGAGGCGCTGGCGCCCTAGAACATCGGCCGCGAAAGCCGGCTCGGCATGGAGGGGACTGGCTTCGTTTCTCGGAGACCTGGACCGACCCGTCGATGATGGCGCCGGGCAAGGTCAGGCTGCGGACCGCGCACCGTTGTTCACCCATTCGGGCCCGAGTCGCCGCTGAGACAGTGGGCGGCTATCGCCGCCACGGGTCACTCGCCGGCTTCTCGAACTCGACGGTTGAAAACACGCCCTACCTCAATGGCTGCGCCGCACGTCACCGGCGCGATCGCCCTGTACGCAGCGACGCCCCCCGGGGCTACGCCGGCCGCGATCCGTGGCGCGATCTTGTCGAGTACCATTCCGACCCCTTCGCTGACTGGGAAGACCGTCACGAATGGAAGGCCCGACGTCTCCGGGTTCTGACGCGCAATGCGAGCACTAAACCCTGAGCCAGGCGGCGACGGGGGGGACCCTCCGCCCGTACTGAATCGGGCCCTTGCAGAATCAGCCCGGTGAGGCGGAGGAATATTCCCGACAAGGCGTAGGGATCGGCCACGAAGCTAACCTCGTCCTCGCAATGAGATCACGGGCGAGCCGGCGCTCGCTGGCACCACCTTCTATATGTGCGAGACGATAACTACGACTGATCGTCATCGCCAACCACGAACAGGTTGTCCTGCGGGGCGGCGAGAAGCCGGACGAGCCGCAGCTGACTGGCGTCGACGTCCTGGAACTCGTCGACGCAGACGTGGCTGAAGCGTGATTGCCAGCGGGCGCGCAGCGCCGCGTCGGTCTCCAGCAGGTGCACGGCGCGGATCACGAGGTCGTCGAAGTCGAGCGCGCCGCGGGCGGCGAGCAGGGCCGCATATTCGGCCAGCACGGCGCGCGCCTGTGGGGGCGGTGGACGTCCCTCCACCTTCCAGACCGACAGCAGCGTGTCGAGCTCCGCCACTTCGTGAAGTGGTGTCTCCTCCTCAGGGCGGCCGGCGGCGCAACGTCGGCGCGCCGCGCGCAGCAGCGGCATCCGGTCGGCCACCAGCCGCACCGCCGAACCGTTGTCGAGCAGGACCTGGCGG
>JBBSHN010000152.1:0-5058 GCA_038252945.1 Propionibacteriales bacterium | reverse complement strand
CCGCAGTAATGTCAACACGCACCTGGGACCTCCACAGATCAAGGACTCGACACCCCTGATCGTGAGGTCCCAGGCCTGCATCCGGGCTCAGGCTGGAAGTCGTGTCGCGGCCCGGTCACCACGCTTCGCTGAGAAGAGCCGCTTTGTGTCGGGCGATTAGCCACTGGGGTGCCCTTTGCTCCACGGACAGCGAGCAGGATGGCGACGCCAAGGAAAACCACGACGAGGAAGGACAACGTGCGTCCTAAGACCCCTCACGACGGCCTCCCACCGTGCGCGGGGCGTCTCTCAGGGACATCTGCGAGGATTCCGGCGCTGCGGGCAGTGCGAGAAGCGCTCAAGCGGGTGGCCACAAGCTGAACCGCAAAAGGGAATGTCCCTCACGCCGCGCTGCGGGCGCGGCCGGCTCCCGGCGTCCAAGCGTGCGGGCCCCGCCATGCCGTTGATAACACAGCTCATGCTTATCCGCTTCACTCCGCTGCGTTTGGGCCCTACGGCATTGAGGGGTCAGTCACGGGGTGCGGGCGTGCTCTGACCGCATAGATGTCGTCGTAGGTCGCGGCTTGTTGCTGGCTGCCGAGACCGAGGAGTGTTTGGAACGCGGCCAACGGGGTGCGTCGGCGGTTGAAGCGGAAGACGAACTCGTCGAGGTAGACCTGCAGATGTTCGCTGGATACGCCTCTGTGGGTTCCTTGGAGCCAGCTCTTGAGGTTGCTGATCGCCCGGTGGACACGAGGCAAGATGTCGTCGAGGTCTTCTGCGGCGATCCGGCCAGGGTGCTGGGTGCGTGGCAAGTGCGTGTAGCCGAGCTTGGCCAGCCGCCGGTAGGAGGGCCAGCCGTCGGTGTGGACGCTGCCGCCTGGCGCCACGGCCTGCTGCACGAACCCACACAGGGTGTTGCCGGAAGCATCGTTGATGACCTGCATGCGCAGTCGTCCGGAGCCGGCCCCGCGGACCTCCACGGCGACGACGACCAGGGCCTTGAGGCCGTGTTGCCGGCCGCCGCGCAAGCCGTGCTCCTTGCCCCCGACGAAGCATTCGTCGACCTCGACCGGGCCGACCAGCGCTTCTCGTTCAGGGTTGACCATCGAGCGGCGCAGCTTGTGCAGCATCATCCAGGCGGTCTCATAGCGCTTGATGCCAAGCTGGCGCTGCAGCTGAACCGCCGAGATGCCAGGCGTTCCGGTGCTCATCAGGTACGCCGCCCAGAACCACAGGTGAAGCGCTGTCCGCGTCCCATGCAGCACCGTGCCGGCCGTCAGCGACGCCTGATAGCGACAGCCTGAGCATTGCCACAGCAGCCGCTTCTCTAACATGACCGCGTTCGAGGACGCGCAGCGTGGACACCGAAAGCCCTCCGACCATCGTGAGGCGATCAAGTACTCGCGGCAGGCCTCGTCGTCAGGGAACCAATGCTGGAACTCCACGATGCTGCGCGGGAAATCCGGCCTGGGCACCGACCAGGACTAGCGGAGCGAAGCGGATAAGCATGACACAGCTTTCCCTCGTGATGAGGCGCGAAGGACAGTGGCGCCGTTCTGGTAGGCGCGACCAGAAGCGCCGGTACGCACCGTCGATCTCTACCCTCAGGCCGAACCGGCCAGCCGCTGTAGCAGGCGCACGTCCTCGGCCTGCGCGGCGGGAAGATTGTATCCCTGATGGCACACCAGCTGCATGGCCGCTGACATGCACCGAACTTGAACCGCATCAATCGTTCCAACTGCCGCGAGATCGTCCGGCCGCAGCGTCCTGTCGGTGTCCCAAAGCGCGGACACCTTCCCTTCGCGCACGTCGTAGACGTGAACGTCGACCTGGCGACCGTCACGGTGGTCCAGGACAAACGCGGACGGGGCCGGCATGCCAACGAGCGGATGGCCGCACACGACGGGCTGACTCTCCTCCCAGGCGTACGCCAAGTGGAACCCCTGCTCGGCGAGCAGCGACAACGCCTCGTTCATCGCAGCCAGCGGCAGCAGGACATCAAGATCCTTATGCGGCCGTGTCTGCTCGCCGACGAGGGCGTCGACACCCCATCCGCCGACAATGCACCAGTCAACGCCGCGCTCGATCAGCTGCCGGTGAAGATCGACCACGCCGCTCGCCCGGATCACACGCCGATTGTGCTCGAAGCGGCGGACTGCGTCGACCGACTTACCGGACGGGGGCGGTAAGAGAGCCTCAGACCGAACAGAAGCGCCGGTAGGGCCGGCTCGCTTGGCAGGTGTCTGTCTGTCTGGTCGGGGTGTGCAGCGATCGGCAGCGCCCCGGCGAGCATGGGTGTGCCTCTGCTGGAAGGGACTGTCATGTGGGCTGCCCTGCCCGTTGCCGTCATCGAGCCGTCGGAGATTGGCGTGGCCCAGCCGCTCCCAAGCCGGGGCGGACCGGTCACATCGCAAGTCCTCCGACAATTGCCCCAGTGGGGACTGTCTCAGTGGCGGCGCGGGGTACTGGGACGTGGGGCGGGGGCTTCGGGCCGGTGCGCTCGTCGGGTAGCCGGTCGGGCAACTGGAGGAGCGCTTGTAGAGGTATGGGTCTGTTGTAGTAATAGCCCTGCGCCCGGTCGCAGTTCAAAGTGATGAGTCGGTCGTGTTCTTGCCGGGTTTCGACTCCTTCGGCCACTAAACGTAGTTGAAGGCCGTGGGCCAGGCTGATGGTGCCGCGGACGACAACGTCGTCGCGGCTGGAGGTGAGCATCCGGGAGACGAAGGAGCGGTCTACTTTGACTTCGTCGACGGGGATGCGGGAGAGGAAAGTTAGAGAGGAGTATCCGGTGCCGAAGTCGTCGAGGGATAGTTGCACGCCGAGCGCCCGCAGCTTGGCGAGGACGACGTCGACGGTGTCAAGGTCGCTCATTATGGCGGTTTCGGTCACTTCGAGGATGAGCTGCCTGCCGGGCACGTCGTGTGCGCTGAGAAGCTCTTGGACGGTGTCTGGGAGGTGCGGGTCAAGCAGGTTCCGCGCTGAGACGTTGACGGCCAGGCTGCGGTTCTGGTCCGCGCGCAGCCAGGGGGCGCAGTCGATTAGGCCCATCCGCATGATGTTGAAGGTGAACTCGTGCACGAGCGCGGAGTGCTCTATGGCCGCCATGAGGGCGACGGGCCATAGAAGCCCGTGGATGGGGTGTTGCCACCGGATCAGCGCCTCCACGCCGCTGATCAGTCCGGTGCTGACGTCGACCTTCGGTTGGTAGTGGAGGAGGAACTGACCCTGCTCAATTCCGGTCCGGCTTTCTTCGACGGTGACGGCGCGGTCGGCATGGGGTTTGTCTGAACGAGGGTGGGGCCAACATTCGTGACGACACACCGCACCCACCCGGGCGGGATGATCACCACCCCAGGTGGAGCCAACATTCATGCTGAACGGGGGCAGAAGTGGGGCCAGGTCAGGTGATCACACGCATTGTCCTGTTCCGCGGTGAAGCGGACCCACCTGACGGACGTATCTTTGGCTCGGGGGAGTGCCGCGTCGGCGTGCCGCAGCAGCTCGCGGGTGCTGTCGGCGTCGTCGGGTGCTATCGCGATTCCGATGGTGGCCGGCGCCCGGAGGTGTAGCCCGTCAAGGACCATGGGGGCGTCTAGCGACTCGATCAGCTGCGCGACCAGCGACTCGGCTCGCCGCAATGAAGCCTCAGGTGGCAGCCACCCAGACCATCGGTGACGCGCTGCGTCCGCAGGTAGACGTCATCCGAGTCGGCACCCATCGTCGTGAACTGGGCGTGTGGCTGGTAGTTTACCTTCTTAGGGAGTGGATCGTTCATCATGATGAACCTCGCTAGCGGAGGTGTCGGGTGTCGCACTCTAGCGACACCCAGGGGTCCCCACCTAGCCTGGCACGGACGCGTAGACAGATCCCTCGTGTCTCTCGCGCGCCGAGGGCCGAAGTAGCTGCAGAGTTGCTCACGCATCTCGCCGACGCGGCAGGGGCCGGCGTGCGGATGGGTTCCAAGAACGAACTCCGGGCACTCTGCGCGGTGTCGGTCGGGACCTTCAACGAAGCGCTCCGGATCGCCCAGTCACGGGGTGTGGTTGTCATGCGGCCGGGGCCAGGCGGGGGGCTCTTTGCTGCCGACCAGCCACCGCTGGTACGGCTCGGAAACTCGGTACTCGCCCTTGACGCGGACCAGACCTCGGTCGCTGAGGCGGTGCGGATCCGCGACGCGCTCGACCCGCTGTTGATCGAGGACGCGCTCTGGCATGCCTCGCATGCCGATATCACCGACATGCGCGCTCTGCTTGTAGACATGGCCCGAACGGCTGGAGAGGGCGACTCCATCGGCTTCGTGCACGCGAACTGGAGACTGCACGCGCGGATCGCTGACGTGACCCCCCAGCCAATCTTGAGGTCGCTGTACGTCAACCTACTGGCGATCATCGAGTCCCACACGCTCAGCATTTTACCTACCGAGGAACAGGCTCTCCCGGAGTTCATCGCGCAGCGTCACCAATTGCACGTCGGCATAGTCGATGCGATTGCCAATCATGACCGCGATCGGGCGCTCGCGCTCGTCAAGGCGCACAACACCAACAGCACGGTCCATGAGGAAACCGGCGAGCCTGCCGCCGACGCGGACTGAGGCGGGGCGATCGCGCCCGCAACATAGTGACACCCCCAACGGCTTTAGGCGGCTGGCGCGGAGGACCAACTCGACGCATCCCGAGGAACCGGCGGCGTTCGGCGGAGGCACAGGCTGAGTGACGGCCTTTGGACGTCGTCTTGCGCAGTGTCATCGAGCAAACTTACGTTTCCGTCCAAGGTTTCGGCGGGGGGCCATTGTGTCAAGCAGCGGCTAGGCATGGCGTCCTCGGGCTGGAAACGAGCGCAATTGCGCCACCGAGGTTGCGGTTGACGGTCACTACGCCCAAGAAACTGCCCGACCCCGCGACCCTTAGCTTAGACAGCGTCAACGGAGGCTCACAGCGGTCGTGTCCCGCCTCCGGTGTAAATGACGACGGACGTAGGTTCCTTCAAGAGCTACCAACTCATCGAGGGAAGGACTACGCCCGTGTCTGTACGAGTATCGCCTACCGAGAAGATCCGTGCCGAGATCGACGCCCTGTT
>JBBSHN010000151.1:0-5098 GCA_038252945.1 Propionibacteriales bacterium | reverse complement strand
CCGTCACGTCGTACCGGTTTGCGTGTGCGCCGCTGGCTGACGGCACCTCGTACTGATTGATCACCTGCAGCCGGTTGTTATGGACGTTCACCTTGTCGAGGCCCGGCAACCGCGACGCGAGTTGGGCGGCCTTGAAGCTCGTCAGTGTCTTTCCCGAGCCCGTGGTGTGCCAGATGTAGCCGCCGGCCGCGTTCGTACCGGTCTGCTTGTACGTCGTCGAGGTCTGGGTGCGCTGGAGGATCCGCTCAGCCGCGACGATCTGGTACGGGCGCATGACGAGCAGCTTGCGGTCCACGTCAAAGATGCAGTACTTGGTCAGGACGTTCAGCAGGGTGTGCTTGGCGAAGAACGTCTTCGTGAACCCCACCAGATCGGTGATCGGCTTGTTGCTCGCATCGGCCCACCAGCTGGTGAACTCGAAGCTGTTCGAGGTCTGCTTGCGCGAGCGCTTGCCGCTGGCCAGCTCGCCGATATGCCGGTCGCGGGTGGTGTTGCTGTAGTACTTCGTCAGTGTGCCGTTGCTGATCACGAACAACTGCACGTACTCGAACAGCCCCGAGTCGGCCCAGAAGCTGTCGCGGTGATAGCGGTTGATCTGATTGAACGCCTCGCGAATGTCGATGCCGCGCCGCTTCAGCTCGACGTGCACCAGCGGCAGGCCGTTCACGAGGACCGTCACGTCGTACCGGTTTGCGTGTGCGCCGCTGGCTGACGGCACCTCGTACTGATTGATCACCTGCAGCCGGTTGTTATGGACGTTCACCTTGTCGATCAGGTAGACGTTCTTGACCGTGCCGTCGTCGCGCCTGAGGACTTGGACATGGTCCTCCTGGATGCGGGCCGTCTTCTCCTCGATGCCGTCGTTGGCGCTGGCGATCTTCTCCGTGAAGAAACGCTGCCACTCTGCGTGGGAGAACTCGATCTTGTTCAGCGCCGCGAGCTGAGCCTGCAGGTTCGCCTCCAGCGCGGACGTGCTCGGGATGCGCAGGTATTCGTACGCTTGCCCTTGGAGCAACTCGATGAAGGCTGCCTCGAGCGCCGCCTCTGACTGGTAGGCGCTCTCCTTCGCCGGCTCCGGGATGAACTCGGCGACGACCGTGCTCTCGTCACTGACAGCAATCGGCTCGTAGTGAGGTGGCGTTCCGGCCAAGGTCACGGAAAGTCTCTGTCCGACAGCGCGGCGGCAGCGATCTCACGGTTTTCCCACTGCCCGTAAGAGGTGCCGGAGTCGTCTATCCACTCGCGACGGCCATTACACGAGCGACCCAGCGCAACGGCGCCTGCGGTGGACGGCGACCCGAACCTGATGTCACGGACCACGCGGGCATGGCCGCCTTCGACGACGACCGCCCCCTCGGCGATCAGCTGCTCGTGGCGTGCTCGATAGTTCGTGTACGCGCGGCGAGTGCTGTCGGCTTTGCCGACACCACTCCACCCGGCGATGACTGTCGAGTCTGCGAGCACCGTAAATTCGCCATCGATGAGTTGTGCACGCGCGTTGACGCCTCGCCGTTGCTCGACCAGCGAGAAGACCGGCGACTCGCTATCCCCACCGACAGCAAGCGCTGGACGCGGTGCGCGGGCAGAGCGGATGAGATTGACCTGCAGAACCGGGAGGATGATCTGCAGCTGCAGGATGAACGCCTCCATGTCGGATGACTGTGCCTCCGACAGCCTGCGCGCCAGCGGCGAATTGTCGTTCGTGAGGGTCGCGCGGTCTGCCTCCCTCGCGATCGCCACCAGTCGCGCTTCCAAGTAGCCCCAATGGCCTTCGGTGAAGGTGTCGTCCTTCGTCGTGATCGTGACGAAGCGATCCCAGAACTCCTTGTTCGCGGCGTGGTTGCGGAGCCGCTGAGCGATGTTCTCCGACCGACCGATGTACGCCCTGGTTCCCGTCGGCGCGGAGTCCTCGTAACCCAGGAGGATGTACACGCCGTTGCGATTCGACTCCTCCCGCTTGAGGAAGTCACCGAGCTGAACGCGCTCTCCCCGCACGACGTGGCCGGTCCACCCGATGATCTCCGCCGTCGTGAGTCCGCCCGGCGTCCCGTCGACGAGAAAGACCTCGATGTGCTTGCCGATCACGCGACCGACTCCTCAAATGTGAGCAGCCGGTCGCGGTAATGCTCGTACTGCTGGCGTCGGGCCTCCAACTCCGCCGGCAGGCCGATCGACAGGTCGTTCACAAGCGCATCAAACCTGTCGAGGATCGCAACGATTCGCTCCTGCTCCTCCAGAGAGGGGACGGCGATCGGATAGTCCTTGATGATTCCCACGTTCAGGTCCGAACGATTGCCTTGGCCACGTGACCTAAGGTCCTCGTAGTTGTGGACCAGCCAGTGATACACGAACCGGTAACTTGCCTGGGAGGAATCGATCTCAAGGTTGCAGCAGTGTTGATTTGTCGTGAGCGGGATCTTGTTGACGGCCGCTCGACCTCTTGTCACGCCGGCGCCCGAGATCGCAACAATCACGCTGTCGGCGCGCACCCACTTCGCCGAGGAGTTCTCCAGTCCCTTCTGAGTGATCCTGACAGCCGTATCGGCGATATCCGCGTAGTCAACCTCTTTCGTCCGGAGCCACGGGATCTCCCCGCCGTAGTACTCCCGCTTCGTGGCCAACGGAGTCCCGCCAGAAAACGCGCTCGTACAGACCTCGCTCAACTTCGCCCACCGGACTCGCTCTCTCGTGAAGGTGAGCAGTGAGTCTCCGTAGTACTCGTACTGGCGGCGGCGGGCTTCCAGCTCCGCTTCCAGCTCCGCTTCCAGCTCCGTAAACGTGTCCAATACGTTCACGATTTCGCGCTGAACCTCGATAGGCGGCACCGGAATCTTGATCTCATTGAGAACGGACTGCGTCAAGCTAGGAACTCCGCCAGCTTGGTTCAGGTCCACGAGATGCTGGGTCAGCAGAAGGTAGTAGAAGAATTTCGGCACCATCTGCTGCTCGTCGATCTGGGTGTAAAAGATCGTATCCACCGTCCAGAATGGCTGATCGACGAAGTACAGCTTGTCGAGCGATCCCTTTCGCGGGATAAGCACGGACGGGCCATCGTATGCGCTCGTATCGACGCGCGTCATGATTCCGCCAGTGCCATACACCGGAATCGTGCCGACTCCGAGAGCCTTGTAGTCGCGCCCATTCCGGATCCGAGCAACAGCCTTAAGTAGTCGAAAATCGACACCGCCTGGACACAGCTCAGTGAGGAGATCGTCGATGCGGCTCACGCGTTTCCGCCTTCCAGGTCGGCGACGATCTTGTCGATCTGGCCGCGCAGCTCGGCCTGGCGGGCAACGATGCGCGCGATCTCGGCGTTGAGGGCGGTGATATCGACGGCGGCCCGCGTGTCCTCGGACTGAACGTAGGACGAGACGGCAATGTTGTAGCCGTTCGTGGCGATCGCCTCGTAGTCGACCAGCGTGGCGAAGTGGTCGACCTCCTTGCGGGCGGTGAAGGCATCGAGGACCCTGCTCCGGTTCGCCTCAGTGAGCTTGTTCTTGTTGCCCTGACGGACGAACTCGGCGGAGGCGTCGATGAAGAGGATCATATTTTCAGCCTTGCTCTTCTTGAGCACAATGATGCAGGTCGCGATTGTCGTACCGAAGAACAGGTCCGGCGGCAACTGGATCACGGTGTCGACGTAGTTGTTATCGACGAGGTACTTGCGGATCTTCTGCTCCGCACCGCCGCGGTAGAGCACGCCGGGGAACTCGACGATCGCCGCGGTGCCGTTCACCGCGAGCCAGCTCAGCATGTGCATCGTGAATGCGAGGTCGGCCCTCGACTTCGGGGCGAGCACGCCGGCCGGGGCATAACGCGGGTCGTTGATCAGCAGTGGGCTGGCGTCGCCGGCCCATCGAATCGAGTAGGGCGGGTTAGAGACGATCGCCTCGAACGGTTCGTCGTTCCAGTGCTGCGGGTCGATCAGCGTGTCGCCGTGTGCGATGTCGAACTTCTCGTAGTTCACGTCGTGCAGAAACATGTTGATCCGGCAGAGGTTGTAGGTGGTCAGGTTGCTCTCCTGACCGAAGAAGCCCTGCCGCACGTTGTCCCGGCCGAGGACCTTTGCGAACTTCAACAGCAGCGACCCGGAGCCGCAGGCCGGGTCGTAGACTTTGTTCACCTCGGTCTTGCCGACGACCGTGATCCGAGCCAGCAGCTCGGAGACCTCCTGCGGCGTGTAGTACTCACCACCGGACTTGCCGGCGCTGGAGGCGTACATCTGCATGAGGTACTCGTAGGCATCACCGAAGGCGTCGATCGTGTGATCGGCGTACGTACCGATGTTCAGGTCGCCGATCGCGTCGAGTAGCTTTACCACCTTCTCGTTGCGCTTGGCGACCGTCGGGCCGAGCTTGGTGCTGTTGACGTCCAGGTCGTCGAACAGCCCCTTGAAGTCGTACTCACTGGCCGTGCCGAGCGCCGAGGCCTCGATGTGGGTGAAGACCTTCGCCAGCGTCTCGTTGAGGTCTGGGTCGTGCCGGGCTCGCTCGCGGACGTTGGCAAACAGGTCACTCGGCAGGACGTAAAAACCCTTCTCCTCGACTGTGGAGGTCCGGCCGAACTCGGCGTCGGTGTCGGACAGCGTGGCGTAGTCGAAATCCAGGTTGCCCGCCGCACGCTCCTGCTCGTTCAGGTAGGCCGTCAGGTTCTCGCTGATGAACCGGTAGAAGAGCATCCCCAGGACATAGCTCTTGAAGTCCCACCCGTCGACGCTGCCGCGCAGGTCGTTCGCGATCCGCCAGATCGTCTTGTGCAGCTCCGCACGCTCGACTTCCTTGCTCGCCAGGGTCACCGGGCCAGTCTTCCAGCCCCCCCAGCCGGCGATTCCGGGAGGTCGGACGGCTCCGACTCGGCGTCTTGGCTGGGCCTGGACAGGCCTGACCCGGCGCGGGCGTGACGGACATTTGACGGACATTCGCCGAAATCAGCGCCGCGACGATGATCTGCCAAAATGACTGAAGACCCTGTAATACAGGGCCTTCGTCGTTGTAGCGGGGGCAGGATTTGAACCTGCGACCTCTGGGTTATGAGCCCAGCGAGCTACCGAACTGCTCCACCCCGCGTCGAGTTCCCTCAGTCTACGAAACCGTCGGGG
>JBBSHN010000150.1:0-5133 GCA_038252945.1 Propionibacteriales bacterium | reverse complement strand
CCTTGGTGGTGCCAGATGAGCCCTTGGCGCTTCTGCGGGTCGCGGACGCGGGCGACGATCGCCTCGACGGCTTCGACCTGCGGGTAGCGCGGGATGATCTTGGCCGTGTACCCGCCCGTGGACGACGAACGGCGCGAGTACAGGGTGTAGGTGCGGATGATATCGAGCAACATCTCTGGGCGGAGCAGGAGTTCCACAGAGCGGAGCACTGCAGAGAGTCCGGGCAGGGGCATGTCGTCGGTCGTCAGCGACCACGGCAGCCACATCTCCGCGGGCTGGCGGATCGCGCCGTAGCGGAACTCCTTACCCTCCGTCGCGAATGAGAGCACGTTGGGGACGAAGAAACCCGGCGTCTTGACCTCGTAGCTGGCGTGAATGTCGGCTGCCCCGTTCAGCCACGACGCCGACTGTCTCACAGGCGTCTTCGTCTCGCCCACGACGATGGGGAAGCCGTTGACCCACAACACGAGGTCGTACCGTCGCTCCTCCGTGCCCGGGTGGTAGGTGACCTCGGTGGACACGACGAGAGAGTTGGTTCGCGGGTCTTCGAAGTCGATGACGCGAATGGGGACGTAGTCGTCCGTGCCAACGAAGCGGATCGTGTGCTGACCCCGCAGCCATCCCATCATCCGGCGGTTGGACTCGATAAGACCGTCATCACGAACCGCAAAGATCGTGGCGCGCAATCGCGGCAGAACCTCGTCCAGCCGTTCAGGTTTGTCGGCGATTGACGGGTTCAGGCGGCGAAGGGCTGCCGAGACTTCTGGCTCGATGAGGACCGCGTCAGTCTGCCGTTCGAGAGTGCCACCAGCGACGAATCGCCAGCCGAGCCCAGTCAGACGCTCGACCAGCGCCGCTTGGATCGCCGACTCGGCGATGTCACTCATGCAGCGGCGTCGAGGAAGCGGTCGTACGCCTTGGGAATCGCATGTTCCCCTGACAGAAGGTCGGCGAGGAGTCCGGCTCGGAGGCCAGCAACTGTATCCCGCACACCTTCGGCGCGCAAAAGCACGGCCTGCATTGCGTCGGCTGTGTCCCCTATGCGGCGCTGCACCTCCGTTGAGGGGATGGCGACCTTGCGGCCGAGATATCGCGGAACATTCAGGTTCCGGATGTTGGTACCTGCTTGGTAATCGAGCGCCACACCCGCTTGATGGGCGCTCCACAAGTGCCAAAAGACAAAATTGGGCACGATACTCTCGCCGTCGACGCGCAGAAGATGAAGAAAATTGGAGAACGTGGCGGCTTCGATGTCCGGCGGGCAGCGAACGACGCGACCGGGTAGCGAGGGTGTACCTGCAGACTTCTGCAGCAGAATGTCACCGGGCCGGAGCATTCGCGCTGATGCACGACGAGCAGTTAGCGAACGGATGGCATCCGCGGGGCGATTTAGTATCCCGACATCCGTGAACTCGGTCTGTCTGTATACGGGGATGTCTCTGTCGTAGGTCCCAGCGTCGGCGCCCCAGTCTCCGCCGATCGACGTCGAGAATAGTCCACCAAGCGAAGCGACTACCCCATTCACCAGAGACAGTGCATCGCCGAGAAACGCAGCCAACGCCGCCCGGGCAACCACGGCCTCCCGCAAGGCGGCCGCCCCACAGACGTCGACCGCGCCGATGAGGTCGACGATGCGTCGCTGCTCGGCGAGGGGCGGGACACGAACTGCGAGGGAGGCCAAGTCGGCAGCGCCAAGACGCTGGCGACCTGTCGTCCCTGTCATGAGGCCGGTCGCTTCCACTCGAACCGCAGTCGATGTCGCCCATACGTACAGGTAATCAGGGTCGATCTCGTTTCCAGCCCGCAGGACTATGAACTCCGTTGAGCCTCCGGCCCGGACTACGCTCGCGGGTACCTGAGCGACCTTGCCGTTCTCCAAGCAGGGCGTAATGCGCGCGAAGATGGTGTCGCTGCCACGGCATCGTGCTCCAGCTCGGTCGCCTCGCTGAGTTAGGTAACGAGGCCAACGGGCTCCCGTTTCCACGGCGTCCATTGGGACGAACGGTGCGTCTGAAGCTAGAGGCGGTTCGGACGGGTTGACGTGAACAACGTCCCCAAGCCTTGCCTCCCGCCAATCGTCACGCATACCCGGCCTCGGCCAACCGCTCAGCCAGCCGATCCTCGGCTTCCCGGAGTGCACTCTGCGCCTCCCCTAGTTCGGCGAGAGCCGTCTCGACGTCGAGGACCTCAGCCGCGGCACCCTTGACGTACCGGCCAATGTTGAGGTCCCAGCCGTTGGCTTCGACCTCGGTCAGTGGGACCAACCTAACCCAGGCGCCGCCTTCGGCATCCGCGGCCGAGGCGATCCGGTACGCCTGCACGAGCACCTCGACATCGTCAGGTCGGAGTTGGTTCTGATTCCGCCCCTTCGAAAACCGCTTGGAACCATCGACGAATAGGACATGGCCTCGGCGGTCGGGTGCCTTGATGGCGCGGAAGATGAGCAGGCAGGCCGGGATGCCGGTGGAATAGAACAAGTTCGGCGCGAGACCTACCACCGCATCCAGCCGATCGCTCCGCAGCAGGCACTCTCTGATCGTTCGCTCGGCACCGCCGCGGAACAGAACGCCGTGGGGCATGACAACGCCGACTCGGCCGGTCTCGGGCGTCATAGAGGCGAGCATATGCTCGACCCACGCGAAGTCGCCATTTCCCGCAGGTGGCAGGCCGCACGCAGCCCGGCCCCACGGGTCATGACTCCACACGTCGGCGCCCCAGTTCTTGAGGCTGAAGGGCGGATTGGTGATCACCACTTGGAATCGCTGGAGATGACCACGGTCGTCAAGGAACTTTGGGTCGCGCAACGTGTCACCGCGGCGGATGACGACATCCTCGATGTCGTGGAGGAAGAGGTTCATGCGCGCAATGGCCGAGGTCGTAAGGATTGACTCCTGCCCGTAGAAGCGCATCCCGCTGAGCGAGCCGCCACCCTCGACCACCTCGTTGGCGGCTTCGACGAGCATGCCGCCCGAACCGCACGCTGGGTCGTACACCGTGTCGGTCGGCTGGGGGTCGAGGATGCGGGTCAGGAGACGGACGACGGCGCGAGGCGTGAAGAACTCGCCCGCCTTCTTGCCCGATTCATCCGCGAATTGCTTCAGCAGGTATTCGTAGGCGTTGCCGAGGACATCGTGGCCGACCCGTGCGGGGCTCAGGTCGAGGGTGTGGAACGCCTCGATGAGATTGAGCAGTGCGTGCTCGGGCAATTGGTCACGGTTGCCCCACGGGACATCGCCGAAGATGCCAGCGAGCGTGTCCGGGTTTGCCTGCTGGATGCGGTCGAGGATGTTCTGGAGGCCGACGCCGACGTTCTCAGTGAGTCGTCGCAGGTCCCGCCAGTGGCAGCCGTCCGGTATCTGGAACCGGTGGTAGTCGGCCGCGATCTCATCAGTAAGGGCAGCACCGAAGTCCGCAGTGGCACGAGCGTGTTCGTCATCCCACGCATCTGAGACGCGCTTGAAGAACAGCAACGGGAAGATGTACGCCTTGAAGTCGGCCGCATCGACCGAGCCGCGAAGGCTATTGGCGGCCGCCCACAGGCGGTTCTCAAGTTCCTGCTGCGTCAGCGCCAACGTTGTCTCCCCACGGCGATGCAAAGAAATACACGCCCCGGCAGCGTAACGGAACCGGTGGTCGGGCGAACCCGCGCGCGGGGCACCAGACACTCGTGGTTCTGGGTGATTGGCAAGCGTCGTGAAACCGTCGAGCTGGCACTTGCAGTCTGTGCCGGCGTTGTGTAGTGGAGGCCTATCGGCCGCGCCGCTGGCATCCTGCTGGCACGCTTTCGTACCGGTCGAGGGATGCCAGCCAGCACGTGGGCACAGGCCGGTGGGGGTTCGATGGGCAGGTCGCCGACGACCTGCGCATCCCAGTACATCGGCCGTGAGGTCGGCTGGCACGGGCAGAACCCCGTCCGATACGTAGACCTCTAGGTCGCTCGGTGGATCGTCTCGGTGGCCAACAAGGGAACTCGTTCGTTGAGTTCGAC
Organism: Propionibacteriales bacterium; assembly: GCA_038252945.1. Classification (GTDB taxonomy): domain Bacteria; phylum Actinomycetota; class Actinomycetes; order Propionibacteriales; family Nocardioidaceae; genus JAUJOE01. The sequence goes on along the minus strand of JBBSHN010000150.1, from coordinate 1,145 downwards.
ATCGCCGGGCGCGCTCCACGGTTTCAGGTAGCTCACTCCACCACCAAACGTGGTTTGTGGTGCGCCACAGCGACCTTTCGTCCCTTCATTGGCCGGCCGCGAGACGGAGCCTGCTCATCCAACGGGGTTCTTCTCGGCGCGCCTGCTGACTCCGATAGGCCAAGTTGTGGCAGCTGCGGCACGCAAAGCCGCTGGGGTCAAGGACCGGCCAGTAGAGTCGCGCGGCGCGCGGCGAAACTCGAGCCGGATGGTTGGGGCGGGGACAGACGAAGTAGCGGCGGTGGCTTCCCCGTACCGGTCCGTCGATGGCCAAATGCGCCACAGCGCCCCCGATCGGTAGATCGAACCAGACCGTCGCCACGATGCTGTCGACTCGGCGGATCAGGAAGCGAGCATATACAGGCCACACGACGAGGGGTGCCCATAGGGTCAGGTCCCCACTTCGGCCCGGCCTGAGTGGCCCGCCGGTGACGTCAATGATGTCGAGCACGAAGGCGCGCTCAACGAGGCGTCGCGGTTCTCGGTCGGACCTCCGCCCGCTTCCTACACCGCCCATGGATTTGTCGAAATCGTGATCACGATCGTGACCAATATGAACTCGCGTACGTGTCTCACGTGCTAGACACGGGACACGATAGGGGGTTCGATGAACGGACAACGACGGGGCTGATCAATCGCGGACGCCGTGCTGGCGAAGTCGGGCGGTGGCTGCGCGGATCGCGAATCGCTTGGGCGGATGACCGGCAGTGGCCATGGGCGGGGACGCGCAATTCGAGCGGGCTGGCCATGCGGCGTTTGGGGGCCATCGGTGGCTGCTGCCTCCTATGCCGCATCGGTCGACCTCTCGGCACGGTCGGGCGCCACTCGGATAGTTCCCACGAACTCGTTGGTACGGGTTCTAGCCCTCTCGCCCCGACCAAACTCACCGATCTGACGGGTGAGCTCGAACACGGGCGGCAGGGCGGCAGCCAGTCCCGGTTCGACCGCGTCGGGCGTCAGCTCATGAACATCTGGTCGAATCCTAGCACGTCGGTCTTCGCAAACAAGGCCATGGTGAGGGCCTGCCGCCCATCGGGTCCTGCATCCGCCCAGAGGGCTGGCAGCGAGCGCAGATAGCCCACCACTTCGGGCGGCGTGAAGCGCGG
>JBBSHN010000149.1:0-5150 GCA_038252945.1 Propionibacteriales bacterium | reverse complement strand
GCCAGGATGGAGAGAACGGCAAACAAGATCATCACCCAGGCAAGTCCGAAGTGCGCGTTCAAGGTCGGGAACCACTGGACGATGACGAAGTTGGCCAGCCAGTCGACGCTCGCGCCGGTGGCCGCCGCCCGACCACGGACTGCCGTCGGGAAGACCTCGCCCTGGATCAGCCACTGCGGCGCCACGGTGCTATGGCGTGTTCGCGACCTTGGAGTGCGAGCTGTTCGACCAACAGCCCGGCGGCCGGTTCACCTCCAGGCGCGAAGCCAAACTCGCCGTGTTCGACTACCTCGAGACCTTGTCACGATATGTAGGTGATCCGCTGTCCGGTCATCTCGGCTTGGTGGGAGGGTCGCCGCATCGATCGGAAGCCCTTCATGGAGTTCACACCATGCCTCCTTCGCACTGCTCGTCCTGGGGGCGGTGAGCTGATCCGGCTCGGGCACCCGCTGTTGGATGCCTACCTAGATCTGGTGACGGCACGAGCCCGGCCGAACACGGTGCTGGCGACCGCATTCGACCTGAAGGTCTTCTTCGGCGTCATCAACAAGGAACCGGGCGAAGTCGTCACGAACGACGTGCTGGCCTTCATCAAGGCACAACGTGAACCGACCCGGGGGGCCACAGTCGTCCGCATCGAGGACGGCGAGAGCGGCTTGTCAGCTCGGACCATCAAGCGTCGGTTGGCGTCCATCGCTGGTCTCTACGAGTACCTGATCATCCGTGGCGACACCGCGTGTTCAGAACCCGGTGCCTCGCGGGTTGGCGCTGCGACGTCCGGGGCAGCGCGCGGTCCGCGGCATCCCGCTGATCCGGGCTCCGCGGACCTTGCCACGTGTGATCGACCCTGACGAGGCGGACGCCTTCATGGCCGCGCTGCGCACCGGTCGCGACCGAGCGATGGCCGAGGCGATGCTGTTCGGTGGCCTGCGTCGTTGTGAGGTCCTCGGCCTGCGATTGGGCGATGTCCGACCCGGCGAACGGCGACTGTTCATCGCCGAAGGCAAGGGCGGCCATCAGCGCATCGTCCCGGTCTCGCAGCGCTTCTTGACCAGTCTGGCCACCTACCTCGCCGCGGAGCGCCCCGAGCCAGCCGCTGATGATCACGTCTTCCTGGTCTTGAAGGGACCGCGGCGCGGACAGCGACTCTCAGCCGCAGGTCTGGACGAGATCGTGTCCGGCGCCCGCACCCGAGCCGGCATCGAGCACCTGACCTGTCATCAGCTGCGGCACACCTGCTTCACCCGGCTCCGCGAAGCGGGCATGGCGCTGGAAGCGATCCAGGCCCAAGCCGGCCACCGCTCGATCGAGCCGACACGTATCTACCTGCATCTGGCCAACGACTGGCTTGCCGGAGAGTATCGCCGAGCCTGCGAGGCTATCGACGCACAAGCGTTGGCAGGTCAGTGATGCCGGCCGCCGTCCGGCTCACTGCACCGAGCGCCACCCTGCTTGAGCAGTACCTTGCCGCGATGCAGGGCATCGGTCGCAAGACTGGCCGTTCCACGACCAGCGCAGCGCGGTCGTTCTGCGCAAAGATCGAACGGGCTGGCGGCTGGGAGCAACTGACTCCCAGGCGGCAGTCCGACGCGATCAACAAGGCCCGCTCATTCGCCTCCTGGCTGTTGGTCACTGGCCAGCTGAGGATCGACGCAGACCTGATGACCAACCTCGATCTTCGTCTGGGCGTCGTCGCTCGCGGCCACTGCCCCAGCATCTAGACCTGGTTCCTGGACGCAACTGATCGGCTGCACGCCAAGCCGTTTGACGTCGCGTTGCAGTGGAACGGCTTGATGAAGGTCGCCGCCGTGACCGGGGTTGCGCCGGCTCGCCTGACTGACAAGGACTTCAACGCCGCACGCGACGCGATCGTCGCCGCCTACGTCAACCGCGGCATGCCGAGCTCGGGTCGGAACATGTCAGCGATCTTCACGCGGCTGCGATTTACCCTGTTCCACACCGGCCAGCTCAGCCAGCCCAAGCGACGCAGCACCAAGCCGCTGGTGACCGTGGCTGGATGGACCGACGTCCCCGAGCAGTTCGCCCAGACCGCCCGCCGCTACATCGGTCAGGTCGAGCTCAGCCTGCAGCCGAACACGGTCAAGGGCATCGACCAGGCACTGCGTGAGTTCGGCAGCTGGCTCGGCAGGAACCGGCGAGAGGTCGGTAGCTGCGCGGACCTGACCCGCAGCCACATCGAGGACTACAAGCTCTGGATCGGTGCCCGTCATGGCCGTTACACGGGCAAACCCCTGGACCGCACCACGATCAAGAACCGCCTGATCAACCTGCACTGCTTCTTCGACCGCGTCACCGAGTGGGGCCACCCGAACCCGCCCCAACGGCCATTGATCTTCACCGGGGACCTCCCGATCGTCGACAAGCCGCTGCCGCGGTTCCTTGATGACGCAGCGGCCACCAAGCTGATGCGGACGAGCCGAGCCGACCCCGACCCGCTGTCCCGCCTCATCGTCGAGCTGCTCGCCCGCACCGGGATCCGCAAGGGCGAGCTGCTCGCCCTCACCGTCGACGCCGTCGTCCAGATCGGATCCGCGTACTGGCTACGCATCCCGGTCGGGAAGCTCCACAACGACCGCTACATTCCGCTTCACCCACAGCTCAAGGCCATGCTCGACGACTGGATCGACCACCAGCGCCCCACCGGACTGCGATCCCAACGTCTCCTGCTCGAGAACAACCGGCCCGTGAGGTCGCTGCGCGTGTCGACCGCGCTGAGCCGGCTGTCCCACGAGGCCGGGATCGGCCACGTCACGGCCCACCAGCTCCGACACACACTGGCGACACAGGCCATCAACCGGGGCATGAGCATCGACGCGATCGCCGCCCTCCTCGGTCACAAGACCCTGGCCATGACGATGATCTACGCCCGGATCGCCGATAAGACGGTCGCCGAGGAGTACTTCAACGTCACCGAGAAGGTCGAGGCCCTCTATGGACAACCTCGTCAACTGCCGCGAGCCGACGAAGGCAGGGAGATGCGCAAACTCCGAGACGAAATGCACCGGCGCATGCTCGGCAACGGCCACTGCGCCCGCCCCGTCGACACCGACTGCCACTTCGAGTCAATCCGCGAGTCCCGCACCTTCTTCGTCACCACCATCGACTTCCGGCCCACCCTGCAAGCCCAACGCGACGACGCCCAGAACAAGGGACAGGTCGCCCGCCAGAAGATCTTCGACGGGCTCCTCGAACGACTCGACCACGAAGCGTCGTGATCAGCCCCTTGACACGATCACCCGCATAACTACAACCGGCATTGGAAGCAGACGTTCAAGGCGGTCGGGTTGCCGGCCAACCTCCGCTTCTACGATCTGCGGCACGCGCATGTGTCGTGGCTGGTGGCGGACGGCAAGCTCGGCATCAAAGAGATCAGCGAGCGCGTCGGCCACAGCAGCGCGGTCATGACCCTCGACCGCTATGCCCACGCCCCCGGCGATACTGACAACCGCCAGAGGTCAGCGCTCGATGCTCTGGCGCCTACTCCGAGCAATGTCGTCGCGATCCGACGCTGATCGGCCTCTCACGTGACCCTCTCGGCCCCGCTCCCGGAGTAATCGTCTCGCTGACCTCGCCAATGCCCCATCATCGCCATTCGTCGACCACCGCTGGACAGCACCGACCGAGCCGAGTTTGCAGCCAAGCGCGGCGGCTCGGCCTGGTCGTGTGTGGGCGTCCTGTGCCCGGCTAGTTGTGTGGCGTGGAGGCTCGCGGCCGACCTTTCGCCATGATGACCTGTCGTCGCTCAAGCCGGGCGCAATAACGTGCCAGCCGTCCGCGGCGTAGAGGCGACGAGCCGGGTCCGCCGGGTCGGCAGTCGTCATCAAGAGCCACCGTTCCTGGGAGAGATCCTGAGTCACCTCTCGCATCAGTGCACGGCCGAGACCTCGTCCTTTGGCGTTGTCCAACACGCCGATGCTGACCAGCTCGAAGTGGCCGCCTAGCCACGCGGCGGCCGTCTCCGGGGGTAGCACGCCGAACGCACGGTCTGTCCACCACTGACCTCGCTCCCCGGTGTAGCCGTAGGCGAAGCCGACGAGGACCTGGCCGTCGTAGGCGAGCGCGAGCCTGAACCCACCTCGAGTCATGTGTTTGTCCCACACAGATGCGCGCCACGTCTCGTAGCCAGGCTGGTCTCCGAAGACAGCGTCGTAGACGTGCCACACGGAAAGCGCGTCCTCGTCGGTCACCGACGTCTGCACGACCATTCGGGACGGCGCGGTGTCGTCGGCACGACTCCGATCGCGTCGATCCGTCACGCGACAGATCTTCACATTCCCGGGGGCTACGAGCAAACCCCGCCAGGCGCAAGGGCACTCGGAGGGAGCTTGCGCGGCTTCGAAGCAAAGCGTTTTGATGTGGCGACGGCTGGGTGTCGGTGGCGCAGGAGCGGGGCTTCGGGGGGGGGTCTCGCGTACCGGCTCGGCGCCCCGCACACCCTACGGCCCACCTACCGAGCGGCTGTCCCGGCGTGGACCGCTGTGGCCCGCCGTGCAAGGCGCAGCTCTTGTAGCGCCGTAGCAGCGCGAGCGGCCATGCAAGTGAGGTGAGTGAGGCGTTTCCCCCGGTCAGATGGTGCCCTCGGCCAGAATCGAACTGGCGACACACGGTTTAGGAAACCGTTGCTCTATCCCCTGAGCTACGAGGGCGGGACGTGCGGACTTCCTTGCGGAAAACCTGTCTGCGCGCCTGCTGGTCGCCTGGTGGCGACTGGAATATGCCGATTTTAGGGTCTCAACGGCTTCGGACGGTAGCTAGGTCGCGAGTGCTTGGATGTCAACCGCCCTTGGGGCAGCGGCTTGGCAGTTGAGAATCCGTTTCCCGCTGTTGGTCAGGCTGCGGCCGCAGTGTGTCGCTGGTGTTCGGCCTCGCGGCGCCAGACGTGCCGGGTCCATGAGTTCTCGGCTTGTGCGGCAAGGAGGACCACGGCCGTCTGGTTGTGGACGCCCCAGGCGGGCAGGCGTTGGCCGTAGAAGGCGCGCTCGAGTTGGGCGTTGAGGCTCTCGGTGTCTTGCCGCATGCCGTAGTGGCGGCGGTGCTGCTCGCCGGTGGTGGGCACGACGCGGAGGTATTCGCAGCGGTTGAACCCGCTCTCGGCGTCGTCGGCGGTGGCGAGCAGCGGCTCCCACCAG
>JBBSHN010000148.1:0-5165 GCA_038252945.1 Propionibacteriales bacterium | reverse complement strand
TCGACCCCAGCCGCGACTACCAGCCCACCGGCGCACCCAAAGGCCCCACCCGCAGACCCCCGAAATGAACGACAGCCGAACCTACTTTCGTAGGTCCGGCTGTCGCCGATGTCTTGAGACATCACAAGTGTGCTGGGGCAGGATTTGAACCTGCGACCTCTGGGTTATGAGAACCCTTCACAGCCTCACCAGACACCTCACCGACAGGTAGACGTCCACGCTCGGATCAGATAAACTCCCTGGTGAGAGGCAATATTTGGTCTCTGCCACCGTCCACAGTAGTCCACAGTCGTCTCGCAGCGGTTGCCGACAAAACTGCCGACAAGCCGCCAGCCGGCCAAAGACCAACGTCGCATTCTAGAGCTCCGGAGTCTGTATGGCATGGGTGATCGAACGTCACGGCTCCAAAGGCGTCGGCTACATGGCCTGCTACCGCGACCCCAACGGCACCCAACGCTCGGCCGGCACCTTTGCCACCCGCCGCGCCGCTCACCGGGCGGCGGTCCGTGAGGAGCTCAAAGTCAACGACGGCCAATGGCACGACGCCACCCTCGGCAACGTCACCTTCAAGACCTACGTGCAGACGGTCTGGCTGCCGTCGCGGCACATCGAAGCCTCCACCCTGGCCGGCTACCAGTCCTACCTCAACAAACAGTTCTTCCCCGTCTTCGGACCCATCCACATCGGCAAAGTCCTGCCCTCCCACATCCAGGACTGGGTCACCACCGCCGCCGCCAACGGCCTGTCGGCCGCTAGCATCCGCAAATACCACATGATGCTCCACTCCGTCTTCAAACGAGCAGTCCGAGACAAGATCATCACCTACAACCCCTGTCAGGAAACCGAACTCCCCAAAGTCGTCGCCAAACGCCGCCGCACCCTCACCCCCCACGAATACCAGCGCCTCCTGACCGCCGTACCGGACCGCTACCGGCTCATGGTCCAGACCGCCATCGAAACCGGGCTCCGCTGGGGCGAACTGATCGCCCTCCGGCCCCGCCACCTTGACCTCCTCCACGCGACGTTGACGGTCGAGGAAACCATCGTCGAAGTCCCCCTCCGCGCCGCCCCCACCGGGCAACGCATGATCACCAAGGCCTACCCCAAAGACAACGAACCCCGCACCATCGGCCTGCGCCCCGAACTCCTCAACCAGCTCACCACCCACATCCAACAACATGGCATCGGCCCCGACGACCTCCTGTTCGCCACCCGCGACGGAACCCCCCTCTCCCGCAACACCTTCCGCACCCGCGCCTGGACCCCAGCCGTCACAGCCTCCGGCATCGACTTCGGAGTCCGCATCCACGACCTCCGACACGCCCACGCCTCCTGGCTCCTCGCCGGCGGCTCCGACCTCAAATCCGTCATGGACCGCATGGGCCACACCCAAATCCAAACCACCCAAAAATACCTCCACGCCCTCCCCCACGCCGACCAACGCAACCTCGACGCCTTCACCCGCATCGCCGACCAAACCGAATGACACCGCCCAACACGTGAAGGTCCCGCGCGGGACCTTGATGCCCGCAAGGGGATTCGGCCTTGCGACCCCTCGGAGTGAAGTAGGCAGTTCGCGGGAACCTGCTTGATCGTGCCAGATTGCGCTCCCACCTGCGGAACTGCCAGAACGTGACCCGACAGCCATGCGTGGCTTTGCTCGGATCGGCGCACATCGGTCAGATCACGGCGGGGTTTACGACCAGTAAACGGCTAGTGATCCACTCAACGATCATGCTGCTGTTGTTCGTCACACTAGGGTGACGCCAGGCAGCCCGGTGAGCGCAGGCGCTGCATGGCCCGGCGTCTGGTGGAGGATGTCGCGTTCCGGGTGCTGGCGGCTAACCAGGTCCCTGACCATGCCACGTTGGCCCGGTTCCGTCGCAGGCATCAAGCCGCGATCACCGAAGTCTTCGGGCAGGTGCTGGGCGTGTGTGTGGCCGAGGGTCTGGTCGATGCGAAGGTGGTGGCGATCGACGGCACGAAGATCGCCGCGAACGCCTCGGCGTGGGCGAACCGGACCCGCAAACAGCTCGCTGAGGAGATCTTGGCCGAGGCTGACGAGGTCGACGACGCCGAGGATCTCCACAGATCAAACACAACCGTGGCTACCGTCGATTCACCCGCCGACGACTCACCGCAGTGGACAGCGAATGGAAGCTGATCTGTGAAGCGCCACCACCAACCTCCTCAAGATTTGCCGTCACCGGGTAGCAGTCGCGGGGTAAACCCGGGGGGCATCTAGCTCCCGCTTCCTCATCCGGTCCCGCATACTCAGAGGCCGTTGCACCTTCGTGCGACAGCCTCCTACCCGCTATTCTTCACTTACGGAGTGCCTCTCAGGCACTTCCGTGCGTCTTCAGCCCGCGTCGCCAACCGACCGATGAAAGATCGAGGCTAGCCGCTGCTGTGATCCGCCAACTCCTCGAACTCCTCGACGTTGTCCAGCTCGGTGCCCATCGCGATGTTCGTGACCTTCTCCAAGATCACCTCGACGACGACCGGGACTCTGAACTCCTCCATCATCGCCAGCGCCTTCTCCAGTGACGGCACCAGCTCGTCGGGGTCTCGTACGCGCAACGCCTTGCAACCCAGCCCCTCGGCGACCTTGACGTGGTCCACCCCGTACCCGTCGAGCTCAGGAGCGTTGATGTTGTCGAACGCGAGCTGCACGCAGTAGTCCATCTCGAAGTTCCGCTGCGCTTGGCGGATCAGACCGAGGTAGGTGTTGTTGACGACGATCTGGATGTACGGCAGCTTGAACTGCGCTCCGCAGGCGAGCTGCTCGACGAGGAACTGGAAGTCGTAGTCGCCGGACAGCCCGACGACGGTGGCCGCGGGGTCGGCGACGCAGACGCCCAGCGCAGCCGGCACGGTCCATCCGAGCGGGCCGGCTTGGCCGGCGTCGATCCAGCCGCGCGGCTTGTAGACGTGCAGGAACTGCGCGCCGGCGATCTGGGACAGGCCGATGTTGCTCACGTAGCGGGTGTTCTGACCGAACACCTTGTTCATCTCCTGGTAGACGCGCTGCGGCTTGATCGGGACGTCGGGGAAGTCGGTGCGTCTGTGCATCGTCTGCTTGCGTTGCGCGCACTCGGCGACCCACTCCGTACGGTTGCGCAGGTCGCCGGCGTCGCGGCGTTCGCGCGCCACCTCGACGAGCCGCTCCAGCGCGACCTTCGCATCGGAGACGATCGCGTAGTCGGGCGGGAAGATCTTGCCGATCTGGGTGGGGTCGACGTCGACGTGCACGAACGTCCGCCCTTCGCGGTACGTGTCCAGGCCGCCGGTGTGGCGGTTGGCCCACCGGTTGCCGATGCCCATGACGAAGTCGGAGGCGAGCAGCGTCGCGTTCCCGTAGCGGTGAGCGGTCTGGATGCCGGCCATGCCCGCCATCAGCTCGTGGTCGTCCGGGATCGTGCCCCATCCCATCAGCGTCGGGATCACCGGGACGTTCAGGATCTCGGCCAGCTCGATCAGCAGGTCGGCCGCGTCGGCACTCACGACGCCGCCGCCCGCGATCAGCACCGGGCGCTGGGCGCTCTGGAGCATGTCGAGCGCGCGCGCGACCTGCTCGCGGGTCGCGGCTGGGTTGGCGACCGGGAGAGGTTCGTAGGAGTCGATGTCGAACTCGATCTCGCCCAGCTGCACATCGAGCGGCAGGTCGAGCAGCACCGGACCCGGCCGTCCCGATCGCATCAGCTGGAACGCCCGCTGGAAGACGTCGGGGACCTGCGCCGACTCCAGCACGGTCTCTGCCCACTTGGTGACCGGCGCCGCGATCAATGCGATGTCGACCGCCTGGAAGTCCTCCTTCGTCAGCTTGGCGACCGGTGCCTGCCCGGAGACGACCAGCAGCGGGACCGAGTCGCCCCACGCCGAGTAGAGGCCGGTGATCGTATCGGTGGCACCGGGCCCGCTGGTGACCAGGCAGAGCCCGATGTTGCCCGGCGTGGCACGGCTGTAACCCTCGGCCATGTGCACAGCGGCTTCGACGTGCCTGCCGAGGTAGTGGGTGATCGTCTCGCGCTCGAGCATTGCCGAGTACATCGGGTTGATCGCCGCGCCGGGTACCCCGAACGCGCAGCGGATGCCTTCCCGCTCGAGGATCAGGACGGCGGCGTCGATCGCACGCATGGTTGTCATCTGGCTCAGCTCCCCGTCGGTGCGGTCGATGTGTCTTTCGGCTGTCGACCCGACAGCTGCTCCACGAGCAGCAGCAAGGCGCTGTGGTCGAGGTCGCCGTGGCCCTTGGCCCGCAGCGACCCCATCAGCTGCGCAGCGTGCGCACCGAGTGGGATCGCGGCTCCGACGTCCCGGGCGGACGTCGTCACGATGCCGAGGTCCTTGTGGTGCAGGTCGACGCGAAATCCCGGGTCGAAGTTACGGGCGAGCATGCCGGCCGCCTTGGTCTCCAGCACCTTGCTTCCGGCGAGACCTCCGCCGAGCACCTCCAGGGCGGCTGCGGTGTCGACGTCGTGGGCCTCGAGGAAGACGATGGCCTCGGCCAGCAGCGCGAGGTGTCCGGCGACGATCAGCTGGTTGGCGGCCTTGACGGTCTGGCCCGACCCGGCCGGACCTACATGGACGACGGTGCTGCCCATCGCCTCGAGCAGCGGACGTGCGCGCTCGACGTCGCCGTCGTCGCCGCCGACCATGATGGACAGCTTGGCCTCGACGGCGCCGGCCTGGCCGCCGCTGACCGGAGCGTCGACGACGGCGATCCCCGCCTTAGCACCGGCGGCGGCGAGCTGCTGGCCGACGTCGGGCCGGATTGAGGAACAGTCGAGGTGCAGGCTTCCGGACCTGGCGTTGGCGTAGATGCCGTCGTCACCGTACGCGACCCCCTCGACGTCCGGGCTGTCGGGAAGCATGGTGATGACGACCTCGGCCTCGGCAACCGCCTCGGCCACGGAGTCGGCCCGATTGCCTCCGTGGTCGACGTGCCGATCGAGGGACTCGCTGCTGCGGTTGACCCCGATGACGTCGTGCCCGGCGTCGACGAGGTGGGCGGCCATCGGCTCGCCCATGATGCCGAGTCCGATGAACGCGATGCTCGTCATGGCTCTCCTTGTTGTGCGTGGTGGGCGGCTCTCGAGAGCCGCTCCTCAGGTGGTTGGCCCCCGCTTTGGGGGCCACCACCACCCGCGGGCCGCGGGGGTCTC
>JBBSHN010000147.1:0-5186 GCA_038252945.1 Propionibacteriales bacterium | reverse complement strand
CGTGTCCAGAACCTGGTTGTCACCACCATGGGCACCTTCGATGCCTCCCAGGTGAAGCTCTCCGGCTAGACGGTACACTTGCGTGACCACCCAGTCGGAGTGGCGGAATTGGCAGACGCGCCAGGTTGAGGGCCTGGTGCCCTCATAGGGCGTAGGGGTTCAAGTCCCCTCTCCGACACAAGGAAAGTGCAGGTGGGAGGGGGTGGGGCGCCTCCTCCGAAAACCATTTGTCCGCGATTTGTCATCAGTTATCCACAACACGTCGTGTCAAGCTGTGCCGTGGGCGGCCCGCCGGGACGCGGCGACCGTCGGCTCGAGCTGGTTGCGGAGCATCCACGTAGATGCGTGACCCCATGGCTAGGCTCCGGCAAGCCGCCCGCACGCGGGTGGTGTCCAGCTATTAGCTGGACACCAGAGCCTAGCCATGGGGGTCGTCGGGTCCGCGTATGAATTCCTACAGAGGCCACCCCTCGGTCTGTAGGATTTCATAACGTGTCCTCGGCCTCGCTTGATCGTCTGCGGCACCTCGGCCCCGTCTTCCGGACCAAGGATGCAACCGAAGCCGGCATTTCTTGGCGCGACCTCTACCGGCTGCGAGACGAGGGCGAGATCCTGGAGCTGTCTCGTGGCGTGTACCAGCTTGCGGGCGCAGCAGGCGGCGACAACCTCGACTTCGTCACCGTCGCTACCCGCGCTCCACACGGCATGATCTGCCTCAACTCAGCGATGGGGTACTGGGACTTCAGCGACGAGATCCCCCGGGCCGTCGACTTGGCGGTGCCCGAAGGTTCTCACCGACCGACCATCGACTACCCGCCAACGGTGGTGCACGTCTTCAACGCCCCCACCTTCGAACTCGGGCGGAGCAAGATCGCCCTCGACAAGGGCGAGCGCTTTTGGATCACCGACCGTGAACGGACCGTCGTGGACGTCTTCCGACTTCGCCACCTCGTCGGCGGCGACCTGGCCTACGGCGCCCTTCGTCGTTACCTGGCTTCCAACCCCAAACCCGCTCGGCTCGCCGAACTGGCGAGGGCGCTTCGCGTCTGGACACCGCTTGGGGAAGCGCTCCGAGTCCTTCAAGCGTGAGTCGCCCGAGCCGCGAGACGGCACCCGGGCGCGCATACCTGGACCTCCAGGGCCTCGCACGTCGTGAAGGTCGTCCGACTGACGAGCTCTTCGCCCTCTACGTCCTCGAGCGCTTCCTCTATCGTCTCTCAGTCTCGGACCACCAAGATCGGCTCGTCCTCAAAGGCGGAATGCTTCTCGCCGCCCTCGGCGAGCGTCGGCCGACGCGCGACGTCGACCTCCTCGCCTTGTCCATCTCCAATGACGTCCAGGCCATCGTCGCTGTCGTCAAGGCGGTGCTTGCTGTCGAGGTCGACGACGGCGTCGCCTTCGATCCGGCTCAGCTCACAGCGAACACCATCAGAGAGCAGGATCTCTACACGGGCGTTCGGATCGTGGTGCCGGCCCGGATACATCGAGCGGCGCAACCGCTCCGAATCGACGTCAACGTCGGTGATCCCGTCACGCCAAGACCAATCGAGGTCTGGTACCCGTCCCTGTTGGGGGAAGGCTTTCCCGTCATCGGCTATCCGATCGAGACGATCCTGGCGGAGAAGATCGTCACCATGATCGACCGAGGCGACGCCACAACCCGCGAGCGGGACTTCGCTGACGTCCTCATGCTCGCCCGCCGGCACGAGGTCGATGGAACCCGCTTGACGGCGGCCGTAACCGCGACGGCAACCCATCGAGAATCCGTCATTCGCCTCCTCCGCGACGTCCTTGTCACTCTCGGACGGGTGCGCCAATCCGACTGGCAGCGATTCCGTACTCGAAGCGGGCTTGAGAACGAGCTTTCTCCGTCGTACGAGGATGCAATCACGGAGGTTGTTGCCTTCGCTGATCCCGTGCTCCGAGGTAAGGCCGAGGGCAGGGAGTGGTCCCCGACGATCGGAGCCTGGCACGGCGTCGCCGACTAGAGATGATGCGTCGGCGGCGACGTGCAATCCTGCAGCAAACACGCCCCGTTTCGGCCCTTGACATCATGGCAGCCCGAGGGTGTGGGCCCAAGCTGCGGACTCGGCAGGTGCTGCTCGCCAAGGGCACCTCGTTGGCGGACAAGTAGTAGTCCTCGACGCCGGACGCGACTACCTCCAGGTAGTACGCAGATGGATCGAAATCGCAGGCGAGCCTACCGATGGAGAGCATGTTCAACTAGGCCGCTGAGCGGCCCGGAATCTCTCACGGTCGGCGAGGAAATCTGCCGGATCCGACCGGGACGCCCGCGGACGCCCCGCTCGCCATCCGGTGAAAGTGTGTGGGCCGGTTTCCGGGTCCCCGTGGATGCGATCGCTGATGACGTGGGACGGTCCATGTCGGGGTCGATGTCGCCGACCGTCGGGGCGCCTACGGTTTGAGCACATGCAGACGGTCAGCCAGCGCGAGCTCGAGGGAAGGCTTTGGGACGCGGCCAACAGCCTGCGGGGGCCGGTCGACCCGGGCGACTTCAAGGCGTACGTGTTCCCGCTGCTGTTCTTCAAGTGGATCAGCGACACCTGGGACTGGGAGCACGCCCAGGCCGTTGCCGACTTCGGCGCCGAGGTGACGGCCGAGGAGGAGGCCGACTACCACCGTTTCGACATCCCCGACGGCTGTCACTGGTCCGACCTGCGGACGACGACGAGCAACGTCGGCGTAAGGCTCCGGAACATCCTCGACGCGCTGGAACTGGCCAACCCGTCAAAGCTGGCCGGGATCTTCGGCGACGTCGCCTGGGGCAACAAGGAGCGGCTCCCCGAGCCGTCACTGCTCAACCTCGTCGACACCTTCCACCGGCTTACCCTCAACCCGGAGGCCGTGCCACACGACCTGCTCGGGGCGGCGTACGAGTACCTGCTGCGCCAGTTCGCCGACGAGTCCGGCAAGAAGGCGGGGGAGTTCTTCACTCCGCGAGCCGTCGTCCGGTTGCTCGTGAAGCTGCTGGACCCGCAGCCCGGCGAGACGATCCATGACCCGGCCTGCGGGTCGGGCGGGATGCTCGTCGAGACGATCGGCGAGGTCCGGGACCACGGCGGCGACGTGCGGACGCTGCGGCTCTGCGGCCAGGAAGTGAACCTCACCACGTCGGCGATTGCCCGCATGAACCTGTACCTGCACGACATCGAGGACTTCCGGATCCTGCGGGGCGACACGCTCCGGGATCCCAAGTTCCGGGACCGTAACGGCGCCTTGAGCCAATTCGACGTCGTCATCGCCAACCCGCCGTTCAGCCTCAAGAACTGGGGCGCCGAGCAGTGGGTGGCCGATCCCCGTGCTTTCTGCGGGGTCCCGCCGAAGAACAGCGCCGACCTGGCCTGGGTCCAGCACATGGTGGCGTCGATGAAGCCCGGTACGGGCAGGGTCGGCGTCGTGATGCCCCACGGCGTCCTCTTCCGGGGTGGCGCCGAGGGAGCGATCCGGCAGTGCCTGATCGAGAGCGATCAGCTCGACGCGGTGATTGGCCTGCCGTCGAACCTCTTCTATTCGACCTCGATCCCGGCCTGCCTCCTCATCTTTCGGGCATCTAAGCCGAAGGAACGCTGGGGCAAACTGCTGTTCGTCGATGGCTCGGCCCGGTTCGTCAAGGGGAAGAACCAGAACCAGATGAGCGACGACGACATCGCAACCATTGCTGCCGGCTGCCACTCGGGCGAGCACCCGGACGGCGGAGGCGGCGTTCGGGTCCGTCTGGTCGACCACTCTGAGATCAAGGACAACGGTTGGGATCTCAATCTTGGGCGGTACGTGAAGGCCGCGGCAGCCGAGGGGATGGATGTCGCTACAGCCCTCGCCCAGCTCGCCGAGGCCCAGAGTGCGCTTCAGGAGGCCGAGGAGCGGCTCGCCGAACGACTAAAGGCGGCCGGATATGCGTGAGGACTGGCGCGAGGTACGGCTCGGCGAGGTCCTCGCGCTCGATGTCGACCCTGTGATCGTCCGTCCTGAATCGGAGTACCGGCTCGCCGGCGTCTACAGCTTCGGTCGCGGGCTGTTCCGACGAGATCCGCTGCTCGGGGCGAGAACCTCATACCGGCAACTCCACCGACTGCGGAAAGGCCAACTCGTTCTCAGCAAGCTCAAGGCGTGGGAAGGAGCCGTAGCCGTGGTGGGCGAGGCCTTCGATGGCTTCGTACTTTCGCCAGAGTTTCCAACCTTCTCGGTCACGGGCGCCCTTAAACCGGGATACCTGTCGCTGCTTTGCGGACAGGCCAGTTTCTGGGAGCGGCTGCGACTGGAGTCGCGGGGAGTCGGCGGTCGCCGGGAGAGGGTCCACCCCCGACGTCTTCTTGAAGTTGCAATCCGTCTTCCGCCGCTCGCAAAACAGAGCCGGATCGTCGACCTAGTCGGGGCCGTGGAGCATCTCGGTACTAGGGCACAGGATGTCCGGTCGGCTGCCGATGCAGTCGTCGCGGGATTCAGCCAGGAGCTAATCGACCGGTCCGATGCGGTGCGCCTTCCTTTGGGCGACGTGGCAGCAATCGAGGCACGCCTTGTCGACCCAACCACGCCGGGGCTTCGTGACCTTCCGCACATCGGCGTTGAGCGCATCGAGTCCGGCACGGGTCGGCTGTTGAAAACTGTTAGTGCCGCGGAGGACGGAGTCACGAGCGCCAAATACCTGTTCACGGCCGACGATGTCGTGTATTCAAAGATTCGACCGAACCTGCGAAAGGTCGCTCGGCCATCAGCGTTCGGGCTGTCCTCGGCCGACGCCTACCCCCTTCGAGCGCGACCGGGGTTGTTGGCTGACTACCTGTTCGAAGTACTTCTCAGCCGTTCATTCTCGGCGCAGGCTGTCGCCAAGTCAGGGCGAACGAAGATGCCGAAGGTCAATCGAGCGGAACTCTTCTCGATTCCTATCCCCGTCCCTGCGCTTGACGCGCAGGCGTCGATTGCATCGATGCTGAGATCCGTTCGGGATGTCAGGGATCGGGCCACGTCGGAGTGTGCCTCCGCCGAGTACATGCGCTCCGCTCTGCTCTCCGATCTGCTTTCCGGCAACCACGAGATCCCCGACTCCTACGACGTCCTCCTGGAGGCCGCATCGTGAGCGAGAAGTTCACCGAGGCGTCGACGGTGCAGACAGCGATCGTCGAGCGGCTCGCAGGGCTGGGCTGGAAGCATGTCCCCGGTAAGGACCT
>JBBSHN010000146.1:0-5211 GCA_038252945.1 Propionibacteriales bacterium | reverse complement strand
GCTGCCGGGGAGAAGCTCGACGCTCTGCTGCAAGTCGAGGAGTCAGAGGTCGACGTGATGGTCGAGGAGTTCAAGCAGCTTCGGCGCAAGGCCAGTAAGTAGAGGCCAAGACAGGCCGATGGTCGAACTGGTAGCGGATGTATCTCATGGGCCCAAGAGGCCGAGAGGTACCACGTGCACGCCGTCCTCGCGTGTATAGACGAGCGAGGTGGCCGTCACGACGACGAGTGCCTTGGGCTTGCGCACGACGCGATCTGCCAACCGATGCAGGGAATCCGCCGCCTTGTCGAGTTCCGATTCTCCCAGCTTTACCTCGACGCCGATCCAGTCGCCGTCTCGATCTTCGAGGACGTAGTCGACTTCGAGTCGGCCTTCGGCTTCGCGGTAGTGAAAGCATGACGCGCCCGCGCCCTCGGCGTAGATCCGCAGATCGTGTGCCACGAGGCTCTCGAAGAGGAAGCCCGCGGTTTCCAGGTCAGCGAGCATGCGCTCGGGTGACATCTGGAGGAGCGCTGCGGCAAGGGATGGGTCCCCGAGGTGTCGCTTCGGTGTCGTGGTCAGGCGCTTGGATGACCGCACCGACGGATCCCAGGCCGGCACTTCGTCGACGATCATCATGCGCCGGAGCGCGTCGAGGTAGATCTGAGCGGTGTGCCTGCTCGGCGCGTCTGCCTCACCATCGACCTCGTCGCGAGCCCGCCTCATGATCGTGCTGAGGTTCGCGGTCTGGGAGACCATCTGGGCGTAAGCGTGCAGGAAGCGCCGAACAAGGCGGGGGTTTCGCGGGCCTCCCGACACCTCGTCGATGTCGCGCTCGACGATGATGTCGAGGTAGCCGGCCAGGTACGTTCGAGCTGCTCTTTCGCTGGACCCCGCGAGGAGCGGCCAGCCGCCCATTGCAATGTGGTTCAGGTAGTCGCGGACAGTCACTGAACTGTTTGCGGGTCTTGGTGCGGTGCCGAGAAGGAGCTCAGTGACGGACACGCTCGGGCTGACCGCCTGCTTTTCGGTCAGGGTCATCGTCCGCATGCGAACGATGCCGAACCGGCCTGCCCCTGAGTGACGCTGGGTTTCATTGTTCGGGGTTGCCGAGCCCGTCAGGATGAACTGGCCAGGAAGGCCCCGATCGTCGATGGCGCGACGGACGGCATCCCATACACGTGGGGTGCGCTGCCATTCGTCCAAGAGGCGTGGCGTGTCGCCGTCGAGGAGCAGCCGGGGGTCGAGTGTGGCGCGCCGCTCGGCTTCTGGGTCGGTGTCGAGGAGAACCTCGCTGACGGCTCGCTGTCGGGCGGTCGCGGTCTTTCCGCAACCTTTGACTCCTTCGATGAGAACCGCGCCCATCGCGCCGAGCTGATC
Source organism: Propionibacteriales bacterium (assembly GCA_038252945.1). Lineage (GTDB taxonomy): Bacteria > Actinomycetota > Actinomycetes > Propionibacteriales > Nocardioidaceae > JAUJOE01. The sequence continues at coordinate 3,852 of JBBSHN010000146.1, read as the reverse complement.
GTCGAGGAGGCCGTCTGCCAGGCGAGGCAGGTAGGTACGTTTGGTAGGCGACGCAGCCATCTCGACTCCTCAATCGACAAGATTCACACTTTCCAATGGACAATATACACACAAAGCAATGGACAAAATGCACGTGTCCGCATGTCGAGGGCGGACCTGTTGGCCAATCTGAAGAAGGCTGAGCGAGCTCAGCTTCGCCTGGTGCCGCTGGACGAGGTGACAAGCCCTCGGCAAGGGCAGCAGTCCGCAAACAGTCCGCAAAAAGTTCCGCGCAGGCCAGCGCCAGTCAGTATCACCCAACGACGCCAAATCAGCGTTTGCGCAGGTCAGACGGCCTTTTCCAGTCAGAACCAGCGGTGCCCAACGACCACCAATTGACCCCGGAATCGTTCCGCTTCAACGTCTGAATCGGCGCGACGCCAAGCGGCTGCTGGGCACGGTCAAGCCGAGATCCGTTGTGGGTAAGAAGACTTGGCGGATGGCAGTCGAAGAACTGGCCGACCTGGTGGCCACCGACGCCAAGCTCAAGGCGCTCGAGGAGGAGCTCACCACCGCGGTCAAAGCGGGTGGGTCGCACCTGATGGACCTGCACGGGATCGGCCCCGCCGGCGCCGCCCGCATCCTGGCCGACGTCGGCGACAACGCCCGGTTCCCCGACCGCAACCACTTCGCCTCCTGGACCGGCACCGCACCCCTGGACGCCTCCTCCGGAGAACAGATCCGCCACCGGCTCTCCCGCGCCGGAAACCGACGGCTCAACCATGTGCTCTACATCGCCGCGCTGACCCAGATCCGCTACGAGGGGGAGGGCCGGACCTACGACCGCAGGAAGCTGGCAGAGTCCAAGACCCCCAAGGAAGCCATCCGGTGCCTGAAACGGCGACTCTCCGACATGGTCTACCGCCAGCTCGTCGCCGACGCCAAGCCGATCGCCGAGGCCGTTGCTCTCGCCACAGCGGAAGTCACCGAGGCGAGTCCGGGAGGGCACTCGGGGGCGTCACTCACATCCAGCGCGGCCGACCTGCACACCCCGGTCATCGGCTCTTCGGATCAGCCACAACCCGGACCCGCAGAACCGACGCTACCCGGCCGACCACGACCCCGAACACCCCACGCGGCCTCGGCTCCCCAGCCCACGCGCCGGCGCGCCAGAGCCGTCAAGGTGGAGCGCCCCACCGGACGAACGACCTCGACGGCGACAAGCACCGACGCACACTCAGCGGAGTCGAGAACGCATTCTTGACAACAGAGGGGAACGAAGGACGCTGCTTCGTTGGTCTCCACTGCGCCCGCGGCTGCAGAGGTGTCGAGGCTTGGTCCAGGTGGGCTGGGCGGGGTCTCGGCATTCGGCGGGCTGAGGACCAACAGTCGTCGACCGGACCGATGGTCCGTCTGGTTAGGCTCAGACTCAATCAGGTGCCGGTTGGGGCCACGGGCAGTGGGTCCAGCCCTTGCCTTCCATCCAGGTGAGCACGTCGAACACCCGCAGCGGCGACACCTGGGACGAGAGCCCAAGTTGCTCGCGGAGCCCGACCAGCCTCGGGTGCAGGCCGGCGTCGTCCTGGAGCTTGGCTCGTAACGGCTCCCAAAGGGTGGTGGACTCGATCACTCGAGCTACGACGCTGTCGTAGATGGGTCTGAGCAGGGGGCGTTTGCGGGCATACAGCTTGCTGGCGGTGGTAGGCCCGACGTCGGGCAGCGCCATCAGTTGCTGCCACAGCCTCCACCCGGCCCAGTCGTCGGGCCACGGGTTGGTTTCGGTGACCAGGTCCCGGTCGGGTCCGAGCTCGGTCAGCAACGCACTAAAAGTTTCGGCCTCCGTGTCGAGCAGACGTGCCGCGGCCTTAGCTGGCACGTCGACGGACAGGCAGGTCACGGCGACGAGATCGTCGGCGGTATACCGGTCGACATCGTTGTCTCGGTGTCCGGTGGTGTCCCAGGTGTCGAACCACGACCCGGTAAACGGGTTGTGTTCGGCGTGCTTCCCAAGCCCGTAGTAGCAGGAAAGGACCTCCAGTGGCTGGTCGTCGTTGATGTCGACGAGTAGCCGCGGCAGCTGCATGGCATCCCCTGTGGTGTGTCTGGAAACTGGCGAGTCCGGGCATGCAGAGACTAGCCGCCGGAACGCCTCTAGTTCGTAAGCACGATATTCACCAGTCCTGACGATGCTGGTCAGATTCAGTGGGCACGGCGTGCTCGGTTGCGTCGATAGTCGTTGACGATCGATGCGCCGACGACGATCAACCATTTCCACCGTGAGCTGGGGGGTGGAGGTCCTTCCGGGTCCGGCAGAGAAGCTTCCTCTCTGGACGTCACCCGATGCCGCCTACGGATTGGGCTGGGATGACAACATGTCGTGGTGGAGATAGTCGCTATCCGGAAGTTGAAGCGACCGTTCGGATTCGGCGCATGGAGTGCGTACGTGCTGGGCGTGGACGAGTACGGGACCTGGCTCTATACACCGCCAGGATCCCTCTACTGCGGTTATGACGGCGAGCGCACGGGCGTGTGCGACGTGGCGCAAGACAGCACGGGAGCAGGAAGGCCCGTCGTGCAGCTCATCGCACCTGGTGCCTGGTGGATCGCCACCTGGTATCCAGGGACGGAAGCGCGAGTCGTCACCGTCGACATCTGCACACCCCCGGTTCTTGCCGGGCAGAAGTGGACGTACGTCGACCTCGAACTTGATCCCTGGCTAAGCCTCCACGGCGAGGTCGCCACGGACGACTGGGACGGCTTTCGCGACGCCTGCACGGTCGGCCAGATCAGCCAGGACGAGGCAGTTCAGGCGATCGCGGCCACCGCCGCCGTCGAGGACCTCCTGCGGAGGGGAGTCGAGCCATTCGCCCATGAAGGGGCCAAGAGACTCGCCACCGCCCAGGACCTCGCTCTGACGCCGCTGCTCAACGAACCTGACGATTGAGAACCGTTCGCCGCTACTTGGAGGCAGCGAACGCATCCGCCTCTCTTCAGGGCGTTGTGGACTCCTGCTCTCGCCCGGATCTAACGACTATCGCAATCCGTACTCGCCTGTCTGCCATGCCGGGTGCGCGAATGACTCTTCAGACGGACCCGTCGATCGGGTTGACCCGGGACGAGCTCTGGGCACGGATCACTCCGCGCCAAGCTGAGGGCTGATCGGCGAGGTACCGCTCACTGTCGGCCGGGCCGCCTAGAATCGGTCGCATGACCGCGAACCGCGAAGAGCTGATCCACCTGATCGAGGGCCTGCCCGACAATCAGGTCGACGCGCTGCTCGCGGACGCTCGCCGTCGGACCGCCGCGAAGCCGAAGGGCACCTGGCCGCCCAAGTTCGTGGGGATGCTCAAAGATGGTCCGACGAACGGGTCGTCGCCGGAGTACATCGACATGGTGCTTTCGCGGGGCTTCGGCAGCGAACGCGATTAATGATCGTCTGCGACACCGGCCCGCTTGTCGCGTTGTCGAACGAACGGGACGAGCACCATTTCGCAGCTAACAACCTATTTCGTAATCTGCACATGGCGGGGGAGACGCTGCTGTTGCCGGCGACTGTCCTCGCTGAGACGTGCTATTGGCTCAACGAGCACGGCGGCCCTGATCTGGAAGCCGCCTTCCTCGATGCGATCGCCGACGGCACCTTCAAGCTCGTTGAGCTGACAACCGACGACGTCGAGCGGATGGCAGAGCTGGTCCGCCAGTTCTCGTCGTTCCCGCTGGGGGGCACGGACGCCTCGGTGATCGCGGTCGCTGAGCGCCTCGGCGTACGCGAGATCGCCACTTTCGACCGCCGGCACTTCCCGGCGATAACGCCGAAAGACGGTGGGCACTTCACCCTGCTCCCGGAGACCCTGTGATGGGTCAGCAGTCCGC
>JBBSHN010000145.1:0-5220 GCA_038252945.1 Propionibacteriales bacterium | reverse complement strand
GAGCTGGACGCGTGCGGGATAGCGCACATGGCCATTGGCCCGCGCGATGTCCACGCTCCCGTCCTCCAGCGGCTGGCGGAGCGCATCGAGCACGTTCCTGTCGAACTCGGCCAGCTCATCGAGGAACAGCACGCCGCGGTGTGCGAGCGTCATGAATAGACACCTGAGCCCGGCGACGCCCCCGGACTGACCACCGTCCCGCAGACGGGCTCGCATCCGAGGCGCGGAGCGCCGGGGCCGATATCCGCAACGCGTTGCGGATTTGAGGAGGCTATCGGTCGGCGCTTACGTCCGGCTTTGTGGATGACCCCTCGAAGGAGGCTTACTGGTCAGGGTCTCTGGCGTCGAATGTGGTCCTCGACGGCATCGACAAGGGACCTCATCGCGTCGTCGGGCGTTGGCTCGCGGCGAGATGTCACCTCTTCGCCGCCAGGGCCTCGAGCGACGATCGTCCACGGATCGCCGGCGTTCTCGGCGAGGGCCGATCGTGCCCGGCCATCGGCCGCCGTGGGCGCTACCGCGGACGGCGCGTATGCCCACCGCATCCCATCCTTGCGGAACTCCTCGACACGCCATCCGCTAGGCAATCGGGCGTCAGCGTTTGCCCACGCTTGGGATACGTCACTCTGCTCAGTCATTGGCCGACACCTTACACGCAATCCCACTGTGACGCCCTCTGCGCTGTCCCGCACGGTAATGCCGTATCGATCGCCCACGGTGCCGTTCAGGACCAACTCTAGGCCGCGGAGGTCCGTCGCCAGCTCGACGGCGTTGCGGATGACTGCTCCGCCCGGCGAGTAGGGTCCGAGGCGCTCGTCATCGTGGCGCACGCGGATGGTGCCGCCGGCGTGCCAGGAGATGACCCGCGGCTCGGGGCCGGAAGGCACGCGAGCTACGCGAGCTGCTTCCAGGTCGTGCCGCCCTTGCAGAACCAGAGGCGGCCGGACTTGTCAACAAAGAAGTCGCCGCGCTTGCCGCTCGCGGGGTGCGTGGTGTCGCCGGACGGGTTCAGACGCAGCTGCGCCAGCTTGCCCAAGAAGATCCCGCCGCGACCGCTAGTGCTGTCACCCGAGACGCCCGTGCCCGAGGCGCTACAGCCGACGAGGCCGCTGGCGGAGGTGCTCTGCCCGAACACACCGGCGCTCGAGGCGCTGGCACCGGTAGCGCCCGTGGTCTGGTTGGCTTCCCCGTAGACCCCGTCCTGGCGGGGACCGGGCGGTCGCGGAGCTGTTCGCCCCGCATGCGCGCCAGGAGGCCGTGCGGCTGAACCGGCTGGCGAGTGGGACGCGGCGCAGCGTGCGCTGCGGTCCGTGGCGGGCAGGATCGCCGCCTATGCGGGCTCGGATCTGAGTTGCGCTGGCCGGGCAGCTTCGGGAGGTCGAGGCGCCGCAAATGTCAGCGCCGATGCCCGAGCTCAGCCGCAAGCAGGCCTACTTCGCGTCGTCCAACCTGGCGCGCGGCAAGGACTCGTTCGGCAAGTCACTCAAGCGTCCGCCGGTGTAGCCGTCCGGGGTTGGTGGCCGACCGTTGATGGGTGCGTGCCAACTGAGCTGGCACGGCACGACCGGTACGATGCGTCCGTGTTCACTCCCTTTGACCCGCTGAACCCGGCGCTGATCTGCACTGTCTGCGGCCAGCCGCTAACCGGAGACCCGGAGGATCAGCCCGCCTGGCCCGGCGGTCCCCTCGACGGCGAGTGCTATCGGGCCCGCGAGTTCGACAACGAGCTCGATTGGTCTGACGACGCTGACGACGCCTCAGGCTAGTCGCCAAGACCAGCAACAGTGCACGCTGGCCATCGGCGCCGAGATCGTTGTGAACTGTTCAAAGGATCCGGGAGCAGGCCTAGGGATGCAACCATGCCCTGGCGGTTCCTCTCAAGGAGCTGCGAGGCCCTGTTTCACTGCAAGGAGCAACGAGTTAGAGTCGACCGATGAGCGAAGAGCCTTCCAACGAAGAAGATCGGGCCCGTACCACACTCGAGGAACTGATACTTCGAACGGACCGCCTCGGCCGAGTGTACCGGCTGGCCCTGTTGGAGTATGGGAAGACGGCGCCTGCAACCAAAGCCGCATTCAAGGCTTACGACAAGACGCTGAAGCAGTTTAGGGCTGCCCGGCACAAAGCGAAGGTCCAGGTCAAAGACAAGTCACTATTGAAACCGAAGCAACAGCGAAAGTCAGGAGTGTCGCGGCATCCCGCTAGGTCTCCCAGAAAAGAGCAGGCCACTCAATACGCGAATCGAGTGTCCGCTGACGTCGCTGCGTTTCTCGATCGGCGCGAGCAGGAGATCAACGAAGGAGCGCGGGGAACAGGCACTGCCGGACGGAACGAATGGCGAAACGAAGGTGGTGGATAGCCCGGAGCGGTGCGTCGCGGCCACGCTCAGGCGTGGTCGGCCTGGACCGGGTACGGATGCTGTGCGTGCCGGCGCAGTGGCCGCTGAAGGCGACCGCGTAGCCGCGCGTAGCATGCGCCGGGATGTGGTCGGGGTTGGTGTAGGTGAAGTCCACGTTGAGGACGTGCCCATTGGCGTCGAAGAGCGTCACGACGACCTTCGCGAACTTCACGCGCGAAAACCGTTGTTGTTGGTGATCTCGCCGGGGTAGGTCTCGTAGCCAGGCGGCGCGATGTATGGGGTGCCGGGGTTGATGGCCAGGTGGCGGACCGGGCGCGAGCTAGTGGTGTCGCTGCTCGTCGAGAGCTTGAAGTGGTCGTAGTGCGCGGGCTTCAGGGTGACGAGGGAACGGCGTCCGCGCGTGCGGCCCGACCAGGTCGAGCTCGGTTTACGTGAAGTCGGTCTTCAGGACTGTACCCGAGCCGTTGTAGAGAGCCGCCCGCTGCTCTTCACGAATTCGCGCCAGCCCCCCGTCGTGTTCTTGAGGTCACCGAGGAAGTTCAGGTAGCCGCTGTCGGTGAACGATCGGGTGGATAGGATCTGGATGGCGGCAACGTCGGGTGGTTGCTGGTGGGCTGGCGGCTGCGGCTATGGCTGCTGCGGAGGCGAACAGGCCCATGAGGAAAAGGGCGTGGCGAGACGGATTGGAAGGGGTCATTGCGCTTCCCGTGGCAGTGCTTGAGCGCAGGGGTAGACCTGTCGTCCGAGGTTGGCCTTGAACCCACCGGGGCCTTGTGCCATCAGAGCCGGCACAGCGGGAACGTACGATGTGACGATGTACAACAGTTGGGATCCGACGACGCCAGCGCTGGTCTGCACCGTCTGCCACCAGCCACTCGCGGGCGACCCGGACGATCAGCCCAACTGGCCAGGAGGGCCACTCGACGGCGAGTGCTATCGGGCCCGGGAGTTCGACAACGACTTTGAGTCGGCGGAACTGATGGAGAACCAGGAGAACTAAGCTGGAAGGGCCTGCCACCGGGGGAGCTCCACCGAGGAGCCCAGGGATGCGATCTCCCTCCAGACGGACACCCGCTCCAATGGCCGCGAGCCCGAAATGCTGGTGTTCATCGAGCTGCCGGAGGACGCCGATCAGGCGTGACAATAATCGGCCGGTAGACTGCATCCGGACTCGTCGCCCACGTGCCTGGTCTTCGGCAGCACATCGGACGCGCGTCCCCTTATGCGGCGTCCAGAGGGAGGGAACCGCATCGCTCGCCTCGAAGACCTGACCCGCGGTGCGTCGATCAACGGTGTGCTCCCCGACGCCCTGGTGTCGGTCGTTGACGTCCGCTGGTTCGGCTCGACTGCCCTTGAACTCACCTACAAGGTCGCCGACGGCCGGGTTGCGAACACGCTTCTCTACCGCGACGACGAGCCGCGCCTTGAAGTCGCAGCAGCCGGACGACCGTGGAGCTTCGACGGCGACGGGGGCCTCTTCCGCCTCGTCTCGGAGGCGAAGCGCATCAGCCTCGCCTATCTCTTCGATCCGTACCTCGCCGTCACGACTGCGCTGGTCGAGCCGCTACCGCATCAGATCACGGCCGTCTACGAGGAGATGCTCACCCGCCAGCCCCTGCGCTACCTCTTGGCCGACGATCCCGGAGCGGGCAAGACGATCATGACTGGGCTGTTCATCCGCGAGCTGCTGGTGCGCGGAGACCTGCGTCGCTGCCTCATCGTCGCGCTCGGCAGCCTCGTGGAGCAGTGGCAGCAGGAGCTCGACGAGAAGTTCAAGTTGCCGTTCAGCATCCTGACGCCAGATCGCATCGCCTCACCGCGGACGGGAAACCCCTTCAACGACGATGACCTGCTCATCGCGCGACTCGACAAGCTGGCCCGGGACGAGGACCTCCAACTCCAGCTGGAGCAGAGCGGGGACTGGGACCTGATCGTCTTCGACGAGGCCCACAAGCTCTCGGCCTCGCTCCAGGGCGACGAGGTCCGCAAGACCAAACGGCGGCTCCTCGGCGAGCGCGCCGGCGGCCTGACCCGCCATTTCCTCCTGCTGACCGCGACGCCACACAACGGCAAGGAGGAGGACTTCCAGCTCTTCATGGGCCTGATCGACCCCGATCGCTTCGAGGGTCACCGGCGCGGCAACGCAAAGGGTCCGGTGCCGAGGACGGACACGTCGGACCTCATGCGACGGTTGATGAAGGAGAACCTCGTCAAGTTCGACGGCACGGCTCTCTTCCCGCCGCGCCACGCATTCGTTGTGCCGTACGCGCTGTCCCCGGCTGAGGCCGCCCTCTATGAGCAGGTGACGAAGTACGTTCGCGAGGAGATGAACCGCGCAGAGCGCCTCAAGGCCGAGGGCGAGAGAAAGCGAGGGCTCATCGTCGGCTTCGCCCTCACCGTCCTCCAACGACGACTGGCTTCATCGCCGGATGCGATCTACCACAGCCTCCGACGCCGCCGCGAGCGACTGGAGCGCAAGCTTGCCGATGCGCTGGTCCTACGGGCCGGAGCCACGGCACGCCTGGCAAACCCAGAGCTTGACGCGGTCACGATCGATGACATCGACGAGATCGAGGATGACGATGCTCCGGCCGAGGAGGCCGAGCAGGTGAAGAGCAGGTTCTCGATCTCGCGACCGCCTCCCAGACGATCGATGAGCTGCGGATCGAGATCGCGAGTCTGACCGGTCTCGAAGAGCTCGCAGCCAAGGTTCGACGGCTCGAAACCGACACCAAATGGGTCGAGCTGGCGGGTCTGCTCCAGGACCAGCCCGAGATGTTCGACGCCGGCGGCGGTCGTCGCAAGATCGTCGTCTTCACCGAGCACCGCGACACGCTCAACTACCTCGTCGATCGGCTGCG
>JBBSHN010000144.1:0-5432 GCA_038252945.1 Propionibacteriales bacterium | reverse complement strand
CCACAGCCGTGGTGGCTGGGATACCTCGAGACTGGGATCGGCGCCGAGACCGTCTTTTATGACGTGCCGAAGGTGACGCTGTATGCCGACTGGGGCTACGTGCTCATCGAGGCCGGCCCCGAGCAAGCGGGACACTGGCGCGCCTATGACCTTTGGAAAGGCATCCTGCCGGATCTGATGTTCCCCGCCGATCGCGCGTGGCTGGTCTCGACCCTGTGGGATGACCACTGGAGGTGTATCGGCGGATCAAGCGAACTGATCGACGCCTTCCTGGACGATCCCGATCTGCGACACCGCGTCCGTCAGGTTGACCCGTCGGTCAAGGACGCGACCCCGCCCGGGCATACCGCTATCTGATTCGCCACGGCGGCGTTGAGAAACGGGTGATGACTTCAGAAAGCCCGCCACTTAGCGTGCAACGTCACAGCGTCAGCTCGCCGGCCTCTCCGCTCGTTGAGTCACGTTTGTGGTGCGTCACGAACGCTGAAGGAGGTGTTGTGTAGGAGGCATCTTTCATAGGCGGTGCTGTGCGAGAGATGGAGGATCGTCGGCCCTCCAGCGTCGGCCCTCGGGGGTAGGCGCTAAACCGCCCTGATGCTGCGTTGGCTGAAGACCGTCGTGGTGAGCGTTCAGGGAAAAGGCGCGGCTTGATCGCGTCAGGTGGGGACCAGGAAGACGTTCCAGAAGCACCCTGGGCGGCCGGTGTTGCCGGTGGTCGGGGGTGTGCGCTGTTGAGGCGTCGAAATCCATACAGATGGCATCGAAACCGGAGGCCCTTGGGGTTCCTCCGGGATGAAGCTTGGCGGGTGCCCGTGTTCCTGGCCAGGCGGTGTCCGGCGTAGAGGCGGCGTGATCCTGGTCTGCGGCTCTTGCACGGAACGTGAGAAGGCGAGCGTCGAAAGCGTCGACCGGGGTCGTAGGCCCCAAAAGGTCGCGAGAGGGAGCGTGCCAAGGGCGGAAACCCGAGGCATTGAGTACTGGTCGCGGCGCTCGCTGGCGGACCGGCCCGTATTAGCGGAGAAGCTGCTGCTCGCTGGGGTGGCGGTGGAGCGAAGGGGCCGGCTCACCAGGAATGTCCAGTTCGATAAACCGGAGCCGTGAGGCTCTGGGAGGAAGCGAAGATGAACATGCCAAAGCCGAAGGACAAGTCGTTTGCGATTCCCAAGTCGATGGTCTGGGAGGCGTGGCGGCAGGTCAAGGCCAACAAGGGCGCCCCAGGGGTGGATGGGCAGGCGCTGGGCGAGTTCGAGGCCGATCTGAGGGACAACCTCTACAAGATCTGGAATCGGATGAGCTCGGGGTCCTACTTTCCACCTCCGGTCAGGGCGGTCGAGATCCCCAGGCCGCATGGCGGCGGGGTCCGCACGCTAGGTGTGCCGACGATCGCAGACAGGGTCGCGCAGACAGTGGTGGCCATGTGGTTGGAGCCGTTGGTGGAGCCGAGGTTCCATCCGGACTCCTATGGCTACCGGCCGGGCAAGTCGGCCCTGGACGCGGTCGGGACATGCCGGGCGCGGTGCTGGAAGTTCGACTGGCTCATCGATCTCGATGTTCAGAAGTTCTTCGACGAAGTGCCGTGGGACCTCGTGGTCAAGGCGGTCGAGGCGGTCACTGACGCTCGCTGGGTGCTGCTGTACGTCAAGCGGTGGCTGGCTGCCCCGCTGCAGCGCCCGGACGGCACTCTTGCTGAGCGAGATAGGGGAACTCCGCAACTCCGCAAGGGTCGGCGGTTTCGCCGGTCCTGGCGAACCTGGTCATGCATTTTGCGTTTGATCTATGGATGGCCCGGAACTTCCCGGGCTGCCCGTTTGAGCGCTACGCCGACGATGGTGTCGTGCATTGCAAGAGCAGGCGGCAGGCCGAGTACGTGCTTGCCGCGATCGCCGCGCGGATGGAAGAGGTGGGCCTCAGGCTTCACCCAGAGAAGACGAGAATCGTCTATTGCAAGGACGATAACCGTCGGGGTGGGCACGAGCACACCAGCTTCACGTTCCTCGGGTTCGCCTTCCGACCACGGGAGGCAAGGCGCAAGGACGGCGTGAGGTTCACGGCGTTCCTGCCCGCGATCAGCCCCGAGGCGCTCAAGGCCAAAGGCGCCCGGCTCCGCGAACTGCGGATCCACCGGCGCACCAACCTGTCGCTGGACGACCTGGCGCGATGGCTGAACCCCATCGTCGCCGGGTGGATGCACTACTACGGCCGGTACTACCGGTCGGCGGTCTATCCCCTCCTGCGGCGCGTCAGCATCTACCTGAGGCGCTGGGCTGGGAAGAAGTACAGACGGCTGCGCACCTACAAGCGGTTCATGTGGTGGTGGACCGGGCTACTCGAACGAGAGCCCGGCCTGTTCGCCCACTGGCAGTGGGTCCGCTCGCCCTGACGGCTGGTGAGAAGAGCCCGGTGACGGGAGACTGTCACGCCGGGATTCTGTGGGAGCCGGGGGCTGCGATGCCCCCGGCCACCCGACCTTGCGACCTAACCGCTGCCCAGCAGAACAAAGCGCGGATCCCAGTGACGCGCTGGCCACGACTTCACCGATGCTGGCGCAACTCCCCACATGTACCAGCAGCTCGCCGTGGCCGGAGCCACGACGCTCGGCATCTGCACAGATCCGCCCGATGGCGCCGAGACCACGAAGACATCTAAGAGGCGAGCGCGTCGCCAACAACTCACCTATCCACCCTGCCCTGAGAACGCCCCAGCCGTCCCGGCTGACGATTCCCGTACGGCACGTCCTCGGGTGGTCCGAGCGAACGACACCTGCCCCGCGTTTGGCCACGCATCTGTTCGACGAACCTGCCCACACCGCTCCGCGCGGATAAGAGGCGCTCCTTTACCGTCGGCGCCTATCGCGGGCGCTGGACGCGGAATTGGCGAGGAGAAGTGCTCTGGCCGACCGATGCGTGAGCCCGGCGAGCGCAAAGCGGGTCTCGGCCAGCGGATCGGGGCGTACTCGCATCCCGCCCATTGGGGAGAGCGATCACCGCTGAGTCCCTCGCCGGCCGCTGATGCCTTGACTGGGTTCGAACCAACGGGCAAGCCGGATCGAACACTGCTCACCACGACTGAAAATCGTGGTGTCGCCGGGGAGCAACACCGAACCGACGTGCCGTCTCCCGCTCGTCTCCCAATCAGAGGCCATTTCGGCCCCGTGCAGCTGCGCTTCGGCGCTCCTGACGAGGGCGTCGAAGCGCACTCCGTGCTCGCGCTTGACGCGCTGTTCGAGCTGCGCGTCGGGGTCCAGAGTCATCTTCGAAATCGGCATGGCCGACCTGGCACGTGACCCCACTTCACGTCGAAGCGGTTGGCCAGAGGGCGATCGAGATGTAGTCCGGCGCAGGCTTGCGGTGTTGTCGCGGGCAGCGGCGGAAGGCCCTGCGCGGAGGCGCTGCTCCGTCGCCCTGACCGCCGCCACGCGGATGATCTTGGCGACGCGCTACCGCGTGAGCCGGCCGCGCCGGCTGTTCTGGATCACGCAGTCGTTGGGACCGGCTGGATGCCCGGCACGGCGAAGGCGGTCGAGGTGGTCGACGAACGCCTCGACGAGGTCTTGCTAATCTCCATGACGCGGATGCCGCTCTCGATCTTGGAGTCCGGGATATGGAAGCGCGCGTGCGGAATCGTGCACCCGCACGTCGCGGATGCGCATGTCGCACAGCTCGGTGTTGCGACGCCGTTGTAGCCCAGGACGCGCGTGATGAACGCGCGGCCCCCTTACGGCACCGGGCCGTGCACACCGAGGCGCCGCGCATGCCAGTTGACCCGTCGGCTTGGCGAGCCGTAGCTCTGCGGCGATGTCCCGCTGGCTCATCCCCGCCAGAGGAGCGCAGCGACCTTCGTCGCGGGAAGGCGCTCCACCCAATGCCGCGGTCCGGATGCGCCGCCACCCGGGGGACCGCGCGCACGCGTGACGCCGGACTGTGCCTTGTCTCCACGATCGGATGGGTGCCATCCGTCGCGTTCGCCCCGACGAGAGCGTTGCCAGAAGCCCGCAACTGAACTGACGGGGCAATGCCGTTAGATTCGCCGCGTATGGATACGCTTTTCGGTCCGACGATCTGGACATCGCCGGCGCGTCGATGACTGACGCCACGGTCGTCGACCGCCTCGATCGGCTCGCATGAGTCGACCCGAATGTCGCGGTCGCGGGTCGCGGCCGGCGCTTGGACCGACTATGCCGTGGCGTGCCTCGCCGTGATGCGAGCTGGACCCGTGGCAGTCCCGCTCCCAGCCCAAAGGCGACGCGGCAGAGCGTGCCCGCATTTTGGCGAGCTCCGCGATTCGGACCATCATCGGAGGACGGACGCGCCGATCCAAATGCTCGTCGAAGACGGCGAGTTCGCGAAGCAGGCGCTGCCCGTCGTCGGGCCCGACGATCCGGCGCAAGTGCTGTACACATCGGGGACGCAGGCCGTGCCGCGCGGTGTGCTGGCGACCCACGGAACCTCTTCGCCGGGCTGACGCCCGTCGCCGACCGTCGTCCTCGCTCGGTGTTCCCCGGCCGTTCGGGACGAACTCGGGCCAGGTCGCCCTCATCGAGCCGCTCGAGGGGCGCCATACAACGCTCGCGCTACCGCGGTTCGACGCCGAGCACTTCTGCGCTCTCGCTGCCTGCCACGCGGCGTGCGCCACCGTCCTCGACCCCTATTCGGCCCGCCTTCTGCTCCCGTTCCGCGGCGAGCTGGAGATTCCGACCATGCGCGAGCTGACGCTCACGGGCGGGCTGGTCGACCGGTCCCTGGCCGCGAGACTGCGGCAACTGTTCCCGAACGCGCGGGTGCGTAACGCGTACACCACCACGGAGGCGTTTCCGGCGGGGACCGCGGTCGACTACTGCCCGGCACGGCCCGGCGCCGTCGGGCGGCTCGATCCCGAGCGGGTACGCGTGGCCGAAGGACGCGTGCCCGGAGCGGACGCGATCGGCGAGATCGAGCTGCGCGCGCCCGGCGTGACGCCGCGCTCGTCGGCGAGCCAGCGGCGCGGATGGCGGCGGCTGGGTGGCGACCGGGGACGCCGGCCGGGTGGACGGTGACGGCTTTGTACGCCTCGTAGATCGAATCGCCGGCCTGGCGGTCTTCGACGCCTACAACTCCGCGATCGCTGACGTGGCGGTCCTCCACACGGCAGCGTCCCTGGCCGTCGCCGTGGTGCTCCGTGAGCCGCTCGCCGACGCCTGCTCGCCGCCGCGGTGCTACGCGCGGCAGCACCGGACAACTAACGCATCTCCGAGAGCACTCTGCCGCTCAAAATGCTCTCCGAGATGCGTTTGGGGGTCAAAGCTTAGTGCTGCTCGCCGTAAGTTCTGTTGGGTTGGAGGAATGGAGGGCTGGTTGACGAACGTTATGGCGTGGGACGGGTGGCGAAAGCGATCGAGCTCGACGACCAGATCCGACGGGAGCTTGAGCGTCGGGCGGGCAGCGTGACGTTGCCCT
>JBBSHN010000143.1:0-5473 GCA_038252945.1 Propionibacteriales bacterium | reverse complement strand
TCCGGCCGCCGCGGCCGCGCCGGGTCGCCGCGCGCCAGGGCCGCAGCGTGCGGGTCTACCCTGACGCAACACACATCCTGCCGGCCACCGCGAGCAGTAACACGACGCGTTCGCCCACCACTCGCACACGAAGCCGAGCGTCGTACCACCGCCGACTCCGTCGTCTAACCGAGAATCAGCAATGGGTCGTACGCCGGGCCGCCAGATGGCGTCGGGACCGGCAATCCCGCCGAATACAATGGACACGCCGCGTCAGTGCGTGACGCCGCTCAGGTTGATGGCAGCCACGCCGATGACCACGAGCGCGATGCCGGCGACCTTGACCCACGTGAAGCTCTCGTTGAAGACCACGGCACCGATGACGGCGATCGCAGCCGTCCCGAGGCCCGACCAGATCGCGTACGCCGTACCGACGTCGAGCCGCTTGATCGCGAGGGTCAAGAACCCGAAGCAGATCAGATAGCCACCGGCCATCGCCGCCGCCCACCCGATCCGGGTGAAACCGTCGGACAGCTTCAGGCAGGTCGTGGCGAAGACCTCGAATACGATCGCGCCCGCGAGTAGCAGCCACTTCATGGTCTCGATTGTCGACCATGCCGGGAGACAGTCGACAAGCAATCGCGCCGGTGCGCGATGATGGCAGGCAGGCACACGCCGTACGACGAACCGGTGCAGCGAGAGGTGAACGTGGCGAAATCGAGGCCCGAGCAGCAGCGCTCACGGACCAGCCAGGAGCGCGACGAGCGCGACCGGCGGCAGCGGGCGCTCGACTCGGCGCGGGGAGACCGGCGGATATGGCTGGCCCGCGTCCTCGGGCCGCAACGCGACACCAGCCTGTTGGAAGCCATGATCGGCACCGGCATCTACGTCGTGCTGGCCGTTGTCTTCTTCTCCATCGCGGTCGCGGCGGACGGGCACTCGTCCAAGATCTGGGCGTTCGTCCTGACCGCCGTCTGGCTGGCCGTCGGGGCCAACCGGCTGCGCAAATACCTCGCCGTCAAGCGGACCGTCGACCGCGAGGTCGTCCACCGGCTCGAGTCCGATCAGAGGTAGAGGCCGGTCTGCTCCTCGATCCGTTCGGCGGCCACGGCGTGGACGTCGCGCTCGCGCAGGATGATGAACTCCTCACCATGCACCTCGACGTCGAACTGATCATCCGGGCTGAAGAGGACCCGGTCGGCGATCTTGACCGCGCGCACATGATTGCCGACCGCGACGACCTCACCCCAGAACAGCCGTTTCGCCACCTCCGCGGTCGCGGGGATGAGGATGCCGCCGGACGACTTGCGCTCGCCCTCACCGCGGGGCAGCTTCACCAGCACGCGGTCGTGCAGCATCTTGATCGGCAGACGCGAGTCGCTCACCGCCTCAACGCTAGTCGGTAGGCCGCGACCGGCTGCGGCCGATCCCACGGCGACCTCCTCGGTCGCTGCGCGCCTCGCTCACTGGTGCACCATCTGTGTGTCGGTGATCTTGGATGGGTTGCCGATGCGCCCGAGGTGCCGCCATTTCATCGCCCTGCTCGCTTGACGCGGTTGAGGTCCAGAACGAGATTTGCGAGGGGTGGCGGTCGCCCGGGGCTTGCGGACCGTCGACAGGGCTGAGCGCCTTCGAGCGCCGATCAGTGAGCGAACCGGCAGCCGCGCCCCGGCAACCATTGGCACCGGATTCGGGCGCCTCCCCACTGGGACTAGCAGCGAGGAGGCTGACGTGAAGTCTGCCAGCACCATCGTGCCCACCGCACTGCCTGAACAGCCGCCGAACGATGTCACCGCCGGCCTGGACTGGGCTCGCGATGATCACGCGGTGTCGGTCGTGGACAACCGCGGCCGGCAGATCACCCGCCACGGCGTCGAGCACAGCGCGGCCGGGCTGGCCGAGCTGATCGACGTGCTCCAGCGTGCCGGCGCGGTCGAGGTCGCGATCGAGCGTCCGGACGGTCCGGTCGTTGACGCCCTGCTCTCGGCCGGAATGACGGTGGTGGTGATCAGCCCGAACCAGGTCAAGAACCTGCGCGGACGCTACGGCTCGGCCGGCAACAAGGACGACCGTTTCGACGCGTTCGTGCTCGCCGACACGCTGCGCACCGACCGGGCCCGGCTGCACCCGCTCACCCCGGACAGCCCACAAACCACCACCCTGCGCCGCGCCTGCCGGGCCCGTAAAGACCTGATCGCCCACCGCGTCGCCGCCGCGAACCAGCTGCGTGCGCACCTGCATAACGCCTTCCCCGGCGCGGTCGGGCTCTTCGCCGCCATCGACTCGGCGATCAGCCTGGCATTTCTGACCCGCTTCGACACCCAAGACCGCGCCGACTGGCTCTCGCCCACACGGCTGGCTAGCTGGCTGGCTAGCGTCGGCTACTCCGGCAACACCGACCCGGCCGTGTTGCACGCCCGCCTCACCGCCGCACCCCGCGGCCTGACCGGCGCCGAGGCCACCGCCAACGCGCACATCACCCACGCCCTGGTCGCCGTGCTGGCCAGCCTGCTCGAGCAGATCACCGCGCTGTCCACCCAAATCGACAGCCAGCTCGACGCCCACACCGACGCGCACATCTTCACCACCCTGCCCCGCGCCGGCCGGGTCCGCGCCGCCCGGCTGCTCGCCGAGATCGGCGACTGCCGGGCCCGTTTCCCCACCCGCGAGTCGCTGTCCTGCATGGCCGGCGTCGCCCCCTCCACCCGACAATCCGGCAAAGCCCGCTCGGTCGGGTTCCGCTGGGCCTGCGACAAACAACTCCGCGACGCCGTCTGCGACTTCGCCGGCGACTCCCGCCACGCCAACCCCTGGGCCGCCGACCTCTACCAACGCGCCCGCGCCCGCGGCCACGACCACCCCCACGCCGTACGCATCCTCGCCCGCGCCTGGCTCAACATCATCTGGCGCTGCTGGCAAAACCGCACCCCCTACGACCGACACAACACCACGCCTTGCAACGCCTCACCACCCAACAACAGCCGACGCCTTGACACAGGGCTTCTCGTTCCTCGCTCGGGTGCTCGCTCCCTCGTCAGTCGACGTTATCCCCACCCGAGCTCGTGCAGGCGCTCGTCGCTGATGCCGAAATGATGGGCGATCTCGTGCACGACGGTTACCCGCACCTCGTTGACGACCTGGTCCTCGGTGGCGCAGATGTGGAGAATCGGCAGCCGGTAGATGGAGATGTGATCCGGCATGGCGCCGGCGTACTCGTGCGTCCGGCGGGTCAGAGCGACGCCCTCGTAGAGCCCGAGCAGCCGCGGATTGTCGGGATGCTGGTCGACGGCGAAGATCGCGACATTGTCGAGCAGGCGCATCAGCGGCTCCGGCACGCTGTCCAGGGCGTCGGCGACCAGCTCCTCGAAGCGCTGCATCGGTACGTCGATCATCGGCGGCCTTGGATCATGGAGCCGAGTGCAGTTCTGCTGCACGCTGGGACGTGCTGTGGATCAGAGCAAGGGCCTGCCAGTCTGATGGGAGGGGCTTATAGGCGGGGCGGTCCAAGCGCACGACGGGACTGCTTCACACTGAGCGACGAGTTCGCACCAGTTGTGCGATACGGTTTACAGCAACGTCGACGTCGTCGTGTTCCCAGACCACGATGAGCAGCCAACCAGCCTCTTCGAGGCGTCGCTCCGTGTCGGCGTCGCGCGCGACGTTGCGCGCAGCCTTCGCCGCCCAGTAGGAGTCGTTCGTGACGGGTGGCTTGTAGTGATTTGGGCAGCCGTGCCAGAAGCAGCCACGCACTTCGACCGCAACCTTTGATGACCGGAAGACGAGATCGGTCGTCCGTCGTACGTCTGGTAGTGGGCGGGCACACGTGCGGTAGCGAAGGCCTGCGGCGTGGAGCTTTCGTCTGAGCGAGACTTCTGGCGCCGTGTCGCGACTGCGGTTGGACTGCATCGAGCGCCGAGTTGCTGCGGACGATGCCCACGACGCCTCCGACATGGCGCCTACCCTACAGCCGAAGTCAGGGGAGAGAAGCACCGTGCGCGCAGAGCCCAGGCCGTTCATTCACACCGCAGTCCAGTCGCTCCCAGCGCGAGGCCTGTCCTTGCACATGGTGCTGCTCTGGCCCCACGCAGCAGAACTCGGTCGCTTCGTCGCGCCCTCCGGTCTCGAGCACACGTCCCGCTCGACAAGACGATCAGCGCTTCGTGGCTGTCACTCCTGCTCGCAAGTAGTGCCGAGGCATGCGGGCTCTGACCCGGCGAACTGAGCCCTCTCGTCCCCGGCAATCCAGGCGAGCGATCGGCAGGCGCCCCTCGAACCGGCCGATCGCCGACGTGTGTCGCGCCCATGGATCCAGCACGAAGAAACTAGACTCAAATAACCGAATTGTACACAGCCGCAGGGCGAGCCGAGGAGCGTCGGACCCACCCGTTATCCTGCGAAGTGGTCAGTGCGAACGACAGGAGAGGGCGCATCTATGGGGACAGCACCGGGGCTAGGCGGCCCGAAGTGCGGGCCCCCGGACCTGGCGAGGCAGCTCGCGCAGGCCGGAGTGCACTCGCGCGACGCCCCTCTCCGCACCGCTAGCTTCTTTGCCGGCATTGGCGGTTTCGATCTCGGATTCGAGCGCGCGGGGCTGGAGACAGTGTGGCAGTGCGAAAAGAAACCGTTCTGCCTCGACATTCTAGAGCAGCATTGGCCGTACGTTCCGCGCAGTAACAATATTCAGGAGGTTGACGCTAGTGACATACCAGACGCGGAAATCTGGGCCGGCGGTTTCCCGTGCCAAGACGTCAGCCTCGCAAGAATGGGTCCAAGACGCGGTCTTCGGGGAGAGCAGTCTGGCCTCTTCTACGACTTTGCGGAGCTTATTGGGGCGCGTCGCCCCGCGCTTGTCATCCTCGAGAACGTTGCAGCACTTCTCTCTTCCCACAATGGACGAGATTTCGCGATCATCCTACGGTCGTTGGCCGAGCTCGGGTATGGCGTCGCTTGGCGAGTACTTGACAGTAGATACTTCGGCGTCCCCCAGAGTCGTACAAGAGTCTTCATTGTCGGATCTCTTGGTGGACCAGCCAGTGCCGGATCGGTACTTTTTGAGTCCGAATGCGGCGACAGGAATCTTGAGAAGGGCCGATCAGATGGGGAGAAACTTGTTTCCCCCTTTTCGGTCAGCGTTGGAAATCCTGAGCAAGGGTTCGTCAAGAAGTTAGCGCACTGCTTGTACGCCGAGTCGGCTCGTCACACGGGCACTGACTGGTCGCGCAACTATGTCTCGTATCCGATCGGCCGAGTACGCCGGTTGACGCCCCTTGAGACCGAGCGGCTGCAAGGGTTCCCGGATGATTGGACGATGCCTAAGGTGGCGATCGGAAACGTCAACACTCTCGACTCCGCGCGCTATCACGCCTGCGGAAACGCTGTCTCGGTACCCGTGGCCGAATGGATAGGTAAACGAATCGTGAGCGAACTGTGTGAATGGCTTCTTAAACGTCGTGATCAAGCCACGAACGTGACGGCAAGGTCGGCGTAAAGCAAG
>JBBSHN010000142.1:0-5550 GCA_038252945.1 Propionibacteriales bacterium | reverse complement strand
GTCGATGGATGTCGACTTGACGGCGTCGGCGCTGGCGCTCGGGCCTGCTCGTCGGAGCAGGTCGGCAACGCGTACGCCCAGCCAACTGGCGTTGCCGGTGAGGTCACCGCCGACCTCGTTCGACACGCACATGAGAGTGATGCGACGCTCGACCAGAGGCATGGCGAGCAGGTCTTCGTAGGTGAGCTCAAGCTCAGAATCAACAAGACCGTGGATGCGTAACCGCCAGTCCTTGGCTGCCACCTGAGGGACACTCAGGGCAGTGTCGACGCGGTAGAAGTCGCCACTGTTGGTCAGGTACGGCGTGATGCCGTTGACATCCAGCGTCGCAGTCCGAGCCAGCGGAGGTGCCGGGCTGGCCGGTGCCGGCAGCCGCACCCCACTTCGGGACCTGGCTCCCACAGTGCTGCCGAAAGAAGTGAAGCTGACGGCGCCGGTTGCTGCCACGGCGCCGCTCACCGCCGCAGCCGCCAGAAAGGCCCGGCGATCGAAACCCGGAGGTGCGTCTGCCGTGCTTCCCGAGCCGGTCAGCCCGTTCGGTGAGCGCTCGGACTCACTGCTCCCCGGTCGGTTCGGGACCTCCGGCCGGTGGAGCGCTGACCGCCGGTCCCAGCCGGTCGTGAACCAAGCAAGCAGCCCAACGCTGACAATGAGCGCTGCCAGTGCTGGCGCCAGTTTGCCGAACGCGCTCACCAGCCGTGTGCGGTCGGCGTACGCGGCGGCGAGTCCAACAAGCCCCAGCAGCGTCGCGAGGGAGAGCGCCGTGAGTCGGCTCCGCCACGCGACTACGCCGATAAGGCAAGCCAGGAGCACCAGCACAATGAAGATGCCGCTCAGCAGCACCGTCTTGTCGGCGGTCCCTAGAGTGCGTACCGCCCAGTCCTTGACCGCGCGGGGTGTGGCATCGATGGCACGAGCCCCGACCGCTTCTACCGGGGTGGGGGCACTGCCGATGATTCGAGAGACCAATAGTGAGGCGCCGACACCGGCAGCCGCTGACAGCAGACCCGCGGCGGCACCGAGCCCTCGCCGTCTCCACAACGGCATCGAATCGGAAGGGAGTACCACATCTGTCATTCGTCACACAAGCATCATTGGATTGCTCACCCGGGGTCTAGAGGTACATCCCGTTTGTCGAGGTGGCCTGCGGGTTCGCGCCGGTCGGGGATCCCACTGACGGTGGCATTCCCGGGGATACACCGGGCGGGAGAGCACGGCGCATCTGCTCGAGCTGGGCTCGTGCGGCCATCTGCTGTGCGTAGATGGCGGTCTGGATTCCATGGAACAGTCCCTCGAGCCAGCCGACGAGCTGGGCTTGCGCGATACGCAGCTCCGCCTCGCTCGGCGTCTCCTCGGCAAACGGGAGGCTCAGCCGCTCGAGCTCCTCCACAAGCTCCGGCGCCAGGCCCTGCTCAAGCTCCTTGATGGACGCCTGGTGGATCTCACGGAGCCGAGAACGGCTCGCTTCGTCCAACGGCGCGGCCTTCACCTCTTCGAGAAGCTGGCGGATCATGCTTCCGATGCGCATGACCTTGGCCGGCTGCTCGACGAGGTCGGTGATCGAGCGGTCTGCGTCGTCGGCGGTGTCGACCGGCTGGCCGTCAGGGCCGACCACGACCACGTCTGCCGAATCGTCCGGTGAGATGTCCGAGGGAGTCGTCATTTCTTCAGGGTATCGACCCGCTAAGCACTGTGCGGCTGAGCGTGCCACGCCTAGCCAATCTGAGCGTTGTGGGCCGAGTTATCGGGCGAGTTTTCGCCCTGAAAGTGGCCCGCCCGGTGAACGCATCACCGAACGGGCCTAAGGAACACACCTAGTTGGAGGTATGCCCCGTGTCCACATCATCGTCCACCGAACTAACAGGTGGGAAAAATGTCCCACCTGCCGCCGACGACATGCGCGCGCTGCGCCGCGACCTGAGACATCCCGCGCGGTGCGAGGAGCACGAGTGGGACGGCGGAGACTGCGGCGGCTGGCACCGCAGCAGCTGGCTCCACCTGAGCGACTGGTCGCTGCAGCCAGCCAGGGCACCACTGCCCGTCGTGGCGCACCTCGACGGGCTTCGGTGGGTCGACGGTGCGCATGAGCCGAAGGTAGGTCGCTGCGACGACCGACGCCTTACAAGGGGTTCATCAGAACTGTCGGATGCTCAGGTGGTATCCAGCAGGAGTAGTGCCGTCGCGAAGAGTTGCCACGTACACCAGGTGGTCTGCGGTTAACACCACTGCCCGTTGGTCGCCACGAGGTGAGTTCACCTCGGTTCCGCGGGGTTTCCCGACCGGCCACAGTCGTAGCCATCCCTTGTAGATGCCTCCGCCAATGAGCACGTCCCCCTGCTCGTTGTCGTCTTTGAAGAACGACGTTTGATGTCGCGTAAACGACCGGCTCTTGGGGTCCCAGCGGCGAGTGCTGATGCCCTTTTTGATGACCACGGAGCCGTCCCGACCGACGGCCACGATGGCAACTTGGTCAGTGGTTTGAAAGTCGCGCTGCCACGATCGGCCGTTGACGGGCAGAATGTTGAGCCGGATGTTCGACACATAGTCGGTTTCCGCATACGCCCAGGTTGTGGCGAGATCACCGTTCACTCCGACTTTCACTTCGACAAGCGTGGATGCAGTTCCATCGATAGCTGGCCACGTGGCGATCAGGGTGGGTCGACCGAACGTGTTTGTCCCCGGCTGCATGGTGCGCACCGACAACGTCGAGTCTTGCGTGAAGGCGCCAACCACCGCGCCGGTTGGCGTGATGTCAACCGAGTCCAACGCACCGCCGTAACGGGCTGGGCGGATCGTCAGCGTGGGCTTCCACGGGTGACCCGAAAGCTTGCGGAGGAGTACGGCCTGTTCCCCGGTTCCTTCCCACGGTGACGCCAAGACGGCGACATCGCCGTCGCCATTGGCTGACATTCTGGTCGAGGTTATCGGCGCCGGCTGGTCCGCCGACTTGAGGATGACCCGGGACCGGGCCCGATCTGCGCCTCGCGGCCACCGGGTCGCGATAACGTTTCCGCCGTCCACTCCGCTGGTACTGATGATGACCGCGTCACCGGCTGCGTTGACGTCTACCCCAACCGGACTGCCGATGTGGGTGGTCTGCCGGACCCAATGACCATTCGGGGTACGACGCGAGATTGTCGAGGTGTAGCGCCGATGTTGAGGGGTGCGATTAGTGGTCGCCACAGCGACGACCACATGCGACGTCGAACCGTCCATTAGGAGTACGTCGCGGCGCACCGATATCCGGCCACCATCCCGCCAGCCGCTCCCCTTGCTGCCGGCGGTCTGCTTGCTTAGCCCATGCCCATTCGCAGGAAACAAAAGCGGCGGCGAGGCCGCGGCACACGTGGCGAAAGAGGTCAACCCCACCCCAACGCACATGCAGATGACTCGCAGGGCGACTTTCATTCGGGCTCCCAACACCGCCCACCCGAACCCATCGCAAGTCGATGTCTCAGTGGAACCGTTATCGGCCAAAATATCAGGTTTGCTCTCGAATTGGTGGACTCCCTTCGACCCTCCACCGCGGAGCTGCGGCTCGAGCCTGTTGCGCTAATAAGGGAAGGGGTGGACCTGAGGGTTGACTCTTGCTAGGTCGAGGCTCAGACCCGTCCTGTGCCGACACACCGGGCGCGGTCGCTGACTGTCGCGAGTCTTGACAGGGTGTCGTCGCGACGTCGGTTCCCACCTCCGCGATGGCAGCGATAGCGCCGACCACGACGGCAGTGGAGAGCATGCCGATTAGCACGAACGGAAACATTTAACAGCCTCAAAGAGGAGGCTGCGCCGACGAGAGTTATCACCTGACACGCCAGTGGATGGAACGTCATGGAGTAGAGGCCGCGCCGCCGCTTCCGCTATCGCCGCGTCGTAGTCTTCATCGCTCACTCCGTCGGGACTGCGCGTAGTAGGGCTTACTGACAGCCGACCCGTGGTTTATCTCACGCGCCCCGCGGAGATAGTTCCCGTGGGAACCATCTCGATTTAGATGCTGCCCTCGGCTAGCAATCTCCTGGCCCTTGCGAATCGCCAACCCAATGCACCGCTCAGCGGGCTTTGGTTTGTCCCGGCGTCGACGCGCTTGTCACGGCCAAAGAGTGGCAGCGCGCCGCCACCACACCCGTCGGCCTGGGGCGGGAATGGCTTAGCTGCTCAGCTGGGCCGTACAGCGAGCGATTAGGGGTGGCCTATGCCGCGGCCTGCCGTGTCGTTACCTTCGGCATCCTCCGCGAACGGTAAGTGGCCACCGCGTACTTCGTCCTCGTCCTCGTCGGAGTCTGCGGCATACGGGAGTCTCGACCCGTGACCCTCGGTGTCTCCGCCCTCGGTTTTGTCAGCGTCCCCGAACATCCTGGGTATGTGGGCCTCGGTGTCGCCGCCCTCCGCGGACTCCCCGTCTGCGTAATAGCGGTAACCGTGGCCGTCGGTGTCTTCGTCGCCGCGAATCGGGCGGTTCTCGTCGTACTCGGTCATGCTGTGCCTCCCTGTATGGGTCAACTCCTGACCGACAGGATGGCGCAGCGGAAGCAACCGTGTCTGTTGGGTTGGTTGCTGACACACCACAATGACAGTCCGGCCTCGGCGCGTTGTCCGGGATTCTGACCTCCGGTCAACCCCTCTCGGTCAGGTGTGCTGCTCATATGTCAGCCAATCCCGCCGCTTCGTCTAGGAGTCGGTGGCTTCCACTATCCACGGACGGACGTTGAGCGCGGCGTACTCACGACCGCATGCGCACGTGATGGGGGAGCTGAACGCGCCCCGAGCGACGCGCGCACGCCCAACTTGCTCGGTGAATTCGTCGGCGTCATTCAGGATGCGCTGGACGTGCTCGGCGATTTCGGCTGACCACTTGTCCACAGGCTCTGTTGCAGGTTCATCCGTTGCATCCGCGAAGAGCTCCGGACCAAGCAAGCTCCAGGAGACGGGTTGGTCGTCGGAGTCGAGTCGCAACGTCACCCACATTCCACACGCGCAGGTAACCGCCGCCATGCTCATCCTGGGCTCTTTCCCTTCGGGTCATCTCCCAGCATGTCAGCAGCCGGCACGTGCATGGCGTACAGCATCAAGCTTCGTTGTGGCTCACGCTCGCGAACACCTTGCTGGCTGTCGTGGCTGTCATCGTGACGGTCTTCGCGTAACTACAGTGGCCGGTCCTGCTCCACAGCCTCCGCAGCGGCAATCAGTGCGCGGCCCAACGACCGGGCCTGCGCAGGAGACAGGAACGGCTCAAAGCCGGGACCCTCGAGCTCGACGAGCGGCACGTCGTCATAACCGCCGGTGTGCACCTGCAGGCATGGCGCAGAGACGGCGACGGCTGGTTGGCTTTCGTGCGGTACACGGTCGGCGTGGGCATGTGGTGCACCTTGAGTGGCTCAGCTCGGACGAAAAATGTGCGCCCGATACACAACATGACGTGGACCCCATCGCCGTGGACGGTTTAGGTCGCTGCAGTTTGTAGTCTCTCGGGGTCGCTGTGCCAGGTGGCGGCGACCTCGGCGGGGGTGCGGTAGCCGAGCCCGGAGTGGGGTCGGTGGTGGTAGGTGTCGATGT